>JAFASY010000245.1 GCA_019244235.1 Chroococcidiopsidaceae cyanobacterium CP_BM_ER_R8_30
ATCGATGCAATGGGTGGGGATTATGCCCCTGCCGAAATCGTGACTGGTGCCCTGCGGACACGGGAGGAATTAGGTGTAGAAGTGCTGCTGGTGGGAGATCCCCAGCAGATTGAAGCAGCTCTGCCACAACAGGCTAACCTGCGGCAATTGGAGATTGTACCCGCTGAAGAAGCGATCGCTATGGATGAGGAGCCTATACGCGGCGTTAGGCGTAAACCTAGGGCTTCAATCAATGTAGCTATGGATTTGGTGAAGCAAAAGCGGGCAGAAGCTGTAGTTTCAGCGGGGCACTCTGGTGCTGCTATGGCAGCTGCCAATTTCAGGTTGGGACGACTACCAGGAATTGAACGTCCGGCGATTGGCGCAGTGCTTCCTACTATAGTTGCTAGCAAACCCGTGCTAATCCTGGATGTTGGTGCGAATGTTGATTGTCGTCCAGAATTTTTGGACCAGTTTGCGGCCATGGGAACAATTTACAGTCAGTATGTCCTGGGAATCTCAGAGCCTAAGGTAGGACTTTTGAATATAGGGGAGGAAGACTCTAAGGGCAATGACTTAGCCAAACGTACTTACCAGCTACTGCAAGAAAATTCCCAAATTGCCTTCATTGGCAATGCCGAGGGTCGTGATGTCCTCTCAGGTCGCTTCGATGTTATCGTCTGCGATGGCTTTGTTGGCAACGTCCTGTTGAAATTTGCTGAAGCCGTAGGTGAGGTGGCGCTTCAAATCTTGCGGGAAGAGCTACCCCAGGGATTAAACGGTCAGTTGGGTACAGCACTCTTGAAACCGAATCTGAGGCGGATCAAGCAGCGCATTGACCATGCTGAACGTGGTGGGGGCTTGCTGTTAGGGGTGGCAGGAATTTGTATTATCAGTCATGGTAGTTCTCAAGCGCCAGCCATCTTTAATGCGATTCGTTTGGCGAAAGAAGCCATCGACAACCGCGTTCTAGAGCGAATTCAGTCACAATATCAAAGCGATCAGCAATCCGAAAGGGTGTAGAGCAAAGCTGAAGAATGTCAGCAATCAGTGGAGAAAAGAATTGCAAAATTCAGGGGTAGCAATTATCGGCAGTGGCTCAGCAACACCAGTAGCTTCTCTGGATAACCAGGGAATGAGTCAGCTAGTTGAGACTTCGGATGAGTGGATTGTGTCGCGCACGGGGATTCGGGAAAGACGTCTGGCAACAGGCTCTGAGTCCTTGAGTACAATTGCCACCATCGCTAGTCGGGGTGCGCTCGCAATGGCTGGAATCACACCAGACGATCTCGATCTCATTATCTTGGCAACCTCAACTCCTGACGACTTATTTGGTAGTGCTAGTGAAATTCAAGCTCAGCTGGGAGCAGTCAAAGCTGTCACTTTTGACTTAACAGCAGCTTGTTCTGGCTTTATATTTGGACTGGTGACTGCTGCTCAGTACATTAGAACTGGCTTGTACCAGAACATCCTCCTGATTGGAGCAGATATCCTTTCTCGCTGGGTAGACTGGGAAGACCGCAGGACTTGCGTACTCTTTGGAGATGGTGCTGGGGCAGTGGTGTTACAGGCAGCGGCGAGCGATCGCTTACTGGGATTTGAACTTAGGAGCGACGGTACGCAAAACCAGTGCCTCAAGCTCGCCTATAAAGCTCAGTCTCAACGACTCCTTGAGGGTTTTGATGTAGGTAAGGGTACTTATCAACCGATTACAATGAATGGTCAAGAGGTCTATCGCTTTGCCTTACAACGAGTACCAGAAGTCATTGATAAAGCCTTATTTCGCGCCAACATAAGTGTTGACCAAATAGACTGGCTGCTATTGCATCAAGCTAACCAACGGATTCTCGACGCCATAGCTCAGCGACTAAATATTCCAGAACACAAAGTGATTAGCAATCTTGCCCAATATGGCAATACCTCTGCTGCTTCGATCCCCCTCGCCCTCGATGAAGCTGTGCGACAAGGTCGAATTCAATCAGATGATATCATTGCTGCCTCTGGCTTTGGTGCTGGTCTGACCTGGGGAGCGGCGATTTTTCGATGGGGAAGGTAAGGGGATGGGGTGATGGGGTGATGAGGAGATGGGGAGATAGGGAGTAGGTTATGAGTAGGACGGCTTGGGTATTTCCGGGGCAGGGTTCTCAGTTTGTTGGTATGGGAGTGGATTTGTTGGAGCTGAGCTATGCTCAGGAGAAGTTTGAACAGGCTGAGAAAATTCTGGGCTGGTCTGTGCCGGATGTCTGCCAAGATGAGACAGAACTAGTGTCACGTACGCTCTACACCCAGCCTAGTATGTATGTTGTAGAAAGCATTCTGGCAGATCTGATGCGGCAACGGGGGGAGCAGCCTGAATTGGTTGCTGGTCATAGCCTGGGAGAATATGCTGCTCTCTATGTGGCTGGTGTTTTTGACTGGCAATCTGGACTACGCCTCATTAAGCGACGGGCAGAGTTGATGAATAGCGCTGCTGGTGGGATGATGGCGGCTTTAATTGGTTTTGATCGCGACCAGTTGCAAACACAAATCCAGCAGACTCCTGATGTCGTGATAGCTAATGATAACAGCCCAGCTCAGGTTGTGGTCTCTGGCACTCCGGATGCTCTGGAAGCTGTGATCGCCCAAGTACCAGCCAAACGTGCTGTCCGTTTGAACGTATCAGGCGCGTTTCATTCTCCTTACATGGCAACCGCTGCCATCCAGTTCCAGGAATTACTAGAGTCAGTGCAGTTTCAGACAGCTCAGGTGCCAGTTCTTTCTAATACAGAACCGATTCCTACAACTGATGCAGCGCTTTTGAAAGCACGCCTTAGTCGTCAGATGACTGGCTCGGTGCGATGGCGGGAGACTTCTCTGCGATTGGTACAGGAAAGCATTGAGCGGGTAGTAGAAATTGGTCCTGGTATGGTGCTTACAGGTCTAATTAGGCGCACCTGTCCTGAGTTGGTGTTAGAAAATATCAGTAGTGTTGAAGAGTTGCCTGATTAGACTCTCTTGTTTTTACCATTTTTATAAGTAGTTAATAGGGTCGAGTTTGACATTGTACAGAAGCGGGCGGCGAGAATCGAACTCGCATCATTAGCTTGGAAGGCTAAGGTTTTACCACTAAACTACGCCCGCACACTTTTCGTAGAACTGCACATTAGCTTATCATAGCTCGATTTTTGAGAAAAAAAATTAAATATTTCTGCTTGCCTTCAAAGCGGCGTTGGCTTTGATTTAACCCGAAGGTTGGTGGAAGAGGGTGTGCTAGTCTGTAGTTGCAGCGCGAAAGTTAAAACTGTTTCATCAACCCCTTTGAGTTTAAGAGAGCTATATTTAGCGATTTCATCTTCCTGGAGGTAGTCTGCGACAGTTGCAGAAACGAGGATAACACCAGGAGCGGCAGCTTGTTGGATTCGTGAGGCAATGTTGACACTGGGACCAATTGCTGTGTAGTCGGCGCGTTCGGTACTGCCAAACATACCTACTATGGCTGTACCTTGGTGAATACCACAGCGAAACTGGACAGGAGGGTTGCTAGAGTTCCTTCCTACTAAACCTTGCTCAATCCAACGCTGGTTGAGTAGAGATAGAGAATTCTGCATAGTTCTTGCTGTTGCGATCGCTCGTCTCGTTTGCTCATTAGGCGTTAGCTCCTCTGGAGCGCCAAAAATA
This sequence comes from Chroococcidiopsidaceae cyanobacterium CP_BM_ER_R8_30, assembly GCA_019244235.1. Lineage (GTDB taxonomy): Bacteria > Cyanobacteriota > Cyanobacteriia > Cyanobacteriales > Chroococcidiopsidaceae > JAFAVL01. The sequence goes on from JAFASY010000245.1 coordinate 3,637, forward strand.
GCTAAAATGGCATCCCCCATAAACTTATCCACCGTACCACCATTAGCAAACACTGCTTTGGTCATGGCTTCTAGATACTCGTTTAATAACTCCGCCATGCGGCGAGATCTTAGTGTATTTGCGAGTTCGGTAAAGCCTACAATGTCACTAAACAAAATCGTGATCAAACGTGGCTCTGGGCTTAGATCGAGTGTTAGCTCGCCAACTGCTGCCTTTTGTACCATCACAGGAGGCAGAAAGCGCTTTAGCACCGACTCCGTTAGGTAAGTATTCAACTCCAAAACCCGTCGTTCATTTTCCTTCAAAGCCAGGAGATTGCGTACAGCTGCCAGCAGCTCCCGCTCATTAAACGGCTTGGCAAGATAGGCATCTGCCCCACATTCTGTCCCCACAATCCGGGTTTCCTCGTCAGCTTTCGCTGTCAGCAGGATGATTGGTATCCTCTTCAACTGCTCTTCATTTCGAATCAGCCGAGTCATTTCTAGCCCTGACAACTGAGGCATCATCAAATCCGTCACAACTAAATCGGGTAAATGGATTTGAGCCATATGGAACCCCTCTACCCCATTACGAGCAGTCTGGACGCTGTAGCCTCCGATTTGGCACAGAATATTAGCCACATAAGTCCGCAGATCGGGGTTGTTCTCTACTACCAAAATGGAGGGAGCGAGGGAACGAGGAGGCAAGGGGGGGAAACTCGCATTATCTTCTCCCGCTCTCCCACTCTCCCACTCTCCTACTCTCCTACTCTCCTCTGCCACTACATCTACCATCTCTAAGTCTGCTAACTCTTCGGCAGCTCGATCGAGTTGCACCTCCTGTCTGGGTACTGTCAAAACTTGGTCAAACGGGAGATGAGCCACTCCAGTTTGCAGCCAAACTTTGAAGGTGCTGCCTTCACCATAAACTGACTCCACAGAGATTTGACCTTTGTGAAGTTCAACGAGTTCTTTGACTAAAGCCAGTCCCAAACCACTACCTTCATAGGCAGGGTTAGCTGACGCCGCCATCGTGTGAGGTTGCCCTTTCTCAGAGAGCTGTGACCTTTCTGTTTGACGGAACCGCTCAAATAGTTGAGGGATCTGTTCTCTAGAAATCCCAATGCCAGTATCACTCACAGACAACAAACAACGCTGCCCTGCTGGTTCTACGCTAACGGTAATTTTTCCTCCAGCCGGGGTAAACTTCATGGCGTTTGAGAGGAGGTTGTAAAGCACCTTATCAAATTTGTCCGCGTCAAGATAGACAGGCGGGCAACGTCTCATTTGGGTGACTAGCTGTAGCCCTTTGTTCTCACAATAGGGGCGAAAAGACTCTAAGATCTGGCTGGTCAATTCTACTAAATCAAAAGGACGAAAACTTGCTGGCATCCGACCAGCATCAAGTCGCTGTAGATCTAGAAATTGATTCACTAACCTCAGCAGTCGACGCGAGTTACGCAGGGCGATCACTGCTTGCTCTTGGGGTAAATCTTTCTGCTGAGCGACAGCCGATTCCAAGGGTCCTATCATGAGAGTCAGCGGAGTGCGGAACTCATGAGAGATATTTTGGAAAAATTCAGTTTTCTGTCGGTCTAATTCTAGCAGGCGCTCAGCTTGCTCCCGAGTCTTTTGATAAAGTCGAGACTGCTGTACTGCGATCGCCGCTTGGGCTGCTACCGCTTGAGCTAATTCAATCTCTGCTGAGAGCCACTGCCTAGGTTGGTGAGTTTGGCGCAGCGTAATACTTCCAATGCTCAAACCATCAGCCAGTAAGGGCACAACCAACAGTGCTCGTGCTCTTGGCTTTAATGGCAAATCCAACCCCTTCATTTCTGGTTGTTCTGCCAAGTCATCAATCACAACTGGTTTTTGCGTCTTTAAAAGTAGTTGCAAAACTGGGTTACCAGCAATGGGAGAGTGCGACTGGGGTAGATGTTTTGGTTGTCCATCCCTACCAACTGTTGAGGATTCGGTCCGAGCGTACAAACCTACACACTGAACAAACTCATCTTCTTCTGTCCAGAGCGAGAGCGCACAGCCGTCCACATTTAACGCTTGCCCTAGCTGTTGGGTGATGGCAGCGAAGATATCTTGCGGATCGAGGCTAGACCGAATTGCCCAGGTGATTGTGTTGATCAGCTTTTCCCGCTGTGCCAAGGCTGAGATTTGTTCATATGCTCGTGCTTGAGAGACAGCGAGGGCTGCTTGTGCGGCTACCATGAATATGAGACGCACTTCATCATATAGCCATTGACGTGGCCGTTCGCACTGATGTAGTGCCAGCACTGCCATTAGCTCTTGTCGACAAATGAGTGGTACTACCAAGCTAGAGCATATATGAGCTGCCTGGTAAGCTCGGACGCGTTGTTGGCACTCTACAGTATTGCCTTGGAATAGCTCGTCCTTTGACACATCATTAATGACCTGTACCTCGCGTGTCTCCCACACTGTTTGTGCTAGTAGGGATGAAGGATAAGAGATAGGAGGTGACGAGTTAGAGGCTGCTTCATCATTCACCTGCCCCCTTTTTAGCTGCTGATAGACAAAACATTCGTCCCCCATCCGGTTGTCCTGAAAGGGACGCAAGATACAGTAGCTGGTTTGCAGCATGTAACCTACAGTATCTACAATCGTTTGCAGGATTTGCCGATAGTCTGAGGCACTGCGAATTGTACTAGTAATGGTATTGAGCAGCAATTCTTGGCGGAGTGTCCGGCGTAATTCCTGGGTGTGAACCTTCAGAAGTTTATAAACATCTAGGGCTTGACGCACCACTAATTGAAGTTCCTCTAACCTCCATGGCTGAGGTATGCATTTGAAGATTTTACCAGCCTCAACTGCCTCTACTAGGTCTTCTGCATCAGCAGAGTCGGTTAAAACGATCCTTATAGTATTAGGATATTGAGTAGCTGTGAGGCCAAGAAACTCTAAGCTACTCATCAACGGTAAGTGCTGGTTGCAGATTATGGCTGCGACATTTTCCTCTTTTGCCAGAACCTCTAGTGCTGCCAGACCTGAAACTGCTGTCAGCACTTGACATTCCCGATGCAAAGCGCGGCAGAGTTGTTGGAGATGATCTGGCGCGTCAGACACGACCAGAATTTTTGGCTCAGTATTGGCTCGGAAGTTCATGCATTGCTTGCCTGCTGGATCGCCGTCGGATGAAGATCAACCTGACTTAAGCATAGGTGGTGTTACATAGGATTGGATCGGTACATTTTTATCACCTTTTTGGGCAGTGTGTCAGAGGGCTATCAATCGGCTGTTTTTCAAACATTTATGACAGCAGTTGCAATAATCGCTTAGGATTTTAGGATATCGGTATTCTACATCCGTTTTGACACTCTTGTCTTCTTCAACTGGCTGGCAATCGTCAGCATCTGGTCAATCCCATAGTTCGTCAACCCACCCGATCCAAATCCGTGCAGCCCAATCGGTTGATCTAAGTGGTGTTGCCGAAATCCTTGCAGATAGTTTTCATTCCTCAGACGGTATCTGGGGTTGGGCTCATCCACTAGTACGCTTAGGAATCTACGAGGACCTCAAAAATCGGCTCCGCTCTAACCCCTCACAGCAGCATATCTGTCTAGTTGCTTTTGCAACTGGTAGCGGTGGTAATGATTTAGTTGGAACCGTAGAAATGGCGTTGCGTTTGAATGAATTCTGGCAATGCGCTCGTCCTCGTTATCTCTACTTGTCGAACCTCGCTGTCCACTCTAGTTATCGTCGTCGCGGCGTTGCCCAACAACTGCTCTTGCACTGTGAGCGAATTGCTATCTCTTGGGGATTTCAAGATCTTTATCTCCATGTCCTCGAAAATAATTATCAGGCACGTCAGCTCTACTTCAAGCTGGGATACCAATTGCAACAAGTTGATTCTGGTTGGGGTGTCTGGCTCCTAGGACGACCAAGACAGCTTTTTCTACATAAGCATTTGAGTGTTAACCCAATTTAGAGGGGCGAGGAGCGGTGAGGAGCTAGGGTTACTATGTGTCTTAAGGCAAGGGATTGCACATCGACATTATGAGACCTCGTAGCAAGCCATCAAGGAGTAAATTGTTGATTTATTAGCGGGCTTATATCCCCTGACCTTATTTAAGAAAGTTCTTTCCAACACTCGCTACTCACTGCTCCTTCTTCGGTCAAGGATATGGAATCAGCAACTGTAGAAAGTTGTTACTAATATTCTTTAGCTAGCTCATTTAAGTTCAGATTCAGTACTGAATGTTACCACTTCTTTGAAATTTAGTATTGATTCTATGATTTTGTTAACCAGAATACATGTGGCTTTAAAAGCGCGAAATCCAGTAATATCGCTTCCCTGCCCTGATTAGAACCGTTGAGCATAGCGATCATCTTTCTAGCGCAATTGTTTGGAATTGTATTTACCTGGTCGCTGGATTATCTTGTTATCTTGACCAAATCCTAAACTTCATAAAAACTTTACAATCCTACCTGGTTCTTGATTAAGACTTAAAGATTATATTACTGTTACTTTGAACAAGCATTAGCTAAATATCCTAGGATAGGAGAAGGGTATATATGAGCAATTAACATTTACTCATATATTGTCAGTATATCAGTTACGTTATCTCTATAAGAGAAGCCGAAAAGTTGATTTTTCTCCCCATGATTCGAGTGCAGACCCGCAGGAAATCTATGTGGAGTAGGAGACTAAATGGATAGCGAAAACCAGCAGGGCTATCAGATAGGTCTGGCGCTAGCTACACACGTGATCAGCAGTACCTGTGTTACCAGATTCCGTGCCTATAGAGAGATGAAAAGTGGAAGTGAAGACCTACAGGCTTCGGAAATCCTCAAGTTGCTGCGTAGCGAACAGATACTGACGGTGAATGCAAGACGGAAAAACGGCTTAATTCTTTATAAGCAATTTCATGCGGAATTTGCCGGACCAGGAGCTGCAGTAGGTGGTTTTTATGACCAAGATTGTCAGTGGGCACTACCAGTTGGACATTTATCGTTACTGACTCCTGAATCTCATGAAGAGCGACAAAAGGCTTACTTGATTAGACGACAATGGATTCGATTGACGAGAAAGATTACAGAAAACCCCGTTCCTCAACAGCGGGTCCAGACAATCTTAAATCAATTTGAAAATTACTTTGACGCTGAGACAATTGCTCAACTACCGGATGAGGCGTTTGCGCTCTCAGTTGGTGTCTTGCCGCAAACAGTTAACATGGTGCGTCGGACTCAAGAGCAGGTTGGAAGGGAGTAGGGAAGATGGTAACACCTGTAGATGTTTGCTCTAAGCAATGCTGGACTAGAACAATCAATGCTTCAATGGCTGAGGCTTTGTCTGTAGCATTTACCTTAACAATAGGTGGACGGGTTTGAGCGTTTACGTAGCCCAGAGCAATCGCGATATTCTCCTCTCCCCAAGCTCCGGGACAGTCTAAGTGGGTGAGACCAACGATCATAGGAATTTGCCGACGTTGATTTATGAAATTGATCGTGCGGCGGGCATAGCGAAATTCGCTTGGGCGATGGGCTGCCACTAGCAAAATATAGGCATGAGCTTGGTGAATTAAGATGTCCCACATAAAATCAAATCGAGCCTGACCAGGCGTGCCGTAGATATGTAAGGCCATATCAGGACTAAACTGTAGCCGTCCGAAGTCCATAGCGACAGTCGTTTTTTTCTTCATCTGTGCGACTTCATCCGTCGCTACGCGGTCAGTATCAACAACTTCTATCTCACTGACGGAACGGATAAAAGTGGACTTTCCCACCCCTACAGAACCTGTCACCACTAAACGCATAATCTCCATCAAACTCGACTCCTAAGAAAGCCCACTAAATTGTGCAGAAATGACTGATTGAGACTAGTGCTACTAGTCGATGTGACCAATTCCGGCATGATTTCCGTCATTGGTGCTTTTCTGTTGGGTTTGGAGACAATGACAGGCACTTCTTCAACTAAGCCAACAACCATGATTCTGAAGGCGATCTGTTGGACTGCTTCCACTGATAAGTGCAGTTGTTTGGCAATTGTAGCGATTGTTACCGATCCGCCAGCAAACTCCCAAACCTGCAATTCTTGAGCATGTAACTGTAAATGAGGTTTGCCTGTGATCGCCCTAGTCAAACCAAAATTTGGGTTAGGCAGTTTTTGAGCAAATGGTGTCCAGTCTTGCAACACTCGCAATCCCAATAAAGTTGCTTCAGTGGGGAGTAAGCTTAAACCAGTCATTTCAGCCCTAGGGAGGGGAGCTTTGGGATCGAACTTAAACTGACCGTTCGATGATCGAAACAAAGTACAAACTCGTTGTAGTACTTGAGCGTGGAATAGCAGCTTCAGTTGCTCTGGAGTTAGTACATTCCTTGTTTTCAAGTACAGACCTAGCGGTTGCTCTCCTCCAGCCCAAGTACGTATGTGCTGGAGGAGTTGAGGACTGAGCCAGCCCCGTTGATGAATTAACGAGAGTAAGCCTTTTTGGTCTCGCTGATTGGCGATCGCGACAATGCGTCCGCCCTGTAGCCAGACATGATGAATTTGATGCAAAGGCGCGCTGCTGGAGCTACTCCCAATGGAATAATGTTGAGCTGGCGGCGGCTGCTTGCCAGCTTCTGGTTCAAACTGGAGGGAGAGTAAACCAGTCTTATAGCCTTGCTCAACAAATTGAAAAATTTCTGGTAAGGAGAATTCTGATAAATGTCCTGTGAGTATCATTAAATTTGCTCTTTAATAACTTAGAGCTGCTTTCAATTCGGCTACCACTTTTTTAATTTCCAACATGAGCAGACCTTGTTTAGCCGTCTGACTGGCAAGGACTAGCAACACCGCCTCCTCACCACAGCTAATCAGAATGCCGTAACCCTTATCCCCTTCAACGTAGATCCGGTCAAGCGTACCTCGAACCAACTCTTGAGCAATGCGTTCTCCCAGCGACAGCATGGCAGCAGACATAGCTGCAGTTCGCTCCTCATCCATATCCATTGGTAGGCTGGAAGCCAATGTGAGACCGTCCGGTGAAACCAGAGCCGCTCCCTGGATATCACTCGTGTTGGAAACAAAATGCTGCAAAATGTTATCAATTTTGTTGCTAGCAACAACCATAGTGTTTTCCTTAGCCGTTATGGGCTGTGATGTGTAGTATTAATATGATCAGACATTTGCGTGAAAGCGCATGCTTTGCCCATTGCATAACTGTTAAACCAGTAGCAGGCACTTGAGTAGGAAATTTATCCAATTAACCAATTGGTATAGCGCTTTTGCAAAGAGTGCTGTGACAGTGTAGACTGCTTCCGGGATGGCAGCTTTAGGGTTTTTGCAAGGTTGCTATCAACCTGTTTGAGGCTTGGATTTACTCATTTTTTTATAACATTTAATAGATGCTGAACATATTCGTAAGATCAACGATCTTTTAAGTAAGGTCGTCTCAACATCCTGAAAAACTCCGCAATCTCAACATAGTCTGATTTCTGGCAAGCTCCAAGAGCAGATTTCTCGATCTCCAAGTTGCCTTGGAAGCACAAAGGATGTTTGTCTGAGTTGCTTAAAAAACCTGCTCCGATTTAACTTGCTGCCTAGATGGCATAATATCTATCTAACTGCGCTAAGGTTCGCTGCATGATTCGTATTTTGCTGGTAGACGACCAGAGGGTCATCCGCGAAGGGTTGAAGGCTTTGCTAGAGCCAGAAGTAGATTTTCTGGTGGTGGGAAGTGCGAATGATGGACAAGCAGCCATTGAGCAGGTAGAAGCTCTCAAGCCTGATGTTGTACTCATCGATATCCAGATGCCCCGGATGGATGGAGTAACTGCCACGCGGATTATCACTCAACGCTTTGCCGAAACTAAAGTCTTAGTCCTGAGCAGCCATGATGATGAAGCATTCCTCGCTGATGCTTTAAGGGCAGGAGCAAAGGGCTATTTGTTGAAAGACACTCCTGCTACAGAACTAGCAGATGCAGTCCGGTCGGTGAATAAGGGATATGCCCAGATTGGACCAGGGCTATTTGAAAAAATTAATATTGGCTCGAACGCAACTCATTCTGTTGCATCAGACCAAGTTCAGCCTAGATCGACGGCGCTGACACCTTTAGATATGGAAGTCGCGCGTGCTCTTCAAAGCTTCAATTCCCAGTTTCTGCCCGAAGTGGTTCGTCTAGCTGTAGAACTGGGAGCAGTAGAAAGAGTTCTGGCACAAGTCGATCGCGAGCTGAAACACGATCTAACAAATTTACCTGTACTGTACTTAGTTGGCGCTTTATCAGCTCATGCCGATGCAGAGAACAAGACGCTAGCGCTATTTTATCTCAGACTAGGGTTCAAGGAGGGCATCAGGCAGGGATTATCATGTGAGGAGCTTTTGCTGTTCTATCAAGAGGCTGCGCGACTGGAAGAAGCGGAAGAAGCTTTCACTTGGTTGACGTCAGTTGACGGTCCGTGGGATAACGAGGCAGGTTTATCTTTCCTGCTTCAGGAGGCTGCCCGCATGTTCGGCTTAGATTCAGCACAATATAGATCTCTTCTGGGACTTAAGCAGATCAGAGCAATGCGGAGGCTGAGCGAAGACTGTGCTGCTTTGGGTTCAATGCTCGAAGTCCTGAATCAGGTTGAGCGATTGTGTCAGGTATTGGAGGTGTAAAGATTATTATGGCTAAGTCCTTAAGCGATCTAGAGCAGATCGAGCAGGAACTGTCAGAACTTCGCAACCAGATGGAGCTGTCTTTCGGAGTTCTGAACGGATTAGTGAGAGTTCAGGCACAGTTCGAGGACTTGGCACAAACCTACCAGGAGTTTAAGGCAAATTTAAATGAAGTCCAAGTGACTCGAAAAGACATAGCTCAAGTTCAGGCAGCTTTTAACCAACGTTTTACAGAACTCGAAAAAGCCGTCGTTTCTAGATGGGAAGAGGCTTGGAGTGAACTTCAGGATACGCGATATGATTTGGGCACAACTGACAATAACCTTAGAGCTGAAATAGCTGAGCAAGTTACCGAACTCAAGGCAGAATTTCAAGCAAGTTTGACAGCTTTCCTAAACGAATGGGCGAGCTATAAGCAAACAATTCAGGCTCCTCTGGATGAATTGGAAGCTTTTATGAAAAAGTCTGGCAATTCCAGATTGGGTGCTGAACATGCTCAGAAGCAGGCAAAGCTAGAAGCTGAGTACAATCTGCTGAAAACTCAAATTGGCTCCACTCAATCATCGCTACGTGATATGCAACGGCAGTTGCGAATAATGAAGCGACGACTGTTGATTGCGGTCTTAGTCGCAGGTCTAGTGCTGCCTAGCTTTACAGTATTACTGTTTGCTGCCTTTAGGCACTAAAAATGAACCTAGTTAACGTCTAATGAACCTGCCAAGGCATTGTTCTGGCACCTCCTACTTCAAGGTTTTACGATTTAGGAGTGCCAAGTTTGTTATTCTCATTGACTAACTTTTCTAGTTCAATAAAGGCAAACTGAGCCTGTTCGCTCTTTTGCAGCAGAGCGTTAGCAGTCGTTTCTCCTGCCTGTGCTACTACTTTAAGGTCTTTAAGAAAGAACTGAAATCTACTGACTAGTTGATTCACATGAGAACTAACAGCAAAGGTTTGCTCTCCTAAGTTGCGGAGTTCAGTTGAGATGGGTATCAATTCAGCTATTTGCTTGCCTGATTTATTCACGATGATAGCAGCTTGTGCGGCTAGCTGCCGAACTTGCTTACTCACGCTATCAATTAGCTTGGTAATTTCATCAATGTCTTCAATTTCTTTCTCTAAATCCTGACCTGTAGAGACCACTTGACTAGTAGCACGGCAAATCGATTTAACTCCGGTGAAGGTAGCAAAAAAAGCAGCTTTTCCTTCTGAGGAGAGTAATTCACTAATTCTAAAGAACTGCTGATTTAGCTTAAGAATCTTTTGGGCTTGCTCTCGTAGTTCATCAGCTTGCGCTTGTAATTCTGCTTTTTGCGTCTCTAGTATCTGGTTACGTAATTGGTTTTCGACCAAAAGAGAAGACAAAATTTGAGATTGAGCTAATAGTAACACATTCATATCTAATAAGTGCAAATCCTGGTTTTCTTGCACAACAACTATTGGCTCATAAACTGCTTCAGCAGAGCGACTTAATGCCATTCTTGCTGCCACCTCAATCCTATGAGTAGCAGGAAGCTGAAGAGCTTTAAGTTTTAAAATATTTAATAAGTTTTTAATTGGTCTATTCAGATAGAGTTCTATGCTATAACGCTGGCTCATGCGTTCAAGAAAAACTTTCCGAGAAATCATGCCAAGTATCTGCTCTCCATCTCTTACAATCACCCCAGGTAGTTCTGGTTGGCGAGTAAATTTGTCATTAACTGCCTGTCCTAAAGTATTGACATTAACTTGAGAGTAGTGAGTTTCAAGACTGGCTAGGGTAGAGCAAGGCGTTAACCGAGTTAAGTCTAGAGCGTTCATATTTAGGTATAAATTTACATTTAATTAACTTGACCATATGCGCTTAAATCTTAACTTGATGGAGATAAACATCAAAACTGTAAATTCACTGAACTTTCCCCTAGTTCAGCCTGACCGATTTAAATACTTAGGCTGTCTCAATACATCAATTATCAGGTTTAGTCGTTGAGTGAGAGGACAAGTTGGGGAGTAGGAATGTGATGATCTTCTCGAATCGGAACAACTGCTGTGCCAATGGCAAAAAACTCAATCACATGAGTTGCCCAGCCATACCTCCCCTCATGAATCTGCGCACCTACAATCCCCTCAGCTTTTAAATGAGTGGCTTCAGCCTGCATCCGCTCCATCGCTAACTCTCGGGCATCGTAGAGAGCTTGAGTGAAATTAGTCATTTCCACATTTTGACCAATATTTCTAAACCACTGCCCCAAACCTTGGCGACCAACATGGTAAACACAGTTGCCCATCACTAGCCCCACAGGTCGATAGCCAGCCCGCAGCAACGTCCAAAAATCTTGCCCAGATAGGTCACTGGTAAAAGGTTTATTATCTATTGTCCTAAAGGAAATATGACGGTTACGAGCTACAACAGCCGTACCAATCGCGACGAACTCAGCTAGGTTGGGTTCCCATTCCATATGCTTAGCCGTGAGCCGCACTCCAACGATGCCGTCAGCACCTAGGGCATCGGCTTCTTCTTCCATGCGACTCATAGCTAGTTCGCGGGCATGGTACATCGCCTGCGATAGCACTGTCATTTCCTGATTTTGGTTCCAGTTAGCCTGCTGAAAGCCAATGTGATAGATAGAGCAGCCGACAACCATACCTACTGGGTCAAAACCAAGCTCCTTCACTAACAAAAATTCATTAACAGATAGATCGCTAGTGAATAAACGTCTTTGCCCCTTTTGACCGCTCATTGCTTCCAATCGTTCGCGGGCATGAGTGGGAAGATCTTTTGGCATTGGTTGATTATTCGTCATTGATTTCATCCTTTTCTAGCTGTTGCAACTTGCCAGAAGCAAGGTTGTAGAACAGCAGCGGTGACTTGATGGAGGCTTGGGTTGGTTGGTCATCATGGGTGATGGAGGTTCCCACTGCTACGAAGTGGGCTAAGAGGTCGCGGTATTTAACATCATTGATTTCGTACTCAACTTCTTCGATGTCAGCATCAATCTTCATCCCAACGGCTCCCTCAGCTTGATGCTGTCGCAGATCTTGACTTAGGCGATTCATCGCCAAGTGGCGAGCCAATTGAAAGCCTTGGGTATACTGAGTCAGTTCTTGATTAGCCCAACCACCGCTCCACCAATTATTATTCATAACTGACCTAGTGTTGTAGTCGCTATGCACGTAGTAGGAGCAGATGCCAAAGACTAAACCCTTGGGCCAATAACCTGCTTGATGCAGTTGCCAAAACTCTTGACCGCTGAAGTTACTAGTAAAGGGTTTCCCGTTGGGTTCACGATTCTTCACTCTAATCGCTGTGCCAATTGCTGTGAATTCAACTGTCCTGGAACTCCAATCATAACCGCCAATCTGAAGTCGGACACCGATAACACCAGCAGCACCTAATAGAGCGGCTTCTTGCTGTAGACGGCTAATGGCTAATTCTCTTGCTGCTAACTGAGCTTGACTTAAAGCTGAGAGTTCACCAGTGAAAGTTTGGTAGTTGTTGAAGTAGCCCCAAAAACTGACTTTATAGAAGGCAGTACCCATCACCAAGCCAATTGGCTCGTAGTCCGTACGAGTCAGTAAGTATTCGTTGCAGGTCAAGTCACTGGTAAAGAAGCGATCGCCCCCCAGTCTCTGTGCCTCTAATCTGTGTCTGGCTTCAGGCGGAATACCACCTTGCTCTAGAGCTTTACGGGTGGCTGCTTGCCTTGCTTGTTGCTGTTTTTCTGTTTCGGATTGACCCCAGAACTGCATATGTTTAACCAATAACGAACTTGTTCAGAGCGCTCCGAGCTTGGGCACTATGTGCTGCCAACTGAGCAAGTTGTTGAGCTACCTCATCAATCCATTGGTCAATTGGAATCGCAGTTGTCTTCAGTACAACTCCCCGCACCAGCTTCATGACTTTCGCGCTCAATGAGCCATTGCGTTCTCGAACAATTTGGTAGTGGTAATCGTCAAAGCGGACAGTAATCTCCTGCACGGGACGCTCCTTGGAGAGGAACCAACCACCGCGAGTCACAGTTGTGTTTTGAGGCAAGGATTGCTCTAATTTTTGGGCTAAAAACTCTAACAAATCTCCTGCTTCTTGACGATCCATGCGCAAGCTTGCAGCTATGACATCAACCTCTAGCGCTCGATCTAGATTCTCATCCATCCCAAGTCTGTTCCTTCGTCACTAGCTCCTGTCTATCCTAGCTTTTTCTATCCATCAAGCCTATACAATAGCCAAATTTACTGTGTAACCGCAATGTTCGGCTGCTGGCTCAATATTGCCCTGGTAAGAAAAACTCCCCTGCTTAAGCGGGAGAGTTAGATTGTCGTTGTTATTCTTCAATCTCTGGGCTAGTCGTTTGAATGCTTTGGCTTTTTGCTGACGTAGCCAATGCTAGCGCTTTACCTTTTTTCTGCTTTTCCTGACTGACCTTCCAGGATGACATCTTCATTGCAATCTCCCTTTTTAACACGGTTGCTTCCACCTTCTAAATGTCTGAATATTAGTTATCACCTCTATGGATTGACTAGACGAGCTAAGAAAGGAAGCAAGCTGTGAAAGCTCAAAAATCCCTATAGGTAGGGAATCCATTATATCTCCATTATAATTTAGACCTTAAGTTGGATAAACTAAATTTCTAGCTTAAGTGATGCTATACGGAGACCAAGCAAAACTAGCCTTTCGCTATCCCCAAGTACCCTATGCGCTATCTCGCACTAGCCTCTGACTACGATGGAACATTAGCTACAGACGGTCAAGTAGATGATGACACCAAAGCGGCACTTGAGCGCTTGCGCAGCTCTGGTCGTAAGCTCATCATGGTTACAGGTCGAGAGCTTGACGATCTTATGAAGGTATTCCCTCAAGTTGACCTGTTTGATTGCATTGTGGCAGAAAATGGTGCTCTGCTTTACTGGCCAAAAACAGGAGAGGAAAAGCCATTAGGCTCTCCTCCACCTGAGGCGTTTGTCAATGCCCTGCGAGAGCGTCATGTTGAACCCATATCAGTAGGGCGGGTAATCGTTGCCACCTGGCATCCGCACGAAACCACAGTTACTGAAGTTATTCGCAACTTGGGTCTAGAGCTGCAAGTCATCTTTAACAAAGGCGCAGTAATGGTGCTGCCCTCAGGCATTAATAAAGCAACTGGACTCCAGGCAGCGTTAGGTGAGCTAAAGTTATCGCCTCACAACGTTGTGGGAATTGGTGATGCCGAAAACGATCATGCCTTTCTTGAGTTATGCGGGTGTTCTATCGCAGTTGCCAACGCTCTGCCTATGCTAAAAGAGCGAGTTGACTTGGTTACAAGTGGAAGTCGTGGTGCTGGTGTAACTGAGCTAATTGATAAGTTGATTGCCACAGACTTGTGTGAGTTAGGACAAGATAAAAGCTTTGCTTAATACTATCCAACTATCTCGTCTTCTAGCACAGGTGTAAATTTATTCGCCAGATAAAACATTCTACCAACGATGTCTAAATGACCATTTGCTTCTAGAATAGCGCTTACCCACACTAAGTCATCTCGTTGATAATGATCGAGTAAGTAAACTAGAAATCCTGCAATCTCGTAAGAGTGCATCTCTCTGTATATAGAAACAGTGTCTAAGAGTTTAGACTTGTCTCTATCTAAGGTGGCGTCAATGAGTAAGTGATATAGGGTTTCAAAAGCTTGCATAATTTGGTTAAATACGAAGTTCTGACTATTAAGACACCTGCGAGCTATTGTTAAATGACAGTATCTCTCATTAAGGATGAGTGGCTTTCTTAATGAGCTAGATAATAAAAACTCCCGTATGATTTTTGTGTCCTTGAGAAGCTTTTCAATAAATATTAATGACTTGGTTTAAACCATCTCTACTGTGGTTCTAACTATTTATTTTTATGCTCAACCAGTAAGTTAGGTAATTTCCCGGTAGACCTAAAACCGAAAAGGTCCTAGATCGTTTACCTAGAACCCCTTGCCAAAGTAGGAGTAGGTAGTTACATAGCCCTCATGGTTCCTGCCAAGGACGAGCGCCCAAAACCTTCCATCTCCAATCGCCATTTACAGGAATAGCGAGTCGAGTAATTCAGGCAATCCACTCACTAAGGATACCCAGCCCACTTTACTGTGGGCTTTCTTTATATTTCATATCATTCATCCTAGTTTTTTGCTAAAAATTCTTGAACAGTCAGAATATTGATACCCCGGAATGGGTTTAGCACAAGCAAATCATCATCTCCAGTCACAATACACTCTGCTCTCCCACCGATCGCTAATTCCAGATACTTATTATCTCTAGGGTCTCGACATTCATCAATCTGCTCAGTCACGTTAATAAACCGTACAGTTCCAGACAAACTTATCAGAAATGCCTTTCGTTCTTCTAATGTAATATATTGATTAAATTTGGGCCGAGCAAGTACCTGTTCTAGCTCCAGGTAGATAGACTCAGACAACAGTAATTGCCCTAAATCTTGAGCTTTTCTAAGTGCGCGATCTGGTTTGCTCCCTGATAGCAACACCGCGCTGATGATAACATTGACATCACATACAAACCGTCTTTCAGTTGTCGTCATTCAAAATCGATTGCAAAATCTCTGGCGTTAAACCCCTTTCTGCGGCTCGCCCACCTATTTCATCCATTGTCTGCCTGAGCTTAGTAATTCCTACCTGCCTGCTTGTCATTGAAGACTTTAGCAACACTGCGATCCTGGCTTCAATTTGTTCCTGTTGTTCTTTAGTAGCATTGCGGTATGCCTCTGCGACATCAGAGGGAACTTTAATGGTAATTTCTTCTCTAGTCATCATGACCTGTTCGCTTCCAGCGTTTCTCATCTCTAACCATGCTAACTTCTTGGCTTAGAGTTGCGTTAACACGAATTTAGTAAAACCTAATCTAGACTGGCGCACTAATGCGGTGTTATCAAAAAGACGCTCCCGATGAGAGAGTTCAATTCTGTATTTACCTTTAAACTCTTCGATGCCTAGGACATGTCTTCATAACCTTCAGTTTTAGTATCTAACTGTTGGTCATCCAGATATACACCGTTTTAAGTCATTCCATCAGGTTTTTACAGCAGCTGAAAGCCCTCGCTAATTAAAAGTTACGTGGGCGGGGCGAGAATCGAACTCGCATTCTGTCACCAGAGCCACATTTTGAGTGTGGTGCGTCTACCAGTTTCGCCACCCGCCCGCAGGTTTAGCTTCACCATTATACTCAATTTTGCGGTGTTGTAGCAGGGAGTGATACTCCTGGCTACTAGCCCAACG
Organism: Chroococcidiopsidaceae cyanobacterium CP_BM_ER_R8_30; assembly: GCA_019244235.1. GTDB lineage: Bacteria > Cyanobacteriota > Cyanobacteriia > Cyanobacteriales > Chroococcidiopsidaceae > JAFAVL01. Next base: position 19,452 of record JAFASY010000245.1, read on the forward strand.
ATCGATCTCTCGTGCCCGTAGTACAGGTACTGGATGAGTCAACTGGGAAGCTTGAGCAGATTTTAGCAGTTCACCTAGTTGAGTGTTGCTAATTTCGTCGTAGGCACGAGCTTGGGCAATAAAGGCATCTAGGTTTAGTTGCGATGCTAGGGTAGGGGAACCACCAGATAGCTTCATCAGTAACGACATCACAACTTTCGGGTCTTGAGTTGCCAGCAGTGCAGCGCGATCGCAAGTAAACTCTGCACAGCGTACCCATTCCAAAAGTTGTGATTGCAATGCTTGGGCAATAAAGCCTCCGAAATTGGGGAGTTGCCCTGCCGCTAACACCATCAAGTTCACCAGCGTCAGATAAACTCCGTGATCGCACTTAAGATGCCCTAATTCGTGAGCAATTACCGCCTGAATCTCCTCTGGGGTCAGCAGCTCAATCAAGGAAGTATGCAAGACGATGAAAGGCTGTTTCCCCCGCATAGCAAATGTGTAGGCATTGGGGACTGGATGCTGACGAACATAAAGCTGTGGCGGCTCTAAATCTAGATTTTTACAGGCTGCCAACAGCAACTGGTGGAACTGGGGCAACTGCTGCTCGCCCACCAGCACACTCGACGCAATATTTTCAATGTAAAAAAACTGCTCTGCCATTGGTCCTAACAGATTCCGCACTAACATATCAACGCCTGGAATCTGCTTTAGAGCCTTAGTTGCCTCTAGGTCTAATGGGTGGCGAAACTGGTCTGCTTTCAGACCGACTAACGGTTGTTGAGATGGAAGCATGGCGTATCAACCTAGAAACAAAAAATGACAAGAGAGGTGGAGGAGCAACGTCGCTCAAGTCGACGGTATACCGCCGTGTAACGGCGGTGCCTGCACATGACCCCTTCCGCGGTCATAGCCTTCTAAGGCTAGTATAACGAGATCGCCTTCACTTCCTACGGGGACAGACGCTGAAGTTTAGCCCCTAGAGATAGCAATTTCATCTCCAGTTGCTCGTAACCCCGATCTAGGTGGTGCAACCCCTGAATCGTTGTTTTCCCGTCTGCCGCTAGTGCCGCTAGAACTAATGCCGCCGACGCCCGCAAGTCAGTCGCCACAACTGGCGCTCCTGACAACATCGGTACTCCACGAATCAGTGCATGGTTGCCTTTAACTCGAATGTCTGCCCCCATGCGGTTTAACTCCGCCACGTGACGCAACCGATTCTCGAATACCGTCTCTGTAATGACGCTATCTCCCTTACTCAGAGTCAGCAAAGCCATGAATGGTGCTTGCATATCAGTAGGAAAACCAGGGTAGGGTAAAGTTTCAATATCTGTTGCCGTGAGACTATACCCTGGCATAACCCGCAGGCTGTCAGGTGATTCAGCTATCACCTGCACCCCGATATCCTGGAGCTTCGCAATGACTGCCATCAGATGTTCTGGTACAACTGGTGATAGGCTCAGCTCTGAGTGCGTGATTGCCCCAGCCACCAAAAATGTCCCTGCCTCAACCCGGTCTGGAATAATTTTGTAGTCTGTAGAATGTAGGCTGGGGACGCCAGCGATCACAATCGTATTCGTTCCTGCACCGCGAATTTTTGCCCCCATTTCCCGGCAGAAATTTGCTAAATCTACCACTTCTGGCTCTTGGGCAGCGTTTTCTATGGTTGTTTCCCCTTCTGCCAAAGTTGCCGCCATCATTAAGGTCTCGGTAGCACCAACACTGGGGTAATCTAGATAAATCTTTGCTCCTTTGAGCTTACGACTGCCATCACTGACATAGGCATGAACCATTCCATGCTCAATTTGGACATCAGCTCCCATTGCTTGTAAACCGCGGACATGAAGATCAACGGGTCTAGCTCCGATTGTGCACCCCCCAGGGAGCGGTACTTGAGCAATCCCTAACCGTGCTAGGAGAGGACCAATAACAAAAAAACTGGCTCGCAGTTGACTGACCAGTTCGTAGGGGGCCTGTGAGTGTCCAATAACACTTGCATCAATTTCTAGAATGTCACCGCGCTGCTGTAATTTCACACCCAAAGCTAGAAGGAGTTGACTCATCCGTCTGACGTCAACCAGTGAAGGGACATTACGGACACAACAATCCTGAGAACACAGTAAGGCTCCAGCGATAATTGCTAACGCTGAATTTTTTGCCCCACTAATTTTCACATGACCTTCGAGAGGAGAACCTCCCCAAATTTGTAGGAGTGAGGGGTCGACCTCAGGTGAGCCGTTGGGGTCAATCATAGGAGTAGTTTTACTTTGCACACTTAAATTCAGAACTTTTACATGTTAGAAGTTGGTTTCGATTCTACAGTAAAGCTTCCACAAGTCTAGATTCTTGTGCTTAATGAAGTGGCAACGTCAACGTTCTCAAAGGAGGCTCCCTCCGGGAGCAACGCTCTTTGCTTCGTTAAGCTAACTAGCAATTCTCATCACTTGACAAATACTAATTACGTCTTCATAATGGAAGACTGTCGTTAAAATATAAATTGTCACGCGGAACTGGCGGAATTGGCAGACGCGCTAGATTCAGGTTCTAGTGCCGCAAGGCTTCCGGGTTCAAGTCCCGGGTTCCGCATATATGATAATGCTAACCAGTTTGCAGAATCCTCTGGTAAAGCAAATTCGTAAGTTGCACAACGCTAAAGAGAGACGAGAGCAGCAACTCTTCTTGTTAGAAGGAACTCATCTATTAGAAGAAGCTTGTGCAGTTAACCATCCGCTAGCAACTGTATGCTGCACCCCACACTGGCAGGAACGTCATCCCCAGCTTTGGGAACGAGCCTGTTGTCAAGCTGATCGGGTAGAACTTGTGAGTTTAGAGGTATTAAAGGCACTCGCTACCACAGTTCAGCCAGATGGGGTGATAGCAACGGCTAAACGAGATAGCCACAGGCAATCAGATATACCGCTCACAGGTATAGCTCTGGGCCTAGAAACAGTGCAAGACCCTGGTAACCTCGGTACTATCATCCGCACAGCTGTTGCTACTGGTGCTGCTGGTTTATGGTTAAGTGGGGATAGTGTGGAGCCTGAAAATCCCAAGGTGTTACGGGCGTCGGCTGGACAATGGTTCCGCCTACCAATGTCGGTTGTTCCTGATTTGACCGCAGTTGTGAGGCAATGTCAGCAGATGGGAACACAGGTGGTTGCAACCCAAGCCAAAGCTCAGTCCACTTACTGGGAATTGGATTTGCTGCGTCCGACTTTGATTGTACTAGGTAATGAAGGGGCTGGACTGTCAGCAGAGTTAATGGCTATGGCAGATGTGTCAGTCAGCATCCCCATGAGTGCAGGGGTAGAGTCATTAAATGTCGCGATCACTGCTGCTTTGATACTATTTGAGGCTCAACGTCAACAAGGGCATAGAGAAAAAAGCTTCCATACTCCCATCAACTAAGAGCACTTGTTCAGTCAATACTCCGACCACCTGAATGTCTCTGAATCGCAGCCAATAACTGGGGTCTAACGGCTCTAGCCCACAGCTCAAAGTCAAAATTCTGATTGTCATTGCCTGATGTCTGAAGCGGCTGATTTTGTGATTGCGTTTTGACTTTGGCATTCATATCAATGTCCAACTCCTCGGCTAGTAACCGCATAAATTTCCCTAAAGTAGCTGTGAACTGTTGCCTAATCTTTAAGACAAAGATTAAGCCTGTCTGTTAAACAGGCTTGATATATAGTAAAGAGCAGATGATATTGATTCTCAATCGCTCATCAATCCCAATACATATCGTTGCTACGGGCCATTACGCCTAATGTGAGGTATGAGGCCGTCGGTTAGCAAACGAACCATTTTTGATCGCAACCGTCTGCGGCTTGGGCGTAGTTGATTTAGATGTAAACCCTGCAGCTTGAACAGCAACCACAATCATCCCGGCTAAAGCAATCGCTATCGTAGCCCCACCTATGTAGCTCGGTGCAGATAATGGTGCAACTGCTTGAGGGTGTCCAGACGCAGATATAATTTCTGTCTGGTGCTGTGCCCTTGGTGCAACCATTGCTAGATGGGTAGTGCCATTGATGTTGAAGTTTTTCATCGTCTCGCCTCAAAAGTCATTGTAGTTAAGTGAGGCGCGTTCCTTCGGGATAACTCCCTACTTCCGTCTCCAGCCAGAACCTAGTCAAATACTGGAATTTCCAACCAGGAGATGAACGATTTATTATATGTCTGTATTATATGCGACTGTTTTCAAAAAATAGTTCTAACTTAAGTAAGATTTAAAATTCACTTGTATACTATGAAACAAAAATATTGAATTTACCGCTGTTGAATAACCTTGTTTGCTACCATCGGCGTTCATCCCTTGTCCATTCCGCGTTTGCAATGTTGTTTGTTACATGGCGCGGTTTATCCCTAATCATTACCAAAGCTACAAATGCACTCAATAGCGTTAGCCCAACAGTTACAAACATTACAAAGCGAAAACCGTCTACAATTGCCTGTCCGCGCTGCTCACCACTGAACGAGGCACTAATGATTGCCAAACTTCCTGGCACCAGCAACGCACCACCTATCCCCTGCACCGCCCGCGCAACAATGAGCTGATTCACGGAGGTTGAGAGTCCGCACCAGACTGATGCCCCGGCAAACATGACTACACCTTAGGCAAAGATCCGTCGCCGACCAAAGCGATCACCTAACGACCCACCAACTAAAATTAAGGCAGCCAGAAATAACGCATAGGACTCAACAACCCACTGCACATCAGCTACCGTTGCCTGCAACTCTGCCTGTAGCACTGGCAGCGCTATATTAACCACAGTGCCGTCGATGACTGCCATGCTGGAACCAAGGATTGTTGCTGCCAACACCCACCGTCCGATATTTCTGGAGCAGGGTTCAGTACAGGGAGAAGACCGAATGACCCCCTCATCGCATGGCTGTTTAATAATGTTAGCCATTTGTAAAATCAGACAAATGTCCGGTCTATGTAGCACCAACTCCAGTCTTCACCCGGCTCAGCTGACTTCACGATTGGATGACCAGTTGCGTGAAAGTGTTTAGTCGCGTGTTTGTTTTTGGAGGAGTCGCAACAACCGACATGTCCACAAATGCGGCACAGGCGTAGATGCACCCATCTGTCTCCAGTTTTGAGACACTCCTCGCAGCCATTTGCACTCGGTGTAACTTCTTGGATTAAATCGAGATGGTTACAGATTGGACTCATAGAAATATCACGACTAGCTGAACTACACTTTGCTGAGATATTGATGCACAAACTGAACTGCGATTGAACCTTCGCCTACTCCAGACGCGACTCGCTTCACAGAGCCATGCCGCACATCTCCTGCTGCAAAAATGCCCGGTACACTACTCTCGAGCAAAAACGGATCGCGATCCAGTGTCCATCCTCTGGGACGGCGTCCGTCATGCATCAAGTCCCGCCCAGTGATGACAAAGCCCCGCTCGTCGCGCTCTACCACACCATCTAGCCAATCGGTACATGGCTCTGCGCCAATCATAATAAAGAGTGAAGTTGCAGATAAAGTTTCCTTTTCTCCCGTATCGGCATGAGCAATGGTAATTGCCTCTAGACTGGTTTCACCTTTAACCTCAACAACACTACAGTGCAGGCACACTTGAATGTTCTTTGTTGCCGCAATTTGATCGATTAAGTACTGCGACATGCTTTTAGCCAACGAGTCACCACGCACCAGCATGGTGACATTGCTAGCGTACTTAGACATATACATCGCTGCCTGTCCGGCTGAGTTGGCCCCACCCACAATATAAACATCCTCATTCTGGCAGGAGAGGGCTTCGGTCATTGCCGCACCGTAATAAACGCCAGCCCCAGACAATTTTTCTATACCAGGGACGTTGAGCTTGCGCCACGACACACCAGTGGCGATCATCAATACGTGGCAGCTAATTTCGCTGCCATCAGAGAGGACAACAATTCGATACGGATCTTCCACCCGTACCCCCTTCACCTCTTGCGGGCTAAGGATCTCCACACCAAACCGTCTTGCCTGAGTTACGGCGCGTCTAGCTAGGTCTGCCCCACTTAAGCCCACCGGAAAGCCCAAATAGTTCTCGATTCGGGAACTCGTTCCCGCCTGACCTCCTGGGGCTTCCCGTTCAATCATCACCGTGCGTAGCCCTTCAGAGGCTCCGTAGACTGCTGCTGCCAAGCCAGCTGGACCACCACCAACAATCACCAAGTCGTAAAATGGCTTTTGCGCCCGCGTACTTAGCCCAATTTTCTCAGCAATTTGGGAATTTGTCGGCTGTATAAGTTTCGAGCCGTCGGGGAAGAGTACCAAGGGTAGGTGTGCTGCACCACACTCAGCATAGGTGACTAAGTTAGGTGCTTCTGGCTCAGTCTCAATATCTAGCCATTGATAAGGAATACTATTGCGGGCTAAGAAGTCCTTGACTTGATGCGTTTCGGGTGCCCAACGAGAACCAATGACCCGAATCCCTTCAAAAGGCGGACGGTAGGAAGACAGCCAATCGTCAAGCAAATCATTCAGCACCGGGTACAGGCGCTCTTCAGGCGGGTCCCACGGTTTCAAGAGATAGTAGTCAATTTGGGCAGTATTAATTGCCCGGATGGCTGCCTCTGTATCGGCGTAAGCTGTAAGCAAGACTCGTTTAGCCTCTGGAAACAGCTTAATTGCTTGTTCCAGGAACTCAACACCACTCATTTGCGGCATCCGCTGATCGACAACAAACTGTGCGACTGGCTCGTTACGCAGTTTGACTTGTTGCAGTGCCTCTAGTGCTGTTGCTCCTGAATCAGCTCTTAAGACCCGAAAGCGATCGCCATATTCGCGTCGTAAATCGCGCGATACCGCTTGTAGAACTTCAGGATCGTCATCAACAGCCAAAATGACAGGTTTAGCCATGATTTAGAGAGTTGTGTTAACGGCTTGTTGGGGAAGTTGGGGTTTCGGTTTCGTCAGCAGGACTAGGTTCAGCTGGTGCTGTTTTTGGCTTATGACCTCCTGGGGTAAAGCGAGTGCGGGCTGTCTCAATCACGATGTACAACACTGGCACCACAAATAGACTCAACAGAGTAGAGACGATCATGCCACCACAGACGGCTGTACCCAAAGACTGGCGGCTCAGTGCCCCGGCTCCAGAAGCAATGACTAAAGGGAAAATGCCTAGGATGAAGGCAATAGCTGTCATGAGAATTGGTCGCAACCGTTCTTGCGCTGCTTCTACCGCCGCCTTAGTAATCGACAGACCTCTTTCCCGCATTTGGTTGGCAAATTCCACAATCAAAATGGCATTTTTACTCGCCAAGCCCACCAGCATCACGAGCCCAATCTGACCATAGACATCATTAGGGATACCACGTAGATTCTGTGCCAGCACAGCTCCCAAAACGGCTAGGGGAACGGCAAGCAAAATGATCAGCGGGTCAACATAGTTTTCATACTGAGCAGATAAAACTAAGAAGACGAAGACAATACCCAAGGCGAAAATAAACGGTGCCTTACCACCAGACTCTAGCTCTTGGGCTGATGTCCCTGACCATTCATAGCTCATATCTGGCGGTAAAATCTCAGCTGCTAACTGCTGCATTGTTTTAAGTGCCTGTCCTGAGCTAGCTCCTGGTGCAGGTCCACCATTAATTTCAATAGCTCGGTACAGATTGTAGTGATACACCGTTTGCACCCCAACTGTGGGTGTAACTCTCACCAGATTGCTCAGGGGAATCATCTGGTTAGTTTGTGATCGCACGTACAGTAGACCAATATCCCGCGGGTTAGAGCGAAACTGCTGCTCGGCTTGGACATACACCCGGTAGCTGCGGATTCCTAGAGTAAAGTCATTCACATAACTCGACCCCAAGAAAGTCTGCAGAGTATCCAAAACATCTTGAACCGAAACTTGCATTGCCTTAGCTCGATTGCGGTCTACTTCAATCAGATATTGAGGCGCGCCGACGGCATAGGTACTGAATACGGCTTTCAGGTTGGGGTTCTGATTGGCTTGCATGACCAATTTATCCCTCACCTGAGCCAGGGTCTCAAGACCATTGTTCCCCCGGTCTTCTAGCTCAAACTGGAAACCGCCAAAACTACTTAAACCCTGGATTGGCGGTGCATTCGTGGCAAAGACTCTTGCCTCTGGGATGGAGGCAAATTCTCCCCGAACCTGGTTAATAATTGCCGTCGCTTGCTGATTGGCCTTAGTCCGTTCTCCCCAAGGCTTGAAGCTGGTAAACACAACACCGTTGTTGGCAGTGTAGCCGCCGTTAAAGTTATAGCCGCCAATCGCGAAAGTGGCTCGGGTTTCGGGAAGTTTGAGGAGCCGTTCTTCCACTTTCTGCATAACGTCACTCGTATAGTTAAGTGAAGACCCTTCTGGCCCCTGAATAATGGTGATGATATATCCTTGGTCTTCGTCAGGTAAGAATGCCTGTGGTGTATGCGTGTAAAGCCAGCCTGTCACCACTAAGGAGGCAATGAACAGCAAGACCACGATCCCTTTAAGCCGCCCTCCCAACCTTGTGAGCGACCATTGGTAACTCTGGCGCATTTTGTCAAATCCCTGGTTGAACCAACGGAAGAATCGGTTACGGGGTGCTTCACCTCGACCCAGTAAGAGGGCTGAGAGGGCAGGAGTCAGAGTTAGAGCGTTAAAGCAAGATAAGGCGATTGAGAAGGCAATTGTCAGGGCAAACTGTTTGTAGAGCTGTCCCGTAGTTCCGGGGAAAAAGGCAACAGGAATAAACACCGCCATCAGCACCAGCGAGGTAGCAATCACTGCCCCTGTCACCTCACGCATGGCCTCCATAGCTGCTTGTCGCGGTCCTAGGCCCTTTTCTTGGATCAAGCGCTGGATATTCTCAATCACCACAATGGCGTCATCTACCACCAATCCAGTTGCCAAAGTCAGACCGAACAAAGTCAAACTATTCAACGAAAACCCGAACACCTTCATTATGGCGAAGGTGCCAATTAGGGAAACAGGAATTGTAATGGCAGGAATGATCGTGCTGCGCCAATCTTGTAAAAAGATAAAAATCACCAGCACAACCAGCAAGATCGCTTCAAATAGCGTCTTCACCACTTCCCTTTGGGACTCTTCCACATACAGAGTTGTATCAAATCCGATTTGCCATTTCAGTCCTGGCGGAAACTTCAAAGCCAGTTTGGCCATTTGGGCTTTCACCTCTTTGGCAACGTCTAAGGCGTTACCGCCAGGTAGTTGAAACACCAACATGCCCACAGAATCTCTACCGCTAAATCGCAGGAATGATGTGTACTGTTCTGCCCCAAGTTCAGCCCTTCCCACATCTTTCAGCCGCACCAGCGTGCCATCGGTGCCTGTCTTGAGAATCAGCTGCTCAAATTCAGCAGGCGTTGTAAATCTACCAACAGCACGCAAGTCAATTTGATACATCTGATTGTCAGGAGCTGGTGGCTGGCCCAGTTGCCCTGCACCTACCTGCAAGTTCTGTTCGTTGAGTGCATTAACGACGTCCCCAGCTGTGATGCCTCGGCTAGCAAGGCGGTTGGGGTCAAGCCAGATCCGCATGGAATATTTGCGTTCTCCCACAATCTGGATATCACCAACCCCAGGCAATCTTTTTAGGGGATCTACCAGGTAGAGGTCGGCGTAGTTACTCATAAATGTGTTGTCGTACTCGCCGTGCTCACTGTACAGTCCCATCGCAAAGACAATACCAGTTGACTTCTTCTGGACCGTGACGCCAATGTTCTTGACCTCGGCTGGCAATTGTGGTTGACCAATAGACACCCGGTTCTGAACGTCAACATTGGCAATGTCCCCGCTCCGCTCGGCGGGAAATAAGACATTGATTGTACTGCTACCATCGTTACCGCTATTTGAGGTCATGTATTGCATGCCCTCAACACCGTTAATTTGCTTCTCTAAGATTGTCGTGACAGTTTTCTCAACGGTTTCGGCATCAGCCCCAGGGTACCTAGAAGTTACCGAAATAGTGGTAGGGGCAATATTTGGGTACTGAGCAATTGGTAATGTGGGTAAAGCAATTGCCCCTGCCAGCAAAATAATTAGGGAACAGACGCTGGCAAAAACTGGTCGCTTAATGAAAAAATCAACAAACATAGGCTGACCTGCGATAGGACTCTGGGGCCGTAACCATAGCAGCTAACTCTAGGACTCAGGAGCGATAGGAGTGCCATCAGATAGATTCAGAATGCCGGAGGTCACAAGTTTTTCTCCAGGCTGCAATCCTGAGATAACTTGGTAACTATTTCCCTGAATATCGCCTAACTGGACTGGCTTTTGTCGGGCTACTAATTCAGTATGAGCTGGCTTGTCTTGTCCTTGTGATACTGTTTTGGTTTGAGCCACATAGACAAAACTTTCTCCACCAATGCGCGATACAGCAGTCGTCGGGACCAGTACTCCTGGACGCTGGTCCCAAATCACCCTTGCCCGCACATACTGACTAGCTCGGAGTTGATTGTTGGAGTTAGCGTATAGAGATTTGATCAATACAGATTGAGTACTGTTATCAGTACTAGGAGCAATAAAGAAGACTTGACTGGGACCAATAGTTTTCCCTTGCGGATCGAGTAACTCTACCGTTGTTCCCTGATGCACTCTTGGTGCATCTTCTATAGGAATAGAGACGTTCACCTCCAGGGGTTGATTCTGAGTGACAGTCGTTAATGTTGTAGAAGTCGTCACATAATCTCCGATCTTCACCGGAATATCGCCTACTGTACCAGCGAAGGGAGCCGTAATTTTGTAATACCCAAGTTGAACTTGCTGTTGCTGAGTATTTGCCTGAGCTTGCAGTATGTTTTTTTGCTGCTGAGCTATGGTAAATCGTTGCGCTTGAATCTGTTTATCAATTGCAGCTAAGTTGGCCTGTGCTTGACGGATCTGGTCGGCATATTGGTCCCGAGTCGATAGTGGAACAGCTCCTTGACTGGCTAGGTAGGTATACCTGTCATATTGCTTGCGGTTGTAGTTGACAGATGAAAGGTTAGCGAGCCTCTGCGCTTCATATTGGCTAAGTGTCGCTTCAGCACTTTTCAAGTTAGCTTGTGCAGCTTGGGCGGCAGCTTTATAACTATTGACTGTTGCCCGTTGTTGGTCTGGGTCAACTTCTAGCATTTCCGTCCCCGCAGAAACGTTTTCCCCATACTTGACCAAGATCTTGGTCACATGCCCCACAACTTGCGACTGTAGATTGACCGAGCGGCGGGAAAACAGGCTACCGATAAATTCTGCACTAGAGATAACTGTTGATGTTTGCAAGGTGGCAAGCTTAACTTTTGTACTGGGAGGCTTACCAGCGTTGGCAGAAGGCTCAGCTCGACCACAAGACCCTAATAGTGATAGGGCCAAGATGGCTATGAACAGCTGGCTCAGTCTATTAATTTTCATCTTAATAAGTGCGTTGTGCATGGTAATATTTGCTATTTACGTACGATGCTTCAGATAGTTAGTTCGAGTTCACGCTCGATGCTTTATAAGCATTAAGTATTTGGCCGATTTCCTGCTAGACCACTGTCTAAGATGTGTCAAAAAGTTAACAAAAATTATACATCAGAATGCCAATTTGTAGAGTTCGAGCAGGTTGGTCTATTTACCGAGTTAGATGTTTTATATACATTAGTATGGTGATGAGGAGTCTTCGAGGCTAGAAATGAGCAGCATCGGTAACTCGTCCTTAAATTTCATCGCTACTCCTGATTTATTTTTATGAGGTTGTCATAATGTTGACCCTCATCTGCCTCTACCGAAGGAGCAGATTTTTCAATATCAGAGCTGAGTCTACTATTAGAGCAGATTAATTTCTCTATTAACCAGTGAAGATTAGCAATTTAAGCTAGAACTTAGGCATTTTGCCCTCAACCTAGCCGAAGCAAAGATTAGGGAACTGTAACGCAGTCAGCCTAACAAGGAATGCAGGCCGTGTCACCTAGAAAAATGGCTAGGGACAAAGGGGGAGAGAGTTTTGTAGCATATATATATGGGTCCTAGCTGTTTCATAACTCCGATATTTGCACAGAATATTTATTTATTTGAGTATAAATGGGTAATATAATTTTAGTCAATGTGTTAAGTATTTCTTGACCATGAGCCTTAGAACTCTTACGCTCCCTGCACTACTGGTTGTCATTAGTCTAGCTGCTCCTGTCAAAGCTCAACACCCCCCAGCTAGCTCACCGCCTACTCGCGAGCAGATAGCTGATGCTTGTATCCACAATCACGCTGATACACTACCAATACCTTTTAGCGATATATCACCAAAAGACTGGGCTTTTAAAGCAGTGATGACTATGTATTACTGCGGTGCTTTCCGCTCCTACGCACCACCGACCCTGTTTCAACAGGCAACACCAACAAGCAGCAGGGGCTAGGCAGCAACTAACTCTGAGTCGTTTGAGACTCTGTCTTGCACGAGTGAAGTCATTTTCCCCCGCTGCTGGACCACGTTGCTCACCATTGCTAATACAGCACTAGTCTTGCGGCTACGCCATTTGTCTATCAATTGCTGCACCTCAGCTCTAGGCCAACGACGCATCATAGCTTCATACAAATAAGCAGCATGAGCTGTTTCATCTTTAGCAATGCTCAACATTCCCTGTTTGAGGTTGCGACTCGTTAGTTCATTTTCTGGTAAGACATTTGCCATCCGGGCAAAATCTTTGCTGGCATCTAGCTCCAGAATATATGTGCTAGCCATAAAAACTTGCCAATCAATTACGTCTGGATTGAGCTGCTCTTGCGAGTACCCTTCAAAGAAAGCTGCAAAGAAGGGGCTGCGTCGCCGCTCAGTTGGCTTGTCAGTCTTGGTCTCTGGCAAGTTCTTAAAGTCAATCACTTGTTTGTTAAGTTGTTTCAGGGCATAAGCAAAGATTTGACCGTGTTTAGTTTCGTCTGATGCGTGCTTTGTAAGTTTTTCTGCTAGCCAATCATCACCTTCTGCCGTCGCACGTTGACTTAAAGCTGAAAGAAATGGCACTGAGCCAGATTCTGCTAGTTGGAACCCGGCGAGGACGTTGGGACGCGTTAGAGGATCGCGGATCTGGCTAGAGTAGACGTAAGCAACGCCAGCCGAACCTACCAAGTGCATGATGTGAGTAAAGAAGTTCATGGAAGCTTTGCCCTTAGAGTGAAGCGTTGATAAATTCTATGCTAGTTCCAAAATCCCCAAGTCAATTTATGACCGCGGAAGGCGGTCAACTACTTTCTTCCTCCAATAGCTCGACGCCAAATACCTCAGCAAAAGCTATTGCCACCTGGCTACGTACTTGGTCAATGTTAATGTCTGGGATAAATTGTGCCATGCTACCAACCGACCTATCAGCAATACCGCATGGTACAATTCGCTCAAAACCAGTCATGTCAGGACAAACATTCAAAGCAAAGCCATGCAGAGTGATCCAGCGTCTGACTTTGATCCCAATGGCAGCTACCTTTCGCTCTTCCAGCCACACACCCGTCAATCCAGGTAGACGTTTGCCCTTCAGCCCATAAACTGCTAACACCCGGATTAAGACTTCTTCCAACTGCCTCAGATACCAGTGCAAATCTTGATGGTGATATTGGAGATTCAAGATCGGGTAGCCCACCAAACAGCCGGGACAATGGTACGTCACCTCACCACCTCGCTCTACATGATAGACATCCCAACTTGTTTGGTTGGGGTCAAATTTGAGAAATTCCCAGTTTGCTCCCTGTCCAAGGGTGTAAACTGGCGGATGCTCTAGCAAGATTAAGATATCATCCAAGTCAGGGTTGTCGAGCCGCTCTAGAAATAGCGATCGCTGCCATTCTAAGGCAGTGAAGTAAGGCGTTACTCCCCGACTATGTAGTAAGCAGCGACGCTGTGCCTTGCCTAACCAGTTTGAGGATGCCTCTCGCTCCAGATGCTTCATATATCAAAGCGGTTATGAGTTGGCTTTACAGTAGCTAGATGCTAGCAACTCAGCTATAAGAAATATCAATAAATGCGAAGGATATTGAAGGAAGCGAAAAGGTTGGTGTTTGCCAGAATACAAAATGATAGGGTAAATGTAGAATTTCTTCAAGATGAGAGTCCAGCGGGAGAATTCGCATGAAGCTTTTGATCCATGGCAAAAATATTGAAATCACTGATGCCATTCGCGAATACGTGCATCAAAAAATTGAAAAGGCGGTGAACCACTTTCAGAACCTGACAACAGAGGTAGACGTGCATCTATCAGTAGCCCGCAACCCTCGAATCAATACCAAGCAGGCAGCTGAAGTCACCATATATGTCAATGGTAGTGTCATCCGTGCCGAGGAAAGTAGCGATAGCTTATACGCCAGCATTGACTTAGTGGCTGATAAGATTGCCCGTCAGTTGCGTAAATATAAAGAAAAGCGTCAAGATCACAAAACTTCTGTCCAGCCCACGAGTAATATAGTCTCAGAACAGCCTTTGGTGTCCGATCTCGTCGGCAATCGTTCGCCAGAGCTGCCCAGCGAAGTTGTACGCACCAAATACTTTGCCATGCCACCTATGACTGTTGAAGCCGCCTTGGAACAGCTGCAACTTGTGGGACATGACTTCTATATGTTTCGTAATGCTCAAACTGGCGAGATCAATGTGATCTATGAGCGTAATCATGGCGGCTACGGGGTCATCCAACCGCGTAACGGCAACGGGAATAAAGAATCTCTAAACGGAAAGACGGCTCATACTAACCAAGCCACGTCAGAAGAAAATTCCGTTCAAGCTAAGAGAGGCTAGCGGTCAAGAGCTGGAGCCGTCTGAAGATACTTGACTAGACTAGTAAGATATTCAGTTCCACAAGAGATATGACTTCTAGCCGAGGAATGAAATTGATCAAGCTGCATTCCTCGGCTTAACTTTGTCATTTATCTGATACAAGTTAATGTAGGTCACTGATGAGGAGAAGCGATGGCAACAGCATATCCAGAGATTGACATTGCTCCTTTGATTGACCATGCACTGCTCAATCCGACTGCCACCCCAGCACAAGTAGAGCAGTGGTGCGAAGAAGCAGATCGGTTGGGATTTGCAACTGTTTGTGTCTATCCTGCCTATGTACGAACTGCTGTTGAGCAGTTGCAAGGTAAACAACCTCAAGTTTGTACCGTGATAGGTTTTCCGAGTGGAGCCACCACGTCGGCAGTAAAGCTCTACGAAGCCCAAGAAGCTGTGGAGAATGGGGCAACGGAACTAGATGTCGTCATTAACTTAGGCTGGCTGAAAGCTGGGAGAACAGAGGAACTGCATAAAGAAATTGCGCAAATATGTGAGGAAACGGGGCAGACAGTCAAAGCGATTTTAGAAACTAGCCTGCTGACAGATGCCCAGAAGCAACTGGCAGCTGAAATATGTATGGATGCAGGGGTGAAGTTCTTAAAAACTAGTACGGGCTGGAATGGAGGGGCAACGGTAGCAGATGTAAAACTTTTGCACAACATAGCACGGGATCGAGTGGGTATTAAAGCTTCAGGTGGCATTCGCACTATTGACCAAGCCATGGAGTTAATTTTGGCAGGAGCAACTCGCTTGGGCACATCTCGTGGTCCCGATTTGATCCGCAAGCGCGATACCCTAGAAAAGGAAGACTAATAAAAGTGATTAGTTCATAGGGCAGGCTGACCAATTTGAATGGGTCGAACTTACAAAGCAACTGGAATTAATCTCAAAGGGATGCCATTAGGCGAGTCAGACAGACTGCTCGTGATCTTGACGCGAGAGTACGGTTTGCTCCGAGCAGTGGCACCAGGGGCGCGTAAGCATCATTCTGGCCTGAGCGGCAGGAGCGGGTTGTTTGTCGTTAATGAGTTATTGATTGCCTCAGGGCGATCACTCGATAAAATCATTCAAGCCCAGACCATTGAATCTTACCCTGGTCTGAGCCAAGATTTAGGCAAACTAGCGGCCAGTCAGTACCTGGCTGAAATGGTGCTTGCTCAGGCTTTAAGCGACCAACCCCAAGAGGAGCTATTTTGCTTACTCAATGAACACCTAAGTCGGTTGGGGCGATTGCCTGATCGCCCAGCATCCTTAGTACTAGCACATCTTACCCATGCTGTCTTCCATCTGCTAGCTTTAGCAGGGGTGACACCACAAGTGCAAGTTTGTTGCCTCACTCAGCTGCCCCTGATTCCGGACTTTACAGATCCAGACTGGCGAGTTGGATTTAGTGTGGCTGCTGGTGGAACGGTGAGTCTGTCGGCATTAGGGCGATTGGAAACGAAGGGTAGTCTTCCTGGTGGGCAACAGCAGCCATCTCTACCGCAGCACCCAACAACTTGCACTATTGACGCCACTATAAGTCCAACACCCTCTAATAGTGTCGCTGAGGCAGGCGCAAGTTACCAGACGATCAACCATCGCCAGGAAAAACCAGTGCTTAACACCCGGTTGAATGCGACAGAACTCTCTTTACTCCAACAACTAGCTGAGGCTTCGCTACCTCAGCAGGTTACAGCCATACCAAACCAACAGGCCAGCCTCGCTCCTAGTTGGCGATTTGTTGAGCAGATTTTGCGTCAGTATGTCCAGTACTACTTTGGGCGACCAATTCGCTCTGCCACCTTGATTGATAGTTATTTTGCTTCCTTGCCGACTTATTCCACAAACCATGATGCAACCGTCTGATTTGGATACAGAAATGTTCACACCGTCCCGGAGCTATCCCAGCCAGCATCGGAATACGGCAGTAGGTCGAGTTCCTCCCTACCTTGTGTCTACACCTAAGCCGATGTCTGGAGCAGACCAATTTCTATCTTCTTCTGATCGAACTCGGGTCTCTGAGCTACCAGCCTTCAATGCTGCCCTTGGTAGCGAGAAGAACGAAGTGAATGGCAAAGTCGTAGTAGATACAAGACCAGTAGGGCAACTGAGTGAACCAACTACTGACACTACCTTGGAAACGCTCCGTGAGAGGGAAGATGATAATGGTGTTGGCTCAGACATAGGGGCTTCTGATACGAACACTCATCCTAGCATCGGCGATAGTGGGGTAGAGGATGTTAAAGAACCTGGATTTTTGCCCGTCCTGAAAAATCGCAATTTCTTGTCTTTGTGGAGTGGTCAAGTCTTTTCTCAGCTAGCAGACAAAGTCTATCTTGTACTGATGATTGCGCTGATCTCGACTCGTTTTCAAACTGGCAGTCAGAGCATAAGTGGCTGGGTTTCGGCAATTATGATGGCTTTTACAATCCCAGCAGTTCTGTTTGGTTCGGTTGCTGGTGTATTTGTCGATCGGTGGTCGAAAAAGGCAGTGCTGGTAGCGACAAATCTGCTGCGCGGCATCTTGGTGTTGGCGATTCCGGTACTGCTGTGGCTAACAGATGATTGGGTGACTTTAGCCGGGTTGCCTGTAGGCTTTGGTATTCTCTTAGGTCTTTCTTTCCTCATTTCCACCTTGACACAGTTCTTTGCACCAGCTGAACAAGCAGCTATTCCGCTAATTGTCGAACAGCAGAATTTGTTGTCAGCTAACTCACTCTATACAACCACCATGATGGCGTTGGTGGTGGTTGGGTTTGCGGTTGGTGAGCCACTGCTGGCGATCGCTGATACCCTAGCGGTTAATCTAGGAGCTAGCGCGGGGCTTGGTAAGGAGCTGGTAGTGGGTGGCAGTTACGCGATCGCTGGACTCTTGTTATTGCTGCTTAAAACCGATGAAAAACACAAAAACATCAATCAAGAGTCACCTCATGTTTGGCAAGATTTGCGTGATGGGCTGCAATATTTGGGTCAAAACCATCGCATCCGGGTTGCCCTGATTCAACTTGTGATTTTGTTTTCCATCTTTGCGGCTCTGGCTGTCTTGGCTGTGCGGGTGGCTGAGGTGATTCCTGGCATGAAGTCCTCTCAATTTGGCTTCCTACTAGCGGCTGGAGGCGTTGGAATTGCAGCTGGAGCAACGCTATTAGGTCAGTTTGGGCAACGTTTTTCCCACACTCAGTTGAGCCTTTATGGTTCAGCCGGAATTGCTGCTTCCCTGGTAGGACTTTCCATATTTACCAAACAGCTATGGGTTGTGCTGCTATTGATTTCACTCTTGGGTGGCTTTGCTGCAATGGTCGCGATCCCGACGCAGACGACGATTCAACAAGAAACTTCTCCCGAAATGCGCGGCAAAGTCTTTGGTCTTCAGAACAATGTGATTAATATTGCGCTTTCGTTGCCTTTAGCCTTGGCAGGAGTAGCAGAGACCTTCATCGGTTTAAAAGCTGTTTTTCTGAGTTTAGCGGTAATTGCAAGTTCAGGTGGTGCCTTTACCTGGTATATTTGCCGTAAAGAGCCAGAAAAGTCATGAGTTTTGAATAAAATGACTCCTGACAAGGTCGTCGCATCTCCTGTCGTTTTACGACAAGAGAAAGATGGCTCTCGAAAGCTGCTCTTTGGCTTCAGAAGCGCTGCTCCCATAAACTCAAGATCAAAGAATGCATATTGCCTGGATTGGAAAAAAATCACCCTTTTGTGGCAATGTAACCTATAGTCGAGAAATTACCAATGCCTTACTAGAAAAAAAGCACCAGGTTAGCTTCCTCCATTTTGCACAAGAGGAATCCACCCCAGATAATTGGCCAGATTGCCCTGAAGTGTACCTGCCTTTTCTCTACAAGTCTCAGGTCTACACGATTCCAACACTCAAGGCGACTAAGATTTTAAAACAGTCGTTGCGGCAGCTCTCACCAGATCTGGTACATGCTTCCTTAACCCTATCCCCCCTCGACTTCCTGCTACCAGAAATTTGTGCAGACCTAGATTTGCCATTGATTGCGACCTTTCATACGCCGTTTGCTAGCAAAGGAGCAAAACTGAAATCAGGGACGCAGCTTTTGGCATATCAACTTTATGCGCCTTTTCTAGTTAATTACGATCGCGTCATTGTTTTTTCTCAAGTTCAACGGGATTTATTGGCTCGGCTCAGTGTACCAGCGCCTAATGTTGCTGTTATTCCCAATGGGGTTGATGTCCAAAAGTATTCTCCTGGTCCTTCTAACCTCAAGGCACAATGGAAGGCAAACAGAATATTTGTTTACCAAGGTCGGCTTGCCCCTGAGAAAAATGTAGAATCACTGCTGCGAGCCTGGAAGCAGTCGGAGATGGGACCAGATAGTAAATTGTTGATAGTTGGTGATGGTCCTCTTAGACCATCTTTACAGCCGTTTTACGGATCAGAATACGGGATTTACTGGTTAGGCTCTGTTGCTGATGAACAGCGGCGGATTGAGATTTTACGGGGATCAGATGTATTTATTCTGCCTTCTTTAGTTGAGGGCTTATCGCTAGCTTTATTAGAAGCGATGGCTTGTGGTTTAACCTGTCTAGCAACCGATGTAGGTGCAGATGGGGAAGTACTGGAAAAAGGAGCTGGTGTTGTTATGAATCCCCGACAAGTGGTATCCCAGTTAAGGACACTCCTACCGCTATTTCAAGATCATCCAGAATTATCGATCGTCCTAGGACAAAAAGCCCGACAACGAGTGCTAGAGCGCTACACTCTCAGTAGCAACATCAAGCAGTTAGAACGGCTTTATTTCCAGGTTTTAGAAGAACGGCGCATGAGTGTAGTTTAGCCTACCTTCCTCTGTACCCCCACCAAGGACTAACTTGTAGCACCCCGTTTTTGGTAAAAACGACCCGAAACTGAGCAAGACGTTTAGGAGTGGTACGACTAGTCTCTGAGTTATAGTGCCAATTTGCAAGTGGAGTTTGATCTATGTGAGTTCGTGCTGCCGCATTCACAGATGTGTAACCCACAAGTGTGCCGTTGGCATCCACTCCCACACGATAGACTAAATCTTGTGCCATTCGAGAACCTGTTGTCCAAGCTCGGTTCAACTGGTCATGCAGTTTTCGATTCAACGCACGTAGCTGATGAACGTCAGTAATGTCTATGGCGGTGGGGTGAACCTCTGCTAAAGCTGGAACCGGGTTCGTCGAAGTTACAGGTTCAGGAGTAGGATAACTCTGACTAGACCGCTTGGTATTTGAAGTTGTCACTCGTTCGCTGGGCTGTAGCCTAGCTTGTGGGAGCTGCCTAGAGGGAAGCGGCACAAAGAACAACGCGATCGCACTCAAGGCTAAGCTATATACTCCTACAGCAGCTGGTATCGCTTGCTTAGTCAAGATTTGGCTAGAACCGACATCACTTAGCACAACTGGCAGCAGTGGTGGCGGTGACAAATCTGGAAGTGTTTGGCTATCAGCTAAAAATTGATCAACTGCCTCTACGAGATCGAATAGCTGTACTGTCGTCAAGTCGATTTGAATTGGCATTTTGCGAACATCCGATTCCTGAGCCTTGGATGAATGCACAATCAATCGATGGCGATGTTCATCAACTTGCTGCAACTGTACCAATCTAGGCTCTAGCGTTTGAGCGGCTGGGCGCTGAACCCGGCTTAAAAATTCTTGTGCATAGCCACTGACTGCTATGACCAAGCTTTCAAAAAAATCTCGCCCTCCAGAGAGAGGCTGAAGACTTTCAGCGAAATAACAATCTACATTCACTAAGGTTGAGAGCAAAGGCCGCATCTCTTCTATAGATGTGCCAGTCGTAGCATCACTCAACCCCTCCAAAACCAGCGTGCAATTGGGCAGGCTATATAGGCGTTGGATAGTCATTCGATTTTGGATTTTTCCAAGATTTTATCTTAGGGGCCAGCCCAAACGTGTTGCCTGTTCGTAAACTCGCTTGAGAGTGTTGATGTCTCTAGTGGAAATAGGTGGCGGGTTGCGAACTTGGGAGAAGTACATTACGTCAGTTGCTACCGGACTGTGTCCCCAAATCCCCAAAGCATGACCTAGTTCGTGACGAGCAGTTGCCTGAATGTAGGGAACTATTTGTCTAGGGCTCAGCTTGATAGTGCAACGATGGGATAAGATAGCCGGAGTATCTTTAACATGGCTTATGTATAATTCGTAGCTCGTTTCTGCGGTACGCATCCGCTGTAATTCACCACTTGGGGAAAGCCGGAGTGGAGAATACCACTGCACAATGACAATATCAGCTGCTGTTGGTTGCTCAACTAGTACTAAGGGTAAATAGACGCTCCATTCCTGTACAGCTAACAGCACAGCTTTTACCCACCTTTGAGCTTGCTCGTCATTGTTTTGAACTGCAAGTTCTACATAAACCCGAACAGGAAACTGCGACCAGACCAAGTAGCCTACAGGCGTGGGCTGAACTTGGTCAAAGTAATCGCCACTATTGGTGCTGTCCTGCCACTGAGCCAACTCTGGTGGCAGGGGATGAGGTTGGGGAACTGGTAGCGTGGCTGGTGTTAATGTTGCTGGGGCTTCATGAAGCGTTAGTTCCTGTGTTGTACTAGGGTGGATATGAGTCAACAACACGAGGAGCCCAACGCTAATAGCCAGCCCTAGAGTAGCCAGTAATCTTTGGGCACGAATACGCAAGCTGCAAGAGCTAATTTCTGATTATTTTCCTAACAAGTTAGCACTTAAAACCACCGTTAAGCCCAGAAAGATCACCGTAAGTGTCCAAGTAACCCGGTTCAAGGTGGCTTCTGCGCTTTTTGTGCTGCTAAACAGCTGGGCCTGTCCGCCGATGGCTCCCACTCCGTCTCCTTTAGGGCTATGTAGCAATACTAAAACAATCAAGCCCAAGGCCGATAACGCCCAGATCGCCTCTACTACGTTGTTAATCGTCATGAGATGAATAATAACTGCCTACCATCCTTAATGGTAAGCGGAAACTCCGACTTCTGAACGATTGACTTGAATTTCGTATTCTGGTGGTGCGAGTAGCGACTGACCTGTCATCTCCGGTGGTTGCGGCAGCTGCAAAATTTCTAGGATTGTCGGAGCGATATCGCAGAGGCGACCGTCTGAGCGGAGAGCCACATCTGCACCACGCCCAGGGATTTTGGCTCCTTCTCCTTCAATCAAGATCAGGGGCACTGGATTGGTTGTGTGAGCTGTCCAAGGATTACCTTGTTCATCTCGCATGTATTCAGCATTTCCGTGATCGGCAGTGACTATTGCCGTCCCTCCGACTTGACTAACGCTCTCTAGAAGACGTCCCAAACAGCGATCCACAGTTTCAACGGCTTGAATTGCTGCTGGGATTTGCCCTGTGTGCCCTACCATGTCCGGGTTGGCATAGTTGATCACAACTAGGGAGTATATGCGTTTTTGAATAGCCGCAGTCACGACATCCGTGACTGCTTCAGCTGACATCTCCGGAGCCCGATCATAGGTAGGTACCATCGGACTCATGACTAATTCCCTATCTTCCCCTTCAAAGGGCTCCTCCAGCCCACCATTAAAGAAGTAAGTGACATGAGCATATTTCTCTGTCTCAGCGGTACGGAACTGCTTGAGACCGTGCTGAGAAATCACTTCCCCTAAAATGTTACTCAGGTTCTGAGGCTCAAAGGCAACTGCAACTGGCAGCTCTGGCTCATACTGAATAAAAGTGACAAAAGACACAGGGAGGATTTGTTTGCGGTCAAATCCATCAAAGTCTGGAGACACTAAAGCTTTAGTTAATTGTCGGGCTCTGTCTGGACGGAAGTTAAAAAATATCACCCCGTCCCCTGGTTCAATCGCGCCAGGGGCAATTCGTGTTGGGATCACGAACTCATCTGTCACTTCTGAATCGTATGAGGCTTGCAAAACTTCAATAGCAGAGCGACCGTCTCCCGCAGCATCCTGGGTCATCACATTGTACGCGCGCTCGATCCGATCCCAGCGTCGGTCGCGATCCATCGCATAGTAGCGACCGCTAATGGTCACAATGCGCCCAACTCCAATCTGGTCTATGTGGTTTTGAATTTGTTTAATTGCTGCTAGCCCATCTGTCGGAGACGTATCGCGACCATCTGTGATGGCATGAACGCAAACCTGAGAAATTCTTTGAGCTTTGGCTAAGTCAAGTAATCCTAACAAATGGCTAATATGGGAATGGACTCCACCTTCAGAAGTTAGCCCAATCAAGTGCAACTTGCCTCCCCGGTTCTGGACATCTTGGCAAATTTGCACAAGAGCAGGGTTATCTAGAAGGGAGCCATCTTCAACTGCCTCTGAGATACGGACTAACTCTTGTGGGACAACTCGTCCAGAGCCAATGTTTAAATGACCCACTTCTGAGTTTCCCATTTGCCCTTCTGGTAAACCAACCGCTCTACCAGAGGTGCGGATGAAGGCTCGTGGATAAACAGCCGAAATGCTGTCCATTACAGGTGTATTGGCAGCAGCAATGGCGTTTCCATCTGTCTCCTCGCGGTAACCCCACCCGTCTAAAATGACTAACACCACGGGAGAGACAGGTGTTTGCATCATAGCAAATCGCCCTTTACTCTATTTTTTGTAACAATATCACCGCCGATCATACCATTGCAACTCAATCTGCGGCAGAAGATTTTTGTCTAGCTTTTGTCTATGTATCTAGATCTCTTACAACTGCTAAGAACGAGTCTTTGCTTGGGGATCGCTCTTCCTTGGAGAAGCCTACTTACGTTTAGCGGTAGCTTTGGCAGCTTTCTTAGCCGCTTTCTCGGCAGCGATCACTGCTAATCTAGCTTGCTCTTTTTCTTCTGCAATTTTATCCAAGTAGTAGTGATAATTACCCTGATAGATGCGGAAGTCACCATCCCGAATCTCCACAATCTTGTTGGCAACTTGGGAGATAAAGTAGCGGTCGTGAGAAACTACGAGTACTGTGCCATCGTAATGCTGAATTGCTTCCTCCAGCATTTCTTTGGCTGGAATGTCTAAATGGTTAGTCGGCTCATCCAAAATTAGGAGATTGGCTGGACGCAGCAGCATTTTTGCCAAGGCAAGGCGAGCCTTCTCGCCCCCACTCAGGGACACCACTTGTTTAAACACTGTATCCCCGCTGAATAGGAACTGTCCTAACAGCGTTCGGACTTCTTCATTCTTCCAGTCAGGCACTTCATCGTGGATAGTTTCCATCACAGTTTTATCAAGTTGTAGAGCTTCTGCCTGGTTCTGCTCAAAGTAGCCGGGGATCACGTTATGAGCGCCTAATTTGACGATGCCTTCAGTGGGTGGTTCTAAACCCATAATGAGACGCAGCAGGGTAGATTTGCCAGCACCGTTAGGACCAAGAAAGGCAATGCGATCCCCACGCTCAATCAGCAGATTCGCGCCTAAAAACAGAATCTTGTCATCGTACATATGCACCAAGTCTTTCATCTCTACCACCTCTCGACCGCTACGGGGTGCTGGGGGAAAACGGAAATGCAGGGTTCTCAACCCAGCTTGTGGCGCTTCAATTCGGTCAATTTTTTCTAGCTGTTTCTCGCGGCTCTTGGCTTGGGTGCTGCGAGTCGCACTGGCTCGGAAACGATCGACGAAGACTTGCTGTTTTGCAATTTCCTTTTGCTGGCGTTCGTAAGCACTTTGCTGAGCTGCGATCCCTTCCGTTTTTTGCTGGAGATAGGCAGAGTAGTTGCCCAGGTAGGAGTTAGAAACGCCGCGTTCAGTTTCAACAATTTGAGTGCAGAGGCGATCGAGAAACTCCCGATCGTGAGAGACAATTACCATCGGAGTTGTGAGCTGCTTGAGGTAGGTTTCCAGCCACTCAATGGTTTCTAAATCCAGGTGGTTGGTGGGCTCGTCTAGTAGCAATATGTCTGGTTTTTGCAGTAAGATTTTGCCCAAACTCATGCGCATCTGCCAACCACCACTGAAGGCACTTACTAGGCGATCGCCATCTGATGGTTCAAATCCCATCTCTGGCAAGATCTTCTCGATTTGTGCTTCCAACCCGTAGCCATCTAGAGCTTCAAAGTGGCGCTGTAGTTTGTCTAGCTTGTGAATCAGGCGGTCCAGTTGTTCTGGATTGGCAGTCTCCATCTCTCTTTGCACCTGCAACAGCGATTGCTGTGTCTGATTCGCTTCTTTAAAGACTGTCCAAAATTCTTCTCTAACGGTGCGCTTGGGATCTACTTCAAATTCTTGGGTGAGGTAGGCAATGTGCGAGCTAGCTGGGCGGATAATTTCTCCAGCAGTGGGTTCAATCTCCCCAGCAATAATTTTGAGTTGGGTAGATTTGCCAGCACCGTTGACGCCAACTAAGCCGATGCGATCGCCCGGTTTAACTTCCCAGTTGACATCCTTGAGGACTTCACCAGTTGGATAGATTTTACTGATATGTTCGAGCCGCAGCATTTACGATGTCTCCAAGGTCAAAGGGAGTATATACAAGGATACCAGCGTTAATCTTAACAAAATTTTAAATTGTCTCACTGCTAGTGTCAGTCTTTACTAAATGAAAGGTAGGCTTGGATCAGGCAGAAGTCCCTCCCTGACTAGTTTAAGAAAGCTGCGGGCAACTGTAGACATTGGAGTACGCTATGGCGCAATTACTCAATAAGCCAACAGATCAACGCATTACTTTGTCTGGAACTTGGGAACATTTCAAATCTATCCAACAAGGATTTGAAAATACTCCAGGTGCCAAATTGTCTTATTACGAGGGAACAATAGAGATTCTCATGCCTGGAGAAGACCATGAATTTTCTTCCCGCGTCATTCACTACTTGGTGACAACCTTTCTGCTCAAGAAAGGAATTCAATTCAAGATGACTGGATCTAAAACGCAGGAGAAAGAGGGAGCAGTTTCGGCACAGGCAGATGAATCCTACTGTCTTGGAAGTTCTAAACCCATCCCTGACCTGTCAATTGAGATCATTTTCACCAGTGGTGGAATCAATAAGTTAGCCAAGTATCAAGCTCTCGGTGTTCCTGAAGTTTGGTTTTGGCAAGATGGCTCTCTAACGTTGCATCATTTGCGCGATCGCGGATATGAAGGTATTGAGCGCAGCGAGTTACCTGGGCTTGAGCAACTTGATATAGAGTTATTAAAGCGCTGCATTTTAATTGCTGAGACCGATCTCTCACAAGCAGTTCAGACGTTTCAGCAGAACATATGAAGAAAGTGAGGCTGGGGCATCGTCTCACTAGAAAATACCCTTTCTAAAGTTTTGACTTTTAAACTGCTACATTTAGCCTACCTGCTTTTAGCAACGTAATTATCGGATAAGGATTCATGAATGAATTAATCAATGAAACACGAGTGATTCTAATTGGTGGCTCCTCTCATGCAGGTAAATCGACCCTTGGTCGAGCTTTAGCGGCAAAGCTTGGTTGGAGTTGTCTTTCTACTGACAAACTCGCTCGGCATCCCGGACGTCCCTGGGTGGGTGCAAATGGAAAGGCTATTTCAGTGCACGTAGCAGAACATTATAAAGAGCTGTCTGTCAACACTCTTTTTTTGGACGTATTGTCGCATTATGAGAAAAATGTGTTGCCACAGGTCGAGGTTATTGTTCATTCTCATGCCTCTGATTTATCAACGGAACGCCTTATACTTGAAGGCTCTGCGTTATGGCCAGGATTTGTAGCGAATTTAGTCGGCGAAAATGGTGTTAAATCGATTTGGCTTACAGCTAGAGACCAACTCTTCCAAAATCGAATCTTTAGTGAAAGTAATTTTTGTAATGTGTGTAAGGATGAAAAACACTTAATTCAAAAGTTTCTGGACCGTACCCTACTTTACAATAAACATATGATGAAGGAGGTTGAGCGTTTTGGATTTATGTGTATTGATGTAGAATCTGTGTCAACAGCAGACGAACTTTCAAAGAAATGTATGGGATTGATAGAGGCTTCATAAATGGGTGTTTGCTCCAAACCTGATCCGCCCCAAGAGACGACCAGCTAATTCCTCAATAGAATCACTCTTCTGAGTTCCTTCTTGTCCAAAGTAGACTAACTATTTTCACTGATTACTTGATCAATCCATGCCTTCATCTTTGAGATCCGAATGTAGTACTCCTGCCATCCATAGCACCCTTTTCGGGAAAAGAGGTTTCTAAAGATATTTTTATACCGACCTCCCGAGCTAACTCCAATCAATTGAGCTTGCTCAAGGAAGTCGCCGGAGCCACCTCCGGCGAAGCCTTGTGTCTCACCGTTCGTATTGACTAGAGCTGGACTGCCACTATCTCCTGGTCCATTAACGCCTTCAAGGGGTAATGCATCTTTAGAATTAGGATTGTCAAATTCGAAGAACAAGTAATTCCCATCTGTTTTAGTAATTCTATTCATCGCAATGCGGAATTTATCATCATTAACCAGCTTAAACCTAGGAGTTCCTTTATCACCCGTTCCAAAATCACCCCAACCACACACTATTATAGATTTCCCAACTTCATCTCTATGCTGATAGAGCGGGATTGGCAAAATATGTTTCACCTCATTTTTTAATTTAAGCAAGGCAATGTCATAGGATAAATCTTGAACAATTACCTTAACTTTCTTGACCTTTCCAGATCCATCTCTGATCGGCTTCGCTGAGCCAACTTGCTCAGGTGCTATTACCTGAACGATGATATTTTCCCTACCTCCAATTTGCACTGAAAATGGATGGTTCTCAAAGTCTTTTTTGTACAGATCGACTGCACAATGAGCAGCAGTCACAGCCCATTTACCATTTATAAGTGTAGCCACACT
This sequence comes from Chroococcidiopsidaceae cyanobacterium CP_BM_ER_R8_30, assembly GCA_019244235.1. Lineage (GTDB taxonomy): Bacteria > Cyanobacteriota > Cyanobacteriia > Cyanobacteriales > Chroococcidiopsidaceae > JAFAVL01. The sequence continues at coordinate 46,885 of JAFASY010000245.1, forward strand.
CTCCTTCATTTTTCCATTATTAAATAAAGGAAAAACCGCAGGATAAGCTGTTTCATCTGCCAAATATTTTTCAGAAGGTATATCGTGACGAATCAACATTCTGTCTTAACTGTTATTATCTGCTCAAAAATCTTCTGTACTTACATTTTTCAACTTCTAAAGTCAGCTTGCAAATTGTTAGTCCAGCCGTTTGTACAAAAAGTATCGTTGGCAATCCACTGGAAAATCTGGCAATTCGCCAAACACAGTGTAGCCTCGCTTTTGGTAGAACCGTAATGCTTGAAAGCTGAAGGTATCTAGATAGGCGCTATGACAACCACGTCGTACGGCCTCGTCCTCGGCAGTAGCCAGCAACTTGTGTCCACAGCCTTGCTGCCGGAATTCCTCCTTGACCCAAAGCATATCAACGTAGAGCCATCCCCAGTAGCTAGAACCCATGAGGCCACCAACGACCGTGTTCATCGCATTCCGCAGCAAGAGAGTTAGGCTCTTGTAGCTATCATCACCAGCACGCGAATGGTTAAAAGTGACGAGACCATGGCGAATAGCTTCAAGGTCGCTGGCATCGGGATTCTCTTCAAGTGCGATGCTAAAGGATGTGCTGCTCATCAAATTTTACTGCTCTCACCTGGTGCTATCGTATAGCATTTCTTCAAACAAGCTGTGACAAGGACGTGAGCAATAATGCGAAATTCACAACAAGCGAGGAAAAGCCCCATGAACAAGAAACAACTGTCTCGACGTGCGATCGCACATAGCACTGATACTTTGATTCAGGGTTTTATCCGCCTTCGATGGAAGGCAGCTCTGCTGGAGGCAGAGGTTGAAAAGGGGCTTAGCCCCAATTATCGCGGAAGGTACAAACATGTCTTTCAGTGAAGCCTTCTGGTTGAAGCCAACTGGGTTTAAAACCCCAGAGTCTGTATGGTGTCTCCCTTGCTTGTTGGGGTCAGAATCCCCATTCAATTGCATTCTGCCCTCTACCTTCTTCAATTCTTTCCTTCTGCCATCTACCTTGCTTCGGTCATAGGTCGATTCGTGCCAGGATATGCTAACATCAGCTTCTGAGTGCATCGTCAAGCCAGAGCCCCCACGTGTTCGACAACATTTCTAAATTCCTGGCCGAACAATTTTCAGTAGATTTGGCAAGTTGGCTGCTTGGCGAACCAATAACTCTCACTGAACTCAGCCCCTCCGAACTCTCACTTGAACCGATTCGCGCTGATGCCCTGATTCTCCTGCAATCTGATGAGGTGGTGCTTCACTGCGAATTCCAAACAGACCCAGATCCCACAATGCCATTTCGGATGGCAGATTATCGCTTACGGGTCTACCGACGATTTCCCCAAAAACGCATGGTGCAAGTCGTTGTTTACCTGCGAGCGACGGGCTCCGAATTGGTGCAGCAGACAACGTTCGAGTTAGACAATCTGCGCCATGAGTTTCAGGTAGTGCGGCTGTGGGAGCAGCCGACAGAAGTCTTCTTGCAACGTCCCGGACTGCTACCATATGCTGCTTTAAGTCGGACAACAGATCGAGTCGGCGTCTTACGCCAGGTGGCTCAAGAAATTGAGTTGATGACCGACCGAAACCGTCGAAGCAATTTAGCAGCAGCCACAGGAATTTTAGCCGGGCTAGTATTGGATAAAGATACAATCGGGCGATTGCTGCGGAGAGAACTCATGCGAGAGTCAGTGATCTATCAAGAATTACGACAAGAGGCTCGTGAAGAGGCGCGGAGAGAACTCATGCGAGAGTCAATGATCTATCAAGAATTACGACAAGAGGCTCGTGAGGAGGCTCGCGAGGAGGCCAAACAGTCTGAGGTGAACCTGCTCCTGCGACTCCTGGCGCGTCATTTGGGACAGGTGGTGCCCTTGACGATAGAAACTCAAGTCCGTTCGCTCGACCTCGCTCAATTAGAGTCGCTAGGTGAGAGGTTATTAGACTTTACAAGTTTGACCGATTTGGAGACCTGGTTAGCAACGGAATTGAGGTCACGCTAAGTTGCTTTAGTGGTTGGGTTCCGTATCGGTTTGCCTTAAGTGTTTTACTGTTGTATCAAAGTACAACGCCAATATGAAAACCGTTTACCAGTACCGACTACAGCCAACTTACATAGAAGGGCTTGTACCTCCTCAAGCAACTCCTAGTGGTAAATAAGCGTAAAAAGTGATGGAAAGCCAATGACAAACGGGATGCTGAGTATAGATGAGCTTCTGGATCAGCTAGTAACACTCAGTCAGCAGCACGCGGATACAGCCCGCAGCCAAGACGTCAGCATTAGGGAACTCACAGGATCGATTGGACATCAAGAAGTCAACATTAGAGAGCTAGCGGTAACAGCGCAGCAGCAACAGGAAAGCATTTGTCAGTTTGCCAAGACTTTTGCTGAACAAGCGAGGGCGATCATAGAGTTGGCTCGTACAGCCAAGGATGCTGTGGAGACATCACGCACCGTTGCTAATGCTGCTCAAACGGCGGCAGTGGTTGCTCAGAACAACCAGAATGCGATTAGAGATTTGATTGAGGGGTTGCGACAAGGACGTCAACAGTAATGTGCAATTCACTAGAAGCGAGGAAAAGCCCCATGAACAAGAAACAACAGCTAACTCGACGTGCGATCGCCCTACAAAATTGTTAAATAAGTCTCTGTCGGACTAATTGGTAGCACCCTCAATTTTTGAGCTTTTAAATCAAGTTCTAATCCCAAAGCCTCAAGGGGAATGACACCAAGGAGAGCATCTTGACCACCAGGCAACTCCAAACACTCAAATGTGCCCTCACGCCCAGCTAGATAGATTTTGGCATCCTGAAAAATTCTCGCCTTACCGATGCCGGTGGCAGTAGCCACATCGACTTCTCGTAAAAGCCTTAAGCCCAGTTGAGCGATCGCAGTAGGGGGCAGGCATAATGTCGTCGCGCCTGTGTCAACTAAAACATTTTTCAAAGTTACAGACCGTACTTGCCCTGGGGAGATTGTTCCATCCTCCGCTCGAATTTGGTCAGCTCGATTGGCGATCGTTAGCTCTGTGAAAACTTTTCCCATCTCGTCTGGTCTTTCAATCTGGACCATCCGATTGTTACTACCGTTGGTCACCCTTACACCTCAATGATCCCTTAAGATCTCTATTTCCTTCCTTGGCGCTCTTGGCGTCTTGGCGGTCGTTATATTAACGCCATCATTAATTTAATGATATGCCATCCTCATTACGAGGAGAAGCCCGCGCCGTACCGCCAAGAGCGAGCGGTCGGCGTCGGGATCATGCTAAAGAATAAAATCGGTTGAGAGAAAGTTCGATTTATGCTCTCTCACAATCGTCGTTAACATTGCCTTATTAATCTCCGTTGCCTTTGCTGCAACTAGGGTACGGATGGAAAAGGCTCGTAGAGCATCCACAACTGAAAGTGTACCTTCAGCAGAATCTTTTCTGCCAGTGAAGGGAAAAGTATCAGGACCACGCTGACATTGGCTATTGAGGTTAACGCGAGAGACTTGATTGACTAGGGGATCGACAAGATTAGCGATCGTGTCAGTGTCGCGACCAAAGATGCTCACCTGCTGCCCGTAGTCAGAATCGCAGATGTATTGAATGGGGACAGCGATATCGTCGAAGGGAACAACAGGAATGACTGGACCAAATTGCTCTTCGCGATACACTCGCATCTGTGAAGTGACTGGATACAGAACAGCTGGGTAGAAAAATGTTTGGTTGACCGTACCCCCACCTTCATTCACCACCCGCGCCCCATAGTGATTGGCATCTTCAACTAGCTCTGTGAAATACTTGGGCTTGTCTAATTCTGGTAGCGGCGTGACCATAACGCTTTTTTCCCAAGGCATGCCAAATTTTAGATTGGCGATCGCTTCAGAAAACCGCTCAAGAAAGATATCAACAACGTGATGATGGACAAACAAGATTTTCAAAGCCGTGCAGCGCTGACCGTTGTAGGATAGTGTTCCTAGAATGCACTCTTTAATCGCCAAGTCTAGATCAGCATCTGGGAGAATAATTCCTGGGTTTTTTGCTTCTAACCCAAGAATACTCCGCAGTCGATGCGGTCTGGGATGCAGTTTTTTCAGGGAACTCGCTGCCCGACTCGAACCAATGAAAGCTAGCGCGTCAACTTTTCCAGAACTCATTAAAGGAGGAGTAACTTCTCGCCCGTTGCCATAAACGGTATTAACTACCCCTTCAGGAAATGCATCTCTAAACGCTTCTAGTAGGGGACGGTAGAGTATGACCCCTGGCCGAGGTGGTTTTAACACCACTGTATTCCCCATAATCAGAGCCGGGATCAAAGTTGTGAAGGTTTCATTCAAAGGATAATTTGCTGGTCCTAGACAAAGCGTTACTCCTAGAGGAGCCCGACGAATTTGCCCGATAATTCCCTGTTCAATGACAAACCTAGAATTAGTTCTATCTAGGTTTTTGAGAGCATCAATTGTATCTTCAATATAGGCAATAGTGCGGTCGAATTCTTTTTCGGAATCTGGAAAAGACTTGCCAATCTCCCACATTAAAAGATTGACAACCTCCTGCTTTTTCTCCTTCATCCGATAAGTGAAGTCTTGAATATGTTCAATTCTGCCACCGACAGACATTGTGGGCCAATGTCCTCGACCTTTATCATAAGCGACAACAGCAGCATCTAAAGCTGCTAGGGATTCTTTTTCTGTCAGCAAGGGAAAGCTGCCAATCAACTTAGGGACAAGACCATCTGCTGTTTCCACAAAGATAGATGAAAATGCTTCTTGCTTTGGTCCTTCCCAATGGCGTAGTTCTCCATTGATCAAGTATTCAGTTTGGTGGATTGGGAAGGGTAGCTGAAACTCCTTAGGAATACTATCTTCGTCGGGAAAAATAGCAGCAATTTTTGTTTCTGGTCGCAGTTTTGTTTCCAATTGCACAGTTTTTTCTCTCCTTATCATGCAGCTATGCACTTTAATTTAAGTTCACAAATTACTAGCCACTTTTTAGTCTAGTCTAATACCCTGGTTAAGATTGCTGGCACGGCAACCCGACAAAGGCTGTAGGGGGTAGTTAACCGTGAGCCCCGTTCTAGTATCATCTCTTCTAATGGCAGTAGCAATCAATAGGTATCGCATTCTAAAGTTGAAAACCCAATAAACTCCAATAGTCTAGCAACAGGATAAATATTCCAGCAGCTAGCATAATCAGTAAATGGTACAGTCGCTGCATCACTGACCAATGTTTGTCTCGCCAAGCTAGCCATGCAACTACGGGTAATCCAGCGGTTAAACCAGTACTCAAAATCGGAAGGTAAAGCAAAGCAGTTACAATAGGAGGCATCCCAAAGAAAAACTCCCAGTAGTCAGTTTGAAGAGTGACTAGGAGCATACCACATAGAAAGGATAGGTTTAAGATACCAATTGCACCTAATAGGAACCGCATGAGACGAGTCAACGAACTCGAATCACCGCTTTGTCTCGGTGAATCGCAGCTTGACTTCGTCAATCGAGACGCTTGAAAAGACTGTGATCGCCAGTACTGAATTAAAGGGTTGATCGGCCAGATGCTGCATGCCGATAGGAACATGATTAAACAGAATCCCAATAATCCCTGTTGAAAAGCGATAGTTTCATACCATAACAACTTCTCATAAGTGACAAAGACATAATTACTCAAGGACATATTGGTAATCCGCCCCTGATTGTCTTGCCGGAATCTAAGATAGCTTTTGCCACCACGATACCGTAATATCGATGGCTTTACTTGCACCCACCGAGTTCCTACAGGGAGTAGCGTTAGGGTGCCATCGCTATTGCTTTTCAGGTGAAGGTCGGGTCTAGGACCAAACAAGACTACCCACAGTTTAGCAAATGAGTGCTGAGGATATCGAATAAAACGATAGTTGCCCTCGAACTTTTGAGCCTGCTGTTGAAGTTCAGAATTCAGATGAGGTTCAAGAAGCGAGTCCTTGTTTTTTGGTTCTGGATAGTAATGATCTAAAAACTGCTCAATCAGGTTTTCCCGAAGCTCAACCTTGTCCTCCTTATTATAAGCAACAAAGAAACCTAAGTTCTGCTCTGGCATGAGAAAGAGTTGGCTATTGTAGCCGTATAGGCTACCACCATGTTCAATCACCCGCTGATGATTTTGGAATCGTTCATAAAACCCATAGGCAGAGCCTGCTGTTTGAGCTATGGTGGGAAAGTTGGTAAAGTGCTGGCGGTGCATGTCTTGCACTGTGGTTTCGTTCAAAATCCTAGTTTTACCGTAATGACCACCTTGCAGATGAGCAATCATGAAATGCGCCATATCTGTAGCGGTGGCGCTCAAGGCAACGCTGGGAACACTCTTGCCACAGGTGAACGGGGTTCTTTGATGAGTACCATTTCTGTCTTCGTAGCCTACCGCTAAATCGGTTTCAAGTTCGGGGGGTAGCGGCTGTAGAAAACTGCTGTGGCCCATGTCCAGCGGCTGTAGAATATTTTGGTTGATGTATTCTGTGAATGGAACTCCAGAAAGCGCCTCTACTAAATATCCTGCTAATGCCATCCCGGCATCACCGTAAACATAGAGTTCTCCGGGTGGACGTACGCGTTGGGGTAGGTTTTGGCTCAAGAATTGCTCAAGCGATGGTAGTGGAGACTGACAATGAGTAGCACCTCCAATAGTCCACGCCACATCAAACCCGTCTGTGTGAGTTAGTAGATGGGTGGATGTAAGTGGTTTGAAGCCGTTATTCTCTATCTGAAATTGCTTAAGATATCTGTTAACGTCATCGTTCAGCTGGAGCTTGCCTTGTTCAGCCAGTTGCATGACTGCTGTAGCTGTAAATAGCTTTGAGAGGGAGCCAACGCGAAAGAGGGTTTTATTTGGGATAACGGGTATCCGTTGCTCAGCATTGGCATAGCCATAGCCTTTGGAGAAGAAGATGCTACCGTCTTTGACTAGAATGAAAACCTTGCCAGGTATTTCCTCTGCCTCATACCTAGCAAAAAACTGGTCGATAAAAGCTTCGAGTTCCTTTACATCAGTTGGATCTTGTTGGGAATGAGGTAAGGCGGCAATGGGCAAAGGCTGGCTCGGTTGGGTCAAGGCTTCCTTGGCAAATCCTGGTAGTCTAAATAAGGAAAATATAAGAATGGACAGAATTGTTAGCCAAATCAACCTGACGAAAATAGATGTTTTTCTGCTCACTAGCGTCTAAGTAGCTCTCTAGACTTCTAGTAAGATTCACTATTTAGTTCTAGCAAAGGCTTTCCATGCGAAACCTAAACCTAAAACACCGAAAGCCAAGATGCCAACAGTATATGTGGGTTCTGGCGCTGATACAGGATCTGTAGATCCCGTAGTTGTGGGTGTGGGCGCTGATGCAGGATCTGCAGCTCCCGTAGTTGTGGGTGCGGGTGCTGATACAGGATCTGCAGCTCCCGTAGTCGTAGAAACAGTAGGATCTGTGCCTGACTTAGACTTAGAGTCAAAACTACTGCCAAAATTAATACCCATGAAAGCTGGATGCAACATTAAGGAATTGCTTTCACGCAGCATAGTCGCTCGTGCTGGAGCAAGACCTATTCCCATGGTGGTAAGCAATATTGCTCCAAGTACTACTGAAAACTTGCTAATCTGATTCAGTGGTTTCAACATCTCAACTGACTCCTCACTTGGATACATAAATAACACAGCATAATCAAGCTTGAATAAAAATCTGGCAAAAATATTGACAGGCTTCTTACTCTGCTTGCGGAATGTACGTAAAATATAAATTTATGTAAATCGAAAAGCAAGATTTTTTTGTGAAGTTTACCAAAACAACATGATGTAAACAGCTATACAAAAATTCTGTAAAGCTGCTCTATAGTGACAGTGACTCTCAGAACCGATAATCTTGTCTTCCTTTTATTTAAAGCAAGCAGTAGAATGCTGCCAGGACGTTAATTAGTTGTGTATGCAACATTCTCAATATTTTAGGATTTCTGTACCTGGTGGAGTTACGCTCGCTTTGCTGGCATTGATGGGCACAAAGGCAACATAAGACACGGGCATAAGGTTTACCACCTCCCTTCTTCAGCTAACTACCAGCAGGTTAAACCTGAAGCTTGTTTTCCTAGTGCAACAGCAGCTCAACAGGCAGGCTTTCACGCTCCTAAAACTAGTTCCCAAACGACGCATTAAAGGATTGACGGAGGACAAGGAAGCTGTGGATGTACAGGTCCTGTGTGATCGGCTCTGATAATGAGGACTGAAGTGAAACGATCAGCAGTGGACGTGGATGAAGCAAACTTCAATACCAAAGAGGCAGATTGCTACTGGCAACTGTAGTGCTGCATGCCAAGAAAGGCTCTCTTGAATTAGAAAACAAGAGAGCCTGTTTCGTTCTGTGGTTAAGTGTGCGAGAAGCAAACTAATGTCTGCTTAATATAAGCATACTAATTAAGTGCAAAGGTCTTGTAAAATTTGGTTAAGGAAAATGATGTGTTGCCCTATGAGCAGACTCCCAACTGAAGACTCCCTACCTGAAGTGGCATCAGTACCAGAAAAGCGGTTAACTCTATACGGTGTCGGTTGGGCTACTTATGAGAAGCTGCTAGAAGCGTTTGGTGAGCATCGGGCAGCTCGACTGACCTACGACCAGGGAGTCTTAGAGTTCATGGTTCCTTTGGAAGAACATGAAAATCCCAGCGACTTAATTGGTGTTTTTATTCGTACTCTGGTTGAAGAGGTGGGTTGGAATCTCAAAAGTTTGGCATCTACTACCCTAAAGCGGGAAGATTTGCAAAAGGGGGCTGAGCCCGATAAATGTTACTACATTCAAAACGAATCTTTAGTGAGGGGAAGGACAGTTAACCTAGATAAAGATCCGCCCCCTGACTTAGTGGTTGAAGTGGACATTACTCACACAGACATTGATAAAAATGTTCTGTATGCACGGTTAGGGGTACCAGAGTTTTGGCGCTACGATGGCAAGGTTCTTAGAATTTATCAGCTCCATTTAGGAGAATACCAAGAGATAGCAACGAGTCCAACATTTCCTTGGGTACAGAAGGAAGTCTTTTACAGGTTTCTAGAGCAGTGCAAGAGGCAGGGAGAAGCTCAGGCTAACAAAGAATTCCGTATCTGGGTGCAGGAGAACAAGACGTTTAGCTGTTAGGACAAAGTCGCTATATCCTGAAAAGAGATAGCCCTGTGCCTGAAGTTTTCAAGCTTGCCCCTCTATGCAAATTTATTTAGATTATAGTGCCACAACACCGCCACGCCCAGAGGCGATCACAGCGATGCAAGCTGTCCTGACACAACAGTGGGGCAACCCTTCTAGCCTACATGAGTGGGGACAACGAGCAGCAACAGTGGTAGAACAAGCCAGACTACAGGTTGCAAGCTTACTGAATGCACCGGAACCTGAGTCCATTATCTTCACATCTGGCGGCACAGAGGCAGACAATCTAGCAATTATGGGTGTTGCTCGTCGCTATACAACCCCACAACATCTCATCATTTCAAGTGTGGAGCATGCAGCTATTGCTGAACCCGCCCGATTGCTAAAACAGTGGGGTTGGGAGGTAACGCAGTTGCCTGTGGATGAAAAAGGTCGGGTAAATCCTCTTGACCTGAAAATGGCTTTGCAACCTAATACAGTATTGATTTCGGTAATCTATGGTCAAAGTGAAGTCGGTACAGTCCAGCCAATTGAGGCACTAGGAAACATTGCTCGTACTCATGGTAGCTTATTTCACACAGACGCAGTTCAGGTTGCAGGGCGATTACCCCTAGATGTGCAACAGTTGCCTGTGGATTTGCTCTCCCTTTCTAGCCATAAAATTTACGGACCTCAAGGGGCTGGAGCGCTTTATATCCGTCGCGGGGTAGAATTAGTTCCCTTATTATGTGGTGGAGGGCAAGAATCGCAGCTGCGCTCTGGGACACAAGCTCTACCTGCAATTGCTGGTTTCGGCGTAGCGGCTGAACTAGCTGCATTGGAAGTGTCTACCCAAGCTCCTCGCTTAATCCAGTTAAGGGAGCAATTGTTTACTCAACTAGCTGATATACCTAACCTTATCCCCACTGGCGATCGCCGCTTTCGCTTGCCCCATCATGTGAGTTTCTGTCTCCAAAACGCGGGTAGTGAAATCAGTGGTAAAACCATTGTGCGGCAATTGAACTTGGCAGGAATTGCCATCAGTGCTGGCTCTGCCTGTCACAGTGGAAAGATAACCCCTAGCCCTGTTCTGCTAGCCATGGGCTACCCCAGTCAAGTAGCAACAGGAGCTATCCGTCTCACACTAGGACGCGACACAACAGCAGCAGATGTAGACTGGGTAGCAATGGTGCTGAAGCAGATTCTAGCAAGACTCGATGAAAATAGGATATCATCCCTCACCCCTTATCTATAAATATGCCAGAACTTCCTAACACACTCGAAAACGCGATTGCTCAGGCAATTGCAGCAACACAAGCAGCGATCAGAGATGGTCACACCCGCTTGCAAGTTGAGTTGCTATTTCCAGAACTCAAACCTCTGCCAGTGGCACAGCAATTCCTCCCAGTCTTTGAGGAGCTTGGTGCCCAGTTTAAGGTTTTCTTTCCCGATGCTGGTACCGCTGCTCTAGCCCGTCGCGATTGGGGGGAAAGCTCGTTTAAAATTCTCGATATTGGCATAGGAAAAACATCTGCACGACAGCAAGTTCAGCCAGAGGACAAAGCTTTTCTATTTGTCGCTCCAACAGCTGTGGAGGTGACTCAAGTCGAGAAGCTGTGTGAAGAGATCGACAACCGACCCTTTGTCATGCTTAATCCTTGCTTGGAAGATGCAGCAACTGTTGGTATTGGCTACACAGGACGACAATTGCGCTATCGCTTCCTTAACACAATTGAATCCTGTTACCACCTTAAACCCCTAGATGGAGCTGCCCTATTTCGCTGTTATCCTGCTCCTTGGCAGTTTTGGCTAGAAACTAGCGATGATTATCAGATGATTGCTGAACTGCCTCAAAAACCGACAGGCGAAGAAATTGACAGTCTCTTAGCAGGGACAACTCCGTCAGATGGTTCCCCAGCACCTAAAAAGGTAGGATTGCTAACAAGTTTGCAACGGTTTTTGCGGGCTCTGAGTCGGTAGAAGCAATTGTTACTTAGACTGCAACTGGGCGTTTAAAGCTTTGTCAATGCGGTCGCGAGTTTCAGCTAAGTGTGCCAGGGTATATTCGTCTAAGTGACGGGAGTGAGAGGGAATCTTGCTGAGGAGTGAGCGCAATTGATTCAGTTTGTACCAGGCTAAGGTCCGTGCTGCTTCAGGTACAGACACATTGCGCAATACCATGTTTGTCAAGAGATTTAAATACTGACTCTGCAAAGCTCCACGTAAACTGGAAATCGGCTGCAGTTGACGATTGGGTTGCATCACCTCAGAAAAGATACCATCTTGCAAGCTATCGAATAGCTCTGCGATGGAGAGCGCCTGTCCGGGCTGGCTTTTCAGCTCCAGATCGCCCAAGCGATCTAGGCGATCTCCAGACAGTAACTCTTTCAACACTAAGCTCTGTAGCAAGAAAATACTGTCGTGAATTGGGTAGTCGAGGCGGCGAGTCTGTACTTGGTTGCCCCAGTCCATCCAGCGCGATGGCGCTAATTTATTCAGTAGTTCTGGGGGAAATTGAAAAGCATCGGCAGCAAAGATATATTTTTGCAGTGTTGCTAACGCCTGACGTTGTTGTTCGACAGGCACTGGTGCAAATGGCAATTGCCCATTCGAGTCTCCTATGTGTTCGCGATGGAAGGATTGCCCAGCAATGTATTTGGTAATGAAATAGGTGTTCTGTAAATAGTGGAAAAACACCGTGTCAAACATTCGGCTCAGCTTGTTGTAGCTCTCGCCCTCCATAGGAGGATTCTGATTCAGACGTGACCACATGGCACGGTCGTTGTCCAGTTGCCATTGCGAGTAGAGCAGTACATTACTGCTGTTGTCCCAAGGATTTACATTAGGGTCAATGTCAAACATATCTTCATCTGTAGCATAGTCCAACTCAGCTTGGGTAGACAATTGAGCAATCTCCTTGAGAAAGGGTAACTCAGCATCGGGAGCTGCGGCTCCACTTGGTTTGTAGCCGTACTCAATTGCCCATTCATCGTAAGGACCAATTACAGATGGAAAATAGTCTCCCTGCTTCACGCCTTGGGGTGCTAGGTTGGGCGGAATATAGTCCATCACCGAGGTCACAAGACCTTTGGTATGTGTAATCTCAGTGTTGTTTAAATCTTCTGGCGGTAACAATGTGCTGCCACGAAAATTGTGTCGCAATCCTAGGGTGTGTCCGACTTCGTGAGCAATGATCAGACGCAGATATTGATGGATGTATGCCTGCATCTGCTCGCTGCTGGGCTTGATGTCTTGGAAGAGTGATAGTGCTACTGACCCAACTGCTAACTGGTTACTCGTTTCCATTCCATAGCAAAGGTCGTAGCGTGTTGCTAGCTGAGATAAAAAGGCAACAGATGTGGCACTAGTGGCAGTATCTTGTCGACTTTCGCCGATTTGTCCACCCTGCTTATTAGTGCAGATGTGGAAGGTTTGGGAGTTATTAGCACCTAGAGAACCACTGATCACGTAGGATAACAGAGACTGAGGCTGTAACTGGTTTTGTTGCACAATCGTGCGATATTCCTGCTTCAGCGCACGGACAAAGCTACCATCGACAATAATGTCAGCACTAAGAATTTCTCCGGTTAGGGGGTTGACTCGCGCTGGTCCTAGGGCAAAGAAGCCATCCACTGTATTCAGCCAGCGAATTGTGTTGTAGCGTACGTCAGCCGGATCCCATTTGGCATCATCTGGCATCTGCTGCACCTGGATAGCATCTTTAAATCCCAACCGCTCAAAGGCTTGGTTCCACATCAGCACACCTTCTCTGATGGCATCACGGTACTCTAGCGGCACCGCATTCTCAATCCAAAACATAATTGGATGCTGTGGAGGAGACAGGGGGGATGAAGGATCTTGCTTTTCTAGATGCCAACGGTTGATGTAGCGGACAAAAGGATCGTCGTGATTGTCGTTAGAGAAGTCTTCATAAGCTGTGATGAAATAGCCCACCCGATCGTCAGCTAAGCGTGGAGAGTAGCCATCATTCTGCGGGAGCTGGGAGAAACCGTAATGCACCCGGACTGTGAGATCACGGCTGTCAGGTACTGTCTCTAAAGCAGTCGATTGGCGATCGCCACTACCAGATGAAAACCCATAAACTGATTCAATCTCCAAGTTGAAGGGAAAGACTTTGGCAGCGCCGAAATAGGACTTTTTGTCATCGAGTTGGTAAGAACCTTGCAGTAGTGATGATAACTGCGATGATAGATTTGGAACGTCTGCTAGTAGCAGATCGCCTAGATCGACAAGGATTGATTGTCGCTCTTGGTGAACGCTTTTAATAGAGAGAGAATATAAGACCGAGTCACTAAACGAGCGAGCTAGTGATCGCGCTTGAGGATCTCCTGGGAGAGTGCGGAAATTCTCGTTACGGACCACAAATTGCAAATTATTGTTCACGCGCTGGAAGTAGAACAACAAATCTTGCAACGGCATACCGCTATAGACTCCACGTTCGCCGATGCCCGATTCCATCGTCACCGTACTCAGGTAATTCTTGTTTAGCTGATCGGGCTTGATTTCTAGATAGATTTTGCCCGTCGCCTGGTTGCGGTAAAGGGTGAATAGCCCCTCCATCTTCTCGGTGTTTTTGATCACCTGGGCAAACGGTTGCAACTCTGACGGCTCTGAGTCCTTGGAGTCAGGCTCATCTGGTTCTGACTGCCTATCACTGTTTTCAAGTTTTCGTACAACCAGTTGAGAATCTAGCTTCTGGGTACCTTTTGCCTCTAAGCGTGCCAGCTCTAACTGTGAGGGTGCGCTTAAAGGCAAATGTGCGGCGGCGGGTTTTACGGTTAAAAATAGACTGTGTAAGATAAGCCCTAAAAACAGACCACATAACAGAGTGATATAAAATGGTAGCTTTTTCATCTCATATTCCCGACAGCGTTACTCTAGAGCGTTCTCATTTAAAGTCGAGCAGTGGCTGCTCATGTTCTTGCCTTTTTTAGACAGTGAGAGACCACAATTTGACACCACAGGTTACATAGTCAAACCTTAGAGGCTAGCGTTCACGCTATTAATTCTTTGTGAGTGCAGTAGAACTGTTCCCAGTATAGAGTTCCCAAAAATTGTTCACACAGCACAGCTAAAATTCTTATCAAACTCTAACTATAGATAGATGTGTTTTTCGGTCAAATTTAAAACTGTAATCGTCTACATGTAAATCGTAGACCCAATTTTGCGGACACGAAAGAGAAACTTCAAGAATCTGACTCTTCCACCCTCGCACTACAGGCGCTAGAGTGAAGGAAGTTGCCCCATGAGAATTGCTCTCACTAGACCCATGACCCAACAACCTGCACGTATTTGTATCCTCGGTGGAGGCTTTGGTGGTCTCTACACGGCATTACGCCTGAGCCAGTTGCCGTGGAAAAAGTCAGAACGCCCAGAAATTGTTCTCGTCGATCAGAGCGATCGCTTTTTATTCTCACCACTACTGTACGAACTAGTGACTGGCGAACTGCAAACCTGGGAAATTGCCCCACCGTTTCAAGAAGTTTTTTCTGGTACCGGAGTCCGCTTTTGTCAAGGTACTGTAGCTGGAATTGAGATAGAAGAACGGCACGTACAATTGCAGGATGGCACGAGAATTCCTTATGACCGACTCGTACTGGCTCTAGGGGGCGAAACGCCACTTGATATGGTGAGTGGGACAACGTCTTATACTTTCCCGTTTCGGACGCTTGCTGATGCCTATCGCTTGGAAGAACGGCTACGAGCTTTAGAAGAATCTGAGGCAGATAAGATCCGGGTGGCAATTGTTGGCGCTGGTTACAGTGGTGTTGAGTTAGCCTGCAAGTTGGCAGATCGGTTGGGGGAACGAGGTCGGCTCCGGTTGATTGAACTAAGTGACCAAATCTTACGGACCTCGCCAGAGCATAACCGGGTTGCAGCGACTAAAGCCTTAGAAGTCAAGGGTGTTTGGGTTGATTTAGAAACTCAGGTTGAGTCGGTTGAGCTAGATAAAATCTCACTCATGTACAAAGGGCAGGTAGATACCATACCAGTCGATATGGCAATCTGGACTGTCGGAACGCGGGTAGTTCCAGTTATACGGACGCTCTCACTCAAGCAAAACCAACGCGGTCAACTGACGACAACAGCAACCCTGCAAGTTGTAGATCGTCCAGAGATTTTTGCCCTAGGAGATTTAGCTGATTGTCGCGATGCTGAAGGTCAGCAAGTGCCATCAACGGCTCAAGCCGCTTTCCAACAAGCTGATTATGTAGGCTGGAATATTTGGGCATCTCTGACAGATCGACCGCTACTCCCATTTCGCTACCAAAATCTGGGCGAGATCATGACACTGGGAACAAACAACGCCACCTTAACTGGTTTAGGTATCAAGCTAGATGGTCCTCTGGCATACGTCGTGCGTCGCCTTGCTTATCTGTATCGGATGCCAAATTTAGAACATCAACTCAAGGTTGGTTTCAACTGGATAGCTCATCCCATCATAGAGGAACTATCTAAGATTTGATGCCGCGACTCAAAGTGATTTTTTTAGATGCTGTTGGCACGCTGTTTGGGGTGAAAGGCAGTGTTGGAGAGGTTTATAGTGAGCTAGCTCAGAGGTTTGGCGTCAAGGCCTCGGCTGACCTTCTGAATCAAGCATTTGTACAAAGTTTCAAAGCAGCTCCACCTCCAGTATTTCCAGGAACTAAACCGCAAGAGATTCCAGAGCGCGAATTTGCTTGGTGGCAGGACATAGCGCTACACACGTTTCAGCAAGTAGGTGTCCTCGACCAGTTTGCAGACTTTTCTGCTTTTTTTGCCGAACTATATACACACTTTGGTACTGCCAAACCCTGGTTTATCTATCCTGATGTCCGTCCAGCCCTAGAAAAATGGCGGCGATTAGGGATTGAGCTAGGGGTGCTGTCAAATTTCGACTCTCGTCTCTACTCAGTTTTACAAGCTCTAGAGTTAACAGAGTTTTTTACCTCCGTTACCATTTCAACTGAGGTAGGTGCAGCTAAACCAGACCCGCGAATTTTTGCTGCTGGACTGCAAAAACATAATTGCTTAGCTGAGGCAGCTTGGCACGTTGGCGATAGCTGGAAAGAGGACTATCAAGGAGCCAAAGCCGCTGGTCTCTTCGCTGTTTGGCTTAAGCGAGACGAGAAAACCTAAGCAATAAAAGAGATGTAATCTTCTTTGCGAGTTATTACGCAAACAGTAATAGCTCATAGTATTATTCATTTTTAGTGTTCTAGAAGAGCTTTTAATATAGTCAAATAGCTCTTTAAATTCTTTACCAATCATCAAATTGATCTACCTCAGTTGTTCCGTATGCACTCTGTTTATCAGTCGTTTGGAATTGCGCTATTTGGGATAGCGTTGAATGCCAATCTAGCTGGCTATACTACTGCTGCTGTTCTTAACCGATTTGCTAGCCACTCACGGGTTTCTCGTACTCAAGTTAGTTCGGTTCGATTTCATCTCCTGCCAATCAACATTCTTCAAAGAGATTTTATATTTCACTGCATTACTCAAGATAACTTTACTCTCCTTGTAGGGACATTAGCTTTTAGCCTACAATGGTCTTCCACTGTTCAAATAGCTGCGAAAAGTTATCAGGTTGACCCTCGTAGTTCAGCAGATGGTCAGATATCTGAACCCATTGCTGAGCGCTCCGAGTCCATAAGTTGCCAACAGGCTGCAACCAACTCGTCTCATCAAGAGTTCCAGGTTTCACATTTGTGATTTTTAAGTTGCGTGTCGGATTATGAAACAATCTTGTACCGCAATCTCCACAAAATAGGCAAACAACTTCACGACCACTCTCAGATTGCCGAGTCCATTCTTTTGGTTGCCCTTGGACTACTACAACTGCTTCACGAGGAACTGGCATAGACATGCCAAAAGCACTCGAAGATTGCTTTTGACACTCAGAGCAGTGACAAACATAGAGCGTTAAAGGTTCAGCTCGGATTTCGTATCGAATATGCCCACACTGACATCCTCCCGTATACAGTGCGCCCATTGATAACCTCATGTAAAAGAGCCTTACATAGCATAAGATATATACCTTGAGTTAAATCAAGCAGTTTTTTTACATAAGTCAAGCATTTCTACATTTGAAAAAGAAAACCTGATTGTTACCATGTACAAGCGTAAAAGTTACTGGAACATCACTTATGCAGTTGCTCAAAGTGAACAAGATCAGTTTTTTCAAAACTTCAGAGGTTTAGCCCTCTAGATAACTAGGAAATCTCTAATTCTTACCCTTCAAAGATTATGGTATTAAACATCCCAGCTATCTGTAATCGGTGCAATAATTTTTTCCCTGGTGATTCCATCTCTGAAAATTCTACCAATGTAACTTTTGAGGACAAAATAGCAGGACCCTGTCCTAGATGCGGTGGTTCAGGCCGAGTACCCGATGGAGTCTACAATTTCTTCGAGCGCACAATCGAACTTGTGCAAGGACCTAAGAGTACAGTTGCTGATCTGAAAAGATTAGCCGAAAAACTTCAGCAAACGGGTACTCCCATAGAGATTAAGCTACCTTAAGAACGTACAAGTTACTATAATTGGTGCAGTTTTTTAGCCTGGGGTTTGTGCTTTTTTTGAGAAATTCGGGATCTGCGGTATAGTTGCCAAAGGTTTCAGGTGTCCTAAATATTTATGTTGCGCGACCCCAAGCTGCTAGTGCTACTGGCAGTAGGTTCTCTAATCACAATGACAGGGGGCGTCGTTGCTCCAATTCTTCCAGAGATGGTGCAACAACTCCACCTCGACCCCAAGTTAGCAGGCAATCTGGTGAGCATGCATTGCTTGACAATTGCTCTATTCAGCCCCCCATTAGGGATTCTGGCAGACAGGATTGGTCGATTACAGGTGCTAATCCCGTCACTGCTCCTCTATGCAGTGTTTGGTGTGGCAGGAGCTTTGATGTCAAGTTTCTGGCCTCTATTAGTCACGCGAGGGCTGCTGGGTGCAACCAGTGGTGGAATTGCTGCAGCTAGCTTGGGTTTACTGGGAAGTATGTATGAAGGACAGGCTCGCGTGCAGGCACTAGGCTATGCGACTGGAATTCTGACATTCTCTGGCATTATCTTTCCCCTCCTTGGAGGCTGGGTTGGTGCAACTCACTGGCAATTTGCCTTCTATCTTTATGGGTTGGGGCTACCGCTAGCCCTAATCGCCGCCTTAACTCTAAGGCAAAAGCCATCAATACCAGCAATGAAAGCGATGACGGCAGAACCTAGTGCCCAGTTAAGCCAGGTTTTAAGGCAACGTCAGGCATTGTGGTTGTTACTGACCCTAAGCTTAGCATCGGTTGCTATGTACTCGGTGGTCATTTATGCACCACTTTACCTTAAGAAGACCATCGGGCTCAAGCCAACTTTTAATGGTATTGTTTTGGCATCACGGGCAATCGGAGCCGCTAGCATATCTGCCTTCGGAGCCAAGAAGTTATCCCAAACCTTGGGCTTGGCCAAAGCAACAGCCGTGGGCTTTGGACTAATGGCATTGACTTTAGGGACTATCCCATTACTGCACCAATTCAACTGGATTCTACTGGCAGCGGTGTTTTTCGGCGTCGGATTCGGTATTGTCCTACCTAATCTTTACAGTTCCCTAGCCAACATTGCTCCAGCAAAACTCCGCTCAAGTGTCCTGGCAGCAGGAACTGGTGCCAGTTACTTAGGACAGTTCCTTTCACCTGTTCTATTAGGACCAGTATTAGGCTTCAGCGGACTGGAAGGAGTGTTTTATGCAGCCGCAATGATATCACTCTTAACCGGACTCATGCAGTTGGCTCAAAGAAAATAGAAGTTGCGCAACTGCGTATTTCCCCGATCTCATAAAGCGTTTGTCAGGAGCGATCGCGTATTCTTCACAAGACTATCAGTGTTTCTTCTGCTGCGTGCTGGAACTCAGACTGAGAAAATCGGATGGTTGAGTGATTTAACCGTCTATGTTGAAATCCTTGCTTTTCAGCTTGTCCGCAGTTTCTGTTCTTACTGTTTTATTTTCTACCACCGTTTTGTCTTCCCATACCGGAAATGAGATCAATAAGTCATACCTAGGAAAACAAGTTAAGACAGCCCAGCAAGGATTTGATGTTGGACAAAGACTGCAATAGCTTGAGCTTGCTTAAAGCAGCAGCCGGAGTGGAACTCCGGCTGACCTTTAAGTCGACCAAATTCAGCTACGAAGAGCGGAATATTATTGTTTCTTGTCGTGGTGGAGCACCAGGTTCGCCACTATCACCTGGAACTGATTCCAGCTGACCACCAGCAATCGCTTTAAGTTGCGAATCAGTTAATTCCTCATCTAGGCTTTCAGCAACGGGGCTTGAGAATTGCTCGGCTTCGTCTTCTTCACTAGCATGAGAGGATTTGGGTGCTTCTTTTTGATTCATAAGTAGTAATACTCTCTAAGAGTAACTCTTACAAAAATTGTAAACTACAATCGCACCAATACAGTGTGATTTCCCTCAAAATGAACAATGCCGAGTTTAGAGGAGGGAGGCGGGTTCAGACTATCTAGCGCTACCTTTTTTCTCAAGGTACTGCTGGTGTTCCTCCTTTGCTAACCAGAAGGTTGAAACAGGTTGAATTTGGGTCACAATCGGTTTGTCATACTTGCCAGAATGTTCTAGCTGCTGTCTTGAGTGCTTAGCTATTTGCTCTTGCTGTAGCGAGTGAAAGAAAATAACAGAACGGTACTGTTCACCTCGATCAGCCCCCTGTCGATTCAGACTTGTTGGGTCATGAATACTCCAAAATATCGTAAGCAATGCCTCGTAACTCACGACTTTTGGGTCATATTCGACCTGACAAACCTCAGCATGACCTGTAATGCGAGCTAGTACATCCAGATAACTGGGGTGTTCAAAGTGACCACCCATATAACCTACACAGGTTGAAACAACTCCCTTAACTCGACGAAAGGCTGCTTCTACGCCCCAAAAACATCCGGCTGCAAAAGTTGCTGTTGCCATTACCGCTAAATTTACATTTAGAAAAACAATCCGTCTCAAGAATATCTGCAAGCCAATGATTTTTAAATTTCGCTAGATTCTGGCATAAATGGCTAAGAAAGGGACGATAAGTGTTACGAAATTTAGAAGAAGTTGGCTTCTGCAGCGTCAGAAGCAACTGAACAACTCGACTGCCAGTTTAGTCTAGCTGTCTAATTCTTAGAATGCGCTACTACCTACTACGATCTCACAGATTGCTTGTGCTGTTGCTGGTGCAAGTAGGACGCCATTACGATAGTGACCTGTAGCTAAAAGGACGTTACTGTAGCCAGGTAGATAACCGATGATTGGTGCTGGGCGTCCTTCAGGTCGGGGACGCAGCCCTGACCAAGTTTTTATAATGGAGGCTGCAGCTAGGCTGGGACAGAAGGAAATTGCTTTCTTCATCACTGCCTGTAGACATGCTGAGTCTGGTGCAGTATTGCCCCCGTTTGTTGGGAACTCAACCGTGGCACCCACCCAGTATTCCCTCTCTCTCACGGGCACGATATGAACATCATCACCAGTTATCACAGGTTGAAAATCTGGATTGCCTAGAGGATGGCCTACCTGTAAGTGTAGGGCTTGACCCAATACAGGTCTAATATCCAGCATTGGCTTCAATCTAGCATGAGGTTGCGGCTGGTTTGGTACAAAATCTAATCCCGCACTCATAAGCTGCAAACATTGAACTGAACCTAGCCCCGCTGCCACCACCAACCAATCAATATCCTGAATTAGGGGTGCCTCACAGTCTGCCTCCACACTCTTTGTCTGGATTTGACATAGATGGTGACCACCAGAAGTGATAGCTAGATGATGCTCTTCGGCCGTGACGCCAAAATGAAATGTGACACCGCAGCGCTGGGCGGCGTCAACCATTGCTAGGGTGAGGGCAACTGGCTCGACTTGTCTATCTTGGGGGGAATAAATAGCTGCATCACAGACTAAGTGAGGACATCTAGACTTGACTTGGGCAGAGTCCCAAATTTCCAAACGCCAACCTTGAGAGCGACGAATTTCTACCAGTTGTTCCCAAGTTGTTAAATCCTCTTCTGCATTTCGAGGCTCCTCCTCCTCCTGTCTAGGAACTAGAAGCTCTAAAATTCCCTGCCGATTGAAGGGAATTTGACACCCAGTTAGCGCCTCTAGCTCAGGAATCAGAGTTTCATAGCGTTGAATGCTAGCCTGACGCATCCGCCAGACATTGCCTTTAACTTTGTGACTGATGACGCCCATCAGAACACCCAGCGCTGCTCCAGTTGCCTCTTTTGCTGGTAGTTGCCGATCTAGGACAGTCACCTTGACTGGGAACTGACTGAGTTCGTAGGCGATCGCTGCTCCTACTACGCCACAGCCAATCACGACAACATGAGTCATGCCTCATTTTCTAAAGACTGAGGACTGGGTTGAGGAACCAGTTGCAAGAAGTTGTTGATATCCTTTAAAGCTGCCTGGTAATTGAGTTTGGCTACTTGAGGGTTGTTGGTTCCTGCCGCTTCCGTAATGTTGACCAAGTGATCAAAAAACTCCCGTGTTGCCTGACGTGCCTGCTTTTGGTCATCTGGTAGGAGGTGTCGGGTAGCATAAGTTAACTGTAGCCGCAGCTCTCCTAGCGGTCCATGCACAAAGTTATTAACACCTATCCAATCACGTCTTTGGATCAACGCCGGAATTTCATTCATGCGATCGCGCAAAGCCACAATTTCAGGGACATATTGCTGAATTTGCTGGATTTGAGCATCTGTATAAGTTGGGGGTTGCTTGAAGGCAGTAGGACTGCTACAACTGACAATCAACGTTGCCACGATGATTAGAATCAAGGACAGAATCGACCGATAACGTGCCATAACCTAATTTGCTTTCGTTTGCTGATGAACAGTGTCATTCTAGATCGCAGATGGGAACAATCTCACCCGCACCAGGCAGGAGTATTTTTTCCATGAATGCAGCCGAGCAAGCTACCAACCTGGCTCTTGCCAGCAAGATTGCCAGTGTGGTAAACCTTTTCAAGTCTGAGTTTCCAGATATCAGAGCCGATCTAAAACCCTGGCGTAATGACCCTGAGACCAGAGAGTTAGTCGATCCAGATTCCATAGACATTGGCTTTCACTTTCCTGGTAGGAGCAGAGCGTTCCAGAGTCGTAGTATTCTGTTGCAGATCCGATTTTACCAGGATCTGTTAGACGACTCCCGCTCATGCATTGGTGTTGAAGCATCTGGGTTCGATCATCGCGGCAAACAATGGCGACTCTCGACGGTGGAGAACTGGCAGTTTGAAGGGGAGAGTGTTCCAGAAGCAGAGTCTGGGGAGAAATTGAAACAGTTTTGCCGACAAATTGTAGAGTTATTCAATCAGCCAGATATATAGTTATACCTCCCCACACCCTGTTTTTCTCGGTTGCACTTTGATCCTGATTCAAAATCACCAAAATTAGGAAAAAGCCATAAGATATGATCTGGTGAAATCAGGTGTAGCCAACGCGTGAAACTATTTGTTTACCACACCCCCGAACTAACTCCAGCAGATCGAGTGCCCGACTGTGCAATCGCAGTAGATGTTCTGCGAGCAACCACCACAATGGCAACAGTCCTAGCAGCTGGAGGCGAAGCTGTCCAAGTCTTCAGCGATCTCGAACAGCTCAAGCAAGTGAGCGAGAAATGGCCACCTGAGCACAGACTTCGGGCTGGGGAACGAGGCGGCGCGAAGGTACCTGGATTTGATCTGGGCAACTCTCCGCTTGAATGCACG
>JAFASY010000049.1 GCA_019244235.1 Chroococcidiopsidaceae cyanobacterium CP_BM_ER_R8_30
CCCTACTTGCGCCTCTAGATGCATCTGGGCATAGTTGTGGTCGATGAACAAGTTTTCCGCTCTAATTTCTAAAGTCCCGCCATAGGGCATGGCATCACGGGCATTGACACACAGGTTCATGAACACCTGATGCAGTTGGGTAGCATCGCCAGAGACAACCCACAACTCAGGTGGCAGCAGCATTGTAAATTCAATCGCTTTGGGAAACGTTTCTTTTACTATTTGTCGAATCTCTGATATGAGGTGACTGAGTTGCAAGATGGAAAACTTGCCCTCAATTCCACGTGAAAACGATAGAACTTGCTTGACCAATGCTGCTCCACGTTTAGCGCTCGTTTCTATTGTCGTCAGTAGCCGCTGCCGCTTCTGCTCGTTGAGCTGGTTGGAAAGTAGGAGTTGGGCTGAGGCAATAATCGGCGTCAGCACGTTGTTCAGATCGTGCGCGATGCCGCCTGCGAGGGTGCCGATGCTCTCCATCCGCTGCGCCCTGAGAAACTGGGCTTCGAGTTGTTTTTTCTTTGTGATGTCGGTGTTAATCACGAGGATAGACTTAGGCTTATCTTCTGAATCGCGCACTAGCGTCCAGCGACTTTCAACAACGATCTCTTGACCAGATTTCGTGACTGGATGCAACTCCCCATGCCATTCACCTACATGGCTAACAGCATTCTGAGCAGCTTCAAGTTGAGGTGAATGCTTGAATCCTAGTAGTTGCTCAATTTTTGTGCCAATGGCTTCAGTCGTTGTCCAACCCAATAAGCGATTAGCGCTTTTGTTCCAAAAGCAGATATGTCCTTCCATGTTGAGAACAAGAATGGCATCTTGGGATTGATCTAAGAGAGTTACCTGCTCTTGGATTTGGGCTAGTGATACAGCAAGTGCCTGCTCTGCTCGCTGGCGATAGTTTAGTTCCGAGAGAGAGAGCTGATAAAGTTCAGACTGCTGGATGGCGATCGCCACCTGCGTTGCCAATTGTTTGAGCAAATCAATTTCCAACTGCTGCCATTGTCGCGGTGCCAAACAGTGGTTAGCGACAAGCAAGCCCCACAACTCTTCCCCTTGCAAAATTGGGACTACCAAATCGGCTCTAGCTTGAAACTGAGCCAAAAACTCGATGTAGCATGGGGTTAGTCCCCCCGCATAGATATCAGCTGTCGCTTGAATCCGGCCATGCTTATAGGGTTGGATATATGCTTCTGCAAAGGTGGGATCTTTAAGAGTGCTGCCCAGCATTGATTGCCAACCAGAGCCTACAGATTCTACGATAATAATGCCGCTCCAGTCTGGCTCAAAGCGGTAGATGAATACTCGATCAACTTGGAGAAACTGTCGCACTTCCGACACCGTGGTATTGAGGATCTCATTGAGATCCAAAGACTTGCGGATGCGTTGAGCCATTTCTACAACCAGTCGCTCCCGCTCAATTTGCTGTCTGAGTGCGGCTTCTGCTTGTTGACGATTGCTGTCTTGAACTAGCTGTTCTGTCTGGCGTTCGCGCCTCACATGCTCTTGGTAGTTACTGAAGAAGTCTGCTAGAACGGGCTCTTCCTCAAGTAAAGCAGTAAGATTTTCCTGGATTCGCTTGTCGGCTTCATAATTCACATCTGGGTATGCTTCTATCCACATGTGACATGTCTTAATGTAAGCAATAAACGTGACTAAATACTGGTAGTCTCTAGACCCTAGAATCCGACGCAGTTCATTTTGGCAATAATCTGCTTGGTCTTGTTCTAGAAAGATAAATATCGAACAGTATAGTAGACTCTCTTCAACTGTTGGATTTGTTAGCAACGCTGTGAAGATGTCAGGGGTCAGAGCCAGCGTTCTCAGGTATGCATCTATGTCAGTCTCAATAGGAGGAGGTGATTTAAGTAACTCCAGCACTTCCTGTGCCTTGATTCCTAGAGAATATAAGCAACAACTATGAAAAACTACTAAGTAGGAAATGTTACAGTAACGCGAGAGATAAGTTGCAAGCTTTTCCCTAAATAGAGGTGGTAGACGACTGTTGACATCAGCATTTAATGTCTGCTGCCAGAGGTTTTCCAAAACTTGCAGGTTTTGCTGTGCTGGAGCGAAAAAGGGTGGAAAATAGCCAAACTTGTTCTCAATTTCTGTCTTGATCTGCTCACTTGTCCGCATGAAAACTGGGAATCTCTCTGATTGGTTTAAATTTTTCATCAGACCTCCCTTTTGCGCTTGACATAGCAGCACTTGTAGGATTTTAGTAAACGCTCTGAAAATGTTGTTTTTTGTAAAGCCATTATCATTTAAGCCTAGAAGGCAGTCATTGCTGCTATCCAGTGCAACGGCGGTTCATCAATGGCTCAACCCTTACCAATTCAGTTCCAAAAAACGATGGATATCAAAGCAACAGTAATTCCATCTCTAACCATAGTAATATTTTTCAGTAGTTTAATGTTAAATCATGAATATATGTAAAATAAATTTACGGTAGACATTAAATTAATCATAGCAAGTACGAGACCTGAGCAATTTTTTGAAAAAGAGTGGAGTGAATGACCACTAAAGATGTACTAGTTTGGGGGTTGAAGACTAATAACATTATGAATGGAAGTAACTATGCCCCTCTCCTCAATCAAAGTCAAAGCAGAAGATAGCTTGGCGATCGCCATTGCTCCCCTATCACTAGAGGAAGCCTACGCTTTAGCAGATGCTCCGGACAATGGGGCAGTAGTCGTTATGAGTGGAATGGTGCGCAATCAAACTGATGGCAAACATGTGGTAGCTCTGGAGTATCAAGCCTATGGACCAATGGCACTCCAGATATTCCATCAAATTGCAGCAGATATCCGCATAAACTGGCCTGATGTGAACCGAGTCGTTATCCACCATCGGATTGGACGTTTGCAGATTGGAGAAATCAGCGTTTTGGTGGCGGTGGGCTGTCCCCACCGATCAGAGGCATTTGCTGCCTGCCGTTATGCAATCGACACACTGAAGCATCAGGCTCCCATATGGAAAAAGGAACATTGGGCAGATGGTTCTAGCAGTTGGGTTAGTATTGGTGCTTGTGAAGCTGAGGGAAGTAGCTGTTAGGGAATCTGCATGATTATTGCGATTCTTTGCAAGTTGGGCCGCAATCTATTGCAGTTTGTAACTATTTTTGTATCCCAAAACACTATTCCTCTAGACTGAGTAGCGATTGAAAATTTTTGGGATATGCAGACTTATGCAGATGCTAAATTTAAGCTGGCATGATTATCTGGTGCTGATTTCCTTTGTTGCTTGTATTGCTGGTCTCTTCTTGATGTTTAACGGTAGCCAAGCTCAAGCAGATGAGTTGGAGGCAACAGAGCAGGCACTACTCAGCATGAGTTTTTCGTACTGGATTGTCTACTGCGTCGCTATCGGCGTCCAAAAAATATGTTTACCTGAATGGGATCTGGTGCTACTAAGCCTGAAGCTGACTGCTGCCTTCTCTTACTTCTTGACTTTTGCTTGCATCCTTAGTCTTCCACTCAGTCGGCTCGCAGTTCGGCATGTAGAGGACTAATTAATTAGAAAACGTCAACGGTACATTGCCTTTGCACGGCAGTGCCTGCACATGACCCCTTCCGCGGTCAGTTTTTCATCGCTTTGACAATCGATTCTTCCAGTTTGTCCTGGCTCAAAGATGTCAGGACGAACACCTCTTGCACCGTCTTACCCTGCCGTGCTATGAGCTTAAACCCTCCCCGAATAGGCACTGACACTCGCAATTGCATTTGGGGACAATGCCCCTTAACCCGACCTATAACTCCAGGTGTAATAGTTTGAATGCAGTCCTGCTGCGTCAGACGCTCTAGAATCGGAATCAGTCCAGGGATATGGGTGGAATGGTTCCAAACCAGCCTACCCTCGGTAGATTTGCTCATTGCTGTTCACGCTGCCTCTAATGGAGCCATAGTTAATCCTGCCCTTCTCAGTTGTTGGTGGTACAGTTCTGCTTGCTCTTGGGGACCAACCCAAACAATGGCTTGACCCTCGGAGTCTACCTGGATTGTTAGTTGCCAAGCAAGATCGCCCGTCATTCCAGGAATATATTTCATCAAACACTCAGCTACATGCTGAAATGTATTGAAATCATCGTCCAATACGATCACTTTGTAGTTTGGATAGAGCTGGCGGGTAACTTGACCAGACCGTTCAGGTGCGACTGTTGGTGCTGTTGCCATTGCTTGAACTTCTGCTGAGAGTACCTCAGGCATAGGACAGTTCCTGAAAACAACTTAACATAACTACATTCCAAGCATAGCCGAAGAGGGAGTTAAGGCGAGAAAATGTCAATCCAAAATCTAAAATCGGTCGAGCTATTTCCAGTCTTGCCAGGAGTTGTTGAAAATCGAGGTATTAGGAAAGGCAATTGGATTGCCATTTTGCTCTAAGCGATGTTGTAAGAGTTCCAGTAGTGGTTCTGGTGTAGGTAGCTGTTCCACTAGCTGGTAAGGCGCGATCGCTTTTGTCAAAGCAAAAGCCGCAGTAGTGCCAGCCGCCGCTCCAGATGACCATTCAAAGGAGTGTACGCGATAAGCAGCTCCGGCAATGTGACTAGTGGCGATAATTTTACCCACTACTAACATGTTGTCAATTTTCTGGGGGATCATCGCCCGCAAGGGAATCTGAAATGGGTAAGTTTGGTCAGCGCCACGCCGCTCACCTGGATAGTCAAAGTTACCAGGAAGTTCTGGTGGAGTCATAGCCATGCAAGGATGGAAGTCAATGGGATAAAAGCCAATACCAACAGAATCAGGGTAAATAGTGGCGCGAGTCCGCAGTTTGACCTGTGACGCTGGCTCAATCCCGGCGATTAAAGCTGTTGATTGTAGCCCAGCCAGTGCCGCCCGCAAGCTGAAAAATGTGTCTGGGGACAGGGCTTGACGGTAATAGTCTTGCAGGAAGTTTTTACGGGAGATATCAATTTCCCATACTCCAAAGCCTTGAGGCCATCCCCAGGCAGGACGACCAATGATATGTCTTCCTTCTCGGATATAAGGGTATTTGGACAATCCATGTACTGTACCCATAGGAGAATCTAACCCTGTTAGGTAACGATTGTTAGGTTCGGGCTGCTTCACACCTGGACCTAATTGAGAATCAGTTGTCCCAGCAACCAGCCAGTAGAAATAGCCCTTGGCATTTTCCTCAGCATGACGGAGGCTTTCCTGTCTGAGTCCTCCCATCCAACCTCCTGTTTGCAGTTGACCAGTAGCTTGCAACTGCTCGCGAGTGTAGATCAGGTTATCTGCAACGGTGCCTGGACGGTAATCGTTACCCCAAGTCCAGTTCTGCATAGAAATGTCGCCTGGTGTGGGAGTTGTAAATTCAATGCCGCCGAATTTAGCGGGTTTCCCAGGATGAGGATCCCAAATGCGCCGATAGGTGAAAACTAAGGGAAAGTTGGCTAGTCGCGGTGACTCATAGCTATAGTAAGGAGCATATTGGGGATAAAATGGCGGCATTGGATTGGCTTGCGGCTCCTTAGTTGCCTCCATAGCGAAGGTATAGGTAAAGCCTTGAGTGCAGTGATCGTCACCCGTGGCTCTGGAAGATGAAGGCTCTTGATAGGAACGGGGATTAATGCCTAGAGTGTAGGGAACATCGGCAAGGGCAATCATCTCACCTGTTTCCGTGGCGTCAACGACATACCAATTAGGGGCAGGACTCTGAGCCAGTCGACGATTTTTCACTTGGGAGGGGACGAAACGCAGGATCGTTTTCTCAAATCGGGGTGAATTCTCGTACTGATATGAATCTCCAATCGTTTGGGACAAGGGTTCGGTGTTGAGGGGCGGTGCCCCTTTAGCTGGACGATGCTGAATGGCGATCGCGCTTTGAATCAAATGCCCAGATGGATCGATTTCCAGTTCCTTCACGACCGTTGAGGGAAACCAATTCAGCTTGCCATGACCTCGTTTAGCCGCATCTTGCAACATAGAAAACAGGATCTTAGCTCCATCGCGGGGGAGAAAGCAGACTTCACTCACCCAGCAATTTCCAGGATTGAGAGTGCCGTAGTAGCTTTTAATTCGCTGCCGAAATTCTAGGTAGCCACGGGGAAAGAAAAGTAGAGAGCGCTGTGTACCCTTTTCGTCTAGAGCTGAAGTGCCTTGAGCGGAAATTTGTCCTCCAACCCAATCTGTAATTTCAGTCAGACAAACAGTTCGTCCAGCCAGTAGCCCTTCATAAGCTGTGGCAGCACCTGCTAACCCACCTCCAACTACCAGGATCTCACAATTCACGGTTTGGTCTGGCGTTCTAGGTGGTGTGGCGGTAGCAGATACAGGGATGAGGGATGACAGATATGCTGAGCAAAGGGCAAGGATAGTGAGCGATCGCTTCATAGTCGGGGGCTGTTGGACTTTTACGTATGGCTAACCTGTAGCCATTAAACTCCAAAAAGGTTCATTACTCGTCATTTTTATCAGTAGAAAATGTGAATGAGGTAATCGCTACTTAAGCGCGTTTTCGCCTAAAATTTAGAGTTGACATTCCTTGAAAGGAATATTATTCTGTGAGGTAGGATGTGGTTTGGACTTGGGAGTTGTATTTAGATACAAAACGAAGAAGTACAACTTTCAGGATTGGCTCAATCGGAAGGTAAGCGATGGCCCAGAGGTCATCTTAGCGAGAAAGCTGGAGTACCTTCGGCTGTACTTAACCGACGCCATGAGGGAAAGGAACTAACCGCAATGCAAGTAATGAAAACGATGAGATTGAACTCCTGGATTTAGCAGAAATCTTGTTGGAGAAGTTAGCAGAGATAAAGCTAAATTAGAAGCCGTGGCAAAATTCTCACCAGAAGCCTTACTTTAGAGGAGTAGGATATCCTTTGCAAGGAAAGGAGATTAAGGAGAAACTGACATCCCTAATTAGGGAAGCATCTGCGATAGGAAACGGCAATTAAGGGAGTGGTTGCAAGTATCATAGGCGTAGCATCACTTGGGGGAGCCAATGCACAGCCTTCCCTAACGCCCGGTACTAGCTGTTCTTTAAATGAGCCACAGGCTATAGCGCTCATCCCCGTTGCTAAGAGCGCGGGGTGAGCCCAAGACTTAGGATGACAATGCCCCTGATATGCCACCGTAAACACCCAAGCAGGAGGTGATAATGATCATAAGCAAGGTAATTGTCCGATATCGCCCCCGCAGACGATATTGTGCAGGTAAAGCCCGACAAGCTAAGGCATAGAGAAATCCCAGGACAATCGGCAGCAGCAATGCATTCATTACCTGTACAGCCACACTCATTGCTACTAAGTTGACATCAGAGGCCACTATAACAGCGGCCAGCGCCACACAAAACACAAAAATTCCATAGAACCAGGGTGCCTCTTGAGGACGATGTTCTAGGGAGCGTTTGAAACCTAAAACTTCTCCGACTCCCCAAGCCGCTGTGAGGGAGACAACAATCGCAGCTACTAACGATGCACCACTCATTCCCATCGCGAAAAGTATGCGACCATTGAAGGTACCTAGAAAGGGGGTAATGGCATTCGCTATCTGCTGTACGGTATCTAGCGGAGCGTTGGGATTTGACGTTCCAATCGTTGCCGCCGTGACGATCAGCACTGCTGCCATCACGATTTGGGTAACAACGGAACCAACAAGGGTGTCCCACCGGGCTGGGGGCAGATCGGAGACGATCAATCCTTTATCAATCACAGCAGACTGTTGATAAAAGACCATCCACGGCATAATGACCGCGCCAATGTTAGCTGCTAGTAAGTAGAGATAACTAGAGTTTCCCAGCGCCGGGTGAGTCATGCCAGCTAGCATCATTTCACCGCTAGGGCGAGCGCACCAAGCCACGACGACGAAGACCAACTCGAATAGGCCGACAATGATCGCCACACGTTCTACGGAACGATAGGAGCCAGTCCAGACGACAGTAATCAAACCTGCCGCTGCCAGG
>JAFASY010000139.1 GCA_019244235.1 Chroococcidiopsidaceae cyanobacterium CP_BM_ER_R8_30
GCACGAAATTTATTCCGATCTCCACGCTAATATCCTTAAGCAATGTAACGAGGCGGAGATTGAAATTTTA
Source organism: Chroococcidiopsidaceae cyanobacterium CP_BM_ER_R8_30 (assembly GCA_019244235.1). Classification (GTDB taxonomy): domain Bacteria; phylum Cyanobacteriota; class Cyanobacteriia; order Cyanobacteriales; family Chroococcidiopsidaceae; genus JAFAVL01. The sequence goes on from JAFASY010000139.1 coordinate 71, forward strand.
TCACCCCTTTACACAGCCCTGCGAGATGGTAATGCTAGCACAATCCCGGCAGAGCATCTTCCCTCCAGCTACACCCCATCGGGATTTCGCATTTCTCCTATCAATCGTGAGAACCTTTAATCAGGGTGAAATTGTCAGAATAATTAGTACTGGGAGCGTAACAAACCGTGCGGCTTTTGTCACATATGTAGTGCTTTTTTGATTTAAAGACGACTTATTGAGAAAATGAACGTGAAAAAGCTTAACTTTCCGTAAATTCTTCTCAATAACTTTTGTCTCTTCATATCTATACTACAAAACACCCCGATTTGTTACGCTCCCACACAATTTTGGGCATGGCAAGCAGTATCTCTCCTCCTTACTGGCGACTCTCAATATTCTGTTCCTTCTATTCCATACGCTACTGGAATTACTCGACCAGAAGTACAAACTCCTGCGAGTAGGCAAGTGCGCTCGCAAAACCTTTTTTGATGATTTGCGAGCTTTAACCCGTTACATATACTTCGACAGTTGGGAGCATTTGCTGACCTTCATATTGGAAGGTCTAGAGTTAGACATCCCACCCAATACTAGTTAAAGTTTCATAATGAGAATTGCTGACGCTTCCTACTTTGAACAGGCTTGAACAAGCACATTATAAACATTGTCACGGGGTCCTCTGACTTGGAGATTAACCTGATAAGGCTGCTTGGAGTTAGGAGAGCGCAGAGAGAGAGAATCTAATTTCAGGCGTTGCAAGTAGGCCTTTTTCGAGAAAACCTGAGCAGTACTACCGTCGCTATATTTGAAGTCGACTGCCAGCTCATAATTAGCTGTATTTTCTGGGATCATCTGCACGGTGAAAGACTGAAAGTCCTGACCAGTGGGTACGGCAAAGCCTGTATTCTCATCACCTCTTTTGATCGTCTTCCGAATAGTTGTTTGTTGGGTAGTGACTTCTTTAAGGGCCTGACAACCCTCGGCCACAGGTGGGAAATTTATTTGAGGAGATTGTTGCGCGATCACCATGCGAGACAATACACTTACTTCCATCATAAAAGAGAGACCAGCACAGGCTGCAGCCACAACTATTCTAGATTTGGAGGAAGACATAGTCATTTTGTGATTTTAATAAAACTATCCATCTGCAATTTTACCAGACTAGGGCATGTTACAAAGACTCTCCTGTAAGTGAGATAATTAATTTTTCTAACAAAAGCTAACTGAAACGGAAGCGTAACAAAAGAGGCTGTAAATCTATCAGATTTTTCGTAAAACTTTTCCTTGACTGGGCTTACTCGTGTCTCCAAACGATGATAAAAACCCTTGACATCTATAGGAGCATCAATTCCAGGGATCTACACGGCGAATATACGCCTTTAAATATTACCAGATAAGGGTTTCATCTCTCTAGACAACTACAAAGCCTCGAATTCTTAAGGAGGTAAGTATTCGAGTTCTCCCTAATAGCTCAGATCCCCAGAATCCATACAGATCCACTTGCAATTGGGTCATAATGCCCTCTAATAAATAAAAGCTAAGTTTCTTTAAGAGAATATTTTAAACATTTTTAATTTCTTCTTTAAGAGAAATTACTAAATCATGATGTCAAAGCCAATGCTGTCGGACGGCAATGCCCCAAAAACAAAACCGAGATGAGGGGAAATCTCCGCCGCTATTTGTGGAGTGCGCAATGTGTCAACCCAGCATTGTACAACGCTTTTTTCATGAGAAACATGTAGCCTACGCAGCTGCCTAAACTGTTCACTATTTCATGCTCTAGTTAGTAAAGCCGAATAACAACTTGAAAACCTACCTTAATCTTTTTTAAGTTTGAATTTTTCTAATTTTTTCCATATTTGTGTTAACTTTCTTACAAAGAGTTACAACTAAAAACTATAAGATATTAACATTATTACAGGCTACTAACATAAGGCGAGACAGTTTCTGCAGCAAGGATTTTAGCTCGTGATTTTGTTTTAGCAGGACGAGCATCTCAGCTATTTTGAATATGAAGCTTTCTAGGAGAACTTGAATACTTAAGGAGGGGTAAGGATTCAAGGTCCTGTAGTCATCTAGAGAGCTAAAACCCTTACCTACGTAAGATTTAAAGGCGTATATTCACCATGTAGACCCCTGGCATCTATATAGAGCGTCCTTTGTGTAGTGTTAACTAGCTATCGTGCAGAAGTTCAAATCATGCATCGATACGATTGCCCTTCCTGACACGCTCAAACTTATCGAAATGAAGGTGTTGACCCATGTCCAAAGTATCTAGAATGATCAAACGCGAATTCCGTGACCTGCTGCCAGTCTGGATCTATTTTTTCATAACGTTCAACGCCCTAGCATTCACGAAAGCCATGATGCTCAAAGATTACGGCATCCAGGTTTCAACCTTCGCTAGCGCGGCTATAGGGTCACTCGTGGCGGCCAAGGTGGTGCTCATTGCCGATTTCCTTCCTTTCCTGGAGCCTTTCCCCAAGATCCCCATCATTTACAACGTGATATGGAAGACGCTAATCTACTGGCTCGTGGGGGTTGTCGTTCAAGTAATCGAGCATATCATGTTCCATGGAGGTTTTGCTTCTACGGTGGAAATGTTGGACCAGCCTCATTTCTGGTTAATTCAATTCTGGCTGGTCCTACTGCTGTTTCTCTGGTGCAACGTCCAGGAGTTGCTCCGCGTTATCGGACTAGAGGAGGTGAAACGGATCTACCTGGGCATCCGCTCACCTTAGACTTCAACGTTGAGCGCATTACCGATATTGTTTTTTTCGGATTAATGTGAGACTAGCTAGTTCACAGCTCTGACACTCTCCAGATGGTCTCTAAGCCAGAGAATGTTGGTCAATTTTGACATCGTGTCCGGGAGCAAATTCAACAGTGCGGAATCCCAAGGCTGCCAGCAAGTGATTCTGTGGCAACGTAACTGGAGCTGGCTGCGCTCCTTGCCCTGGCGGCGGTAGTGGATACGCTGTTGCAGCGGCGGTAGAGAACCGGATATTACCTTGCGTATGATGAACAACTTGATGAATGTGACCATTCAGTACAGTCACAGATGAAAAG
>JAFASY010000205.1 GCA_019244235.1 Chroococcidiopsidaceae cyanobacterium CP_BM_ER_R8_30
CCCTGCCCCTCGAACTGTTAGCGGGACTTGGTGCTTGACACAAACTTGTGCCACTCGTAACACTTCTGCCTCACTAATAGGACGAACAACCAAATCGCCTCGCTTATCTCTCAACTGTGGTTGCAGCACCGGAGAGAAATGATAATAGTCTAGAGATAATTTCGTTATCTGGGTAGCATCGGTAATCACCTCCATCCCCGATAGCTCCGAAGCGATTGCGGACCAGTCAATTGATTTTGTCGTTGTCGAAGTCATATAAAGGCTTCACCATAGTTGCTAGCAGAAATCTAACGTCTAAAATGTTCTTTGGTCCAAAAATGGGATTAGAGACTAATATAGCGGGTGCAAGCTTCAGCTAGTGGCGTATACCTTTTGAAGAAGGCAAATCCAATATCCTTGTTGCCTCTGTCTTTATTTATGAAAACAGTCAGAATTCATGGTTAGTATTTTCACTTCTCTTGACCAAACCTCAGTACCTCATAGTGGTTATCACTGGGATGGTAGTAGCCGTCGCTTTTTTGAAGGTTGGTATTACCGTGTAACCTTGCCTGAACATGGTAATTCCTTCGCTTTCATGTATTCTATTGAAGATCCCATAGGTGGGAAACCTCATAGTGGCGGTGCTGCACAAATTCTCGGACCAGAGGATGAGTACCTATGGCGAACATTCCCTAATGTGAAGCAATTTTGGGCTAGCCCATCTCAGCTACAGTTGGGACATTGGGGTAAAACCGATTTACCAACTCAACCGCTTTGGCTCATGCCCTCTGAGTTTGAGCACTATGTGCAACAGGGGTATCAGGCTACAGCTCATTGGAATCAGGGAGTGATTTGCGATCCGAGTAGCAAACGAGCTTGTCGTTGGCAATATTCTATTCAACCTGTATATGGTTGGGGAGGGCGAAATGCACCACAGCATTCAACAGCTGGCTGGTTATCCTTCTTACCAATTTTTGAACCAGGATGGCAGATCTTGATGGCGCATGGGCTAGCAACTGGTTGGATTGAGTGGAATGGCGATCGCTATGAATTCACCAACGCTCCCGCCTACGGAGAGAAAAATTGGGGTGGGGCGTTTCCTCAAAAATGGTTCTGGCTCAATTGCAATAGTTTTGAGGGCGAACCCGACGGACTAGCTTTAACAGCTGGCGGCGGCAGACGGGGCGTGCTGTGGTGGATGGAATCTGTAGCAATGGTTGGGCTACACTATCAGGGTAAATTTTATGAATTTGTCCCGTGGAATTCTGAGGTGCATTGGGATATCCAGCCTTGGGGCAGATGGCAAATGTGGGCAAGAAATCCTCAGTTTGAAGTTGAGTTAACTGGGACAACAACTCTCCCCGGTACTCCACTACGGGCACCGACAGAAAACGGTTTAATTTTCTGCTGCCGCGATACGATGCGGGGGGATGTGATTCTACGACTGCGTTCGCGTCATGGCAGCAAATCTCGGCTGCTCCTGGAAGCCAAAAGTTCTCTCTGTGGCTTAGAAGTAGGCGGTGGTCCTTGGGAACAATCTTGGCGGTCTGGTGATTAAAAAGTACAAGTACTTCTCTCCCCTGCTATGATCGCTTTATAGTTTGGGGCTGTAGCTCAGATGGATAGAGCGAGCGCCTCCTAAGCGCTAGGTCGCGCGTTCGAGCCGCGCCAGTCCCGTAAGCCTCAACCCACATATTGCCGTAGTACAAAACAGACACACCTGATTCAGATGCAGTGTTTTGATCCACAGCGTTCAAAGTCTACAGGAATGCCAAATTTTTCATAAAAATCTCTTGCGTTACCTGAGTGACTATGTAATACTTTTGATTTGTTCTCTTAATACTATAAGTCAATCAAGTTACCGTATTTTAAAGGAGACTCCCATGTCTAATATCTTGGCAATTGCAGGCAGTCCCTCTCACCCCTCCCGAACCTATGGACTAGTGGAATATGCCAACCAGCTCTTGCAGCAAGAAGGCTTTCAGACCCACACCATTTCTGTTCGCGAATTTCCTGCTGAAGTTTTAGTCCACGGGCGCTATGACAGTCCAGCACTGGAGGAGCCGAAAGCAATACTGGAGAAAGCAGATGGCGTGATTATTGCCACGCCAATCTATAAAGCTGCATACACCGGGTTGCTCAAAGCCTTTCTAGACTTGTTACCTCAGGAAGCACTACGTGGCAAAGCCGTGCTGCCCATTGCCACTGGGGGGACAATTGCTCATTTGTTAGCCATCGATTATGCCTTGAAACCCGTGCTGTCTGAGCTGAAAGCGCGGCATGTACTAGGCGGTGTTTATGCGGTAGATAAGCAACTGCAACTGCAGGCAGATGGTAGCTTGCTGGTGGATGAAGAAACTGACCAGAGACTGAAACACTCTCTGCGCGACTTGGTAGAAGCTGTGCGGCGTCGATCAGCTTCCGATGGGCGGGCTTATGTGGAGCTGAACCGTTCTTAGTTTTCCAAACCATCTAGATCAACAGTTGACCAAATTTAAGCAAGGGAGGTGTTACATGGATATTCGGTTTGCCTATTGGGTGCCCAACGTTAGTGGAGGGCTTGTCGTCAGTAAGATTCCCCAGCGCACGAACTGGACTTTCGATTACAACGCTCAACTGGCTCAGACTGCCGAGCAGGTTGGCTTTGACTACGCTCTAGCACAGGCCAGATTTATTGCCAGTTACGGGGCTGAGAATCAGCTAGAGGCACTTACAACAGTGGCAGCTTTGGCTCCCGTAACCGAGCGATTGAAGTTGATTGCGGCTGTGCATCCAGGTTTATGGCATCCAGGTGTGGTTGCCAAAATGGGTGCAACCATCGATGCTCTTTCTGGTGGTCGCTTCGCTTTGAATGTCGTGAGCGGTTGGTTTAAGGATGAGTTCATTATCTACGGTGAACCCTGGCTAGACCACGATGAGCGTTACCGTCGCTCCGAAGAATTCATCCGCGTGCTCAAGGGCATGTGGACAGAGGATGAGTTTTACTTCCGAGGAGACTTCTACCGAATTAACGGGGGATGGGTCAAGCCGAAGCCACTGTCTGTACCCCACCCAGAAGTGTTTCAAGGTGGCAACTCCAAGGCGGCTCGACGCATGGCAGCTCGTGTCTCAGATTGGTACTTCATGAATGGCAATTCTATTGAAGGGGTCAAGGAGCAGATTCAAGAAGTTTCTGCTCTTGCCCGTCAGGAGGGGCGAAAGGTTAAGTTCGGTTTGAATGCGTTTGCCTTAGTTAGGGATACGGAAGCTGAGGCTTATGCAGTGCTAGAGGAAATTATTGCCAAAGCAGATGTCGAGGCAGTTCATGGGTTTGGGGAAGCCGTAAAGAATGCTGGAGCCTCAACTCGCGAGCGGCAGGGAATGTGGGCTAATTCTAATTTTTCAGACTTGGTGCAGTACAACGATGGCTTTAAAACTGGACTGATTGGGACTAAGGAGCAAGTGGTCGAGCGCATCCGCCAGTATTACGAAGTGGGAGTAGATTTGTTCTTGTTAGGGTTTTTGCACTACAGCGATGACCTACCAGCCTTTGGTCAAGAGGTAATTCCCTTGGTGCGGCAGTTAGAAGCCCATCGTCTGACCGAAGAATTAGTAGTTGCATAGCGAGATTTTGACACCACCTAGGCTCCAGAGGCTTCCTTGAACAAGATCAACCATCGATTTAAGGAGTTCAAGTATGACATCTGTGATTGATACCGACCGTAAGCAAGCGTACGTGATTCGAGACGATCAAGAAGCGATCGTGATCGCTCAACAACTTGCGACTGAATTTGCTAAAGGGGATTCTGAAAGAGACAGGCAAGGCAAGATCCCACTAGATGAGGTGAACCAATATTCTGAGAGTGGGCTTTGGGGTATCACGGTACCCAAGGAGTATGGCGGTGCTTTCGTGTCCAATGCCACTCTGGCAGAAGTGACCAAAATTATCTCGGAGGCTGATTCTAGCCTAGGACAAATTCCCCAAAATCACCTCTACATTGTCGAGTCCATTCGCTTAGATGGTACAGAGGAGCAGAAGCGCTTCTTCTTTGACTTAGTGTTGCAAGGTAAACGCTTTGGCAATGCCTTCTCTGAGGTTGGCACTAAATCAGTCACCGATGTGCAGACACGGCTTGAACGCTCTGGCTCTGGGTACGTTTTGAATGGGCGCAAATTCTACTCAAGTGGAGCATTGGTAGCAGACTGGGTTCCGGTGATTGCTCGCAACGATGACGATAAAACAGTGATTGTCTTGGTAGAACGGGGCACACCTGGATTGAATGTGATCGACGACTGGAGTAGTTTTGGGCAGCGCACCACTGCCAGTGGCACCACCATTATCGAGAATGTCAATGTCTCTGAAGAGCAGGTCATCCCTCACTACCTAGCGTTTGAACGTCCTACAACTCAAGGACCAGTTGCCCAGATTATCCAGGCAGCAGTGGATGTCGGCATTGCCAAGGCAGCCTTGAGAGACACCATTCACTATGTCCGCAATTATGCCCGTCCCTGGATTGATGTTGAATTGGAACACGGCTACGAAGATCCACTGACTATCTACAACGTTGGCAACTTGGTGATCCAGGTTCACGCCGCCGAAGAGTTGCTGCGTCGTTCGGGTGAGTATATCGATCGGGCCAATGAAAACCCAACAGACACCAGCGTGGCAGAGGCTTCCATTGCTGTTGCAGAGGCGAAAGCCCTAGCAGCTGAGGTGTCAATCTTGACAACTAATAAGCTGTTTGAGTTGGCAGGCACTAAGTCAACTTTGCAGGAGTATAACTTAGACCGTCACTGGCGCAATGCCCGGACTCATACACTACACGATCCTGCCCGATGGAAATACTATGCCGTGGGCAACTATTTCCTCAACAACGTCAATCCACCACGTCATCCCTGGCTGTAAGAGTATTACTTGGTTGGTGCGGAGTGTTCGCAGCAGTGCCCAAGCAATTTATAGGTATGGTAACAAAATGTCAACTCTCAAATCGCTATCAGTAGGGTTTTCACCCGCCTCATTGGCAACAATATTACTCCACCAGGCTATAACGGAACTGTGCCGACGGGATATACACAGATCTCGTCTGATACTAATTCGGTCTGGTTACTCTCTCGAACTGCGGTCACGGATCAAGCAAGTGCAACAAGTTTAGCTAGTGCGAATACTCTGCAGGAGGGGTATACCATTACTCCGCCTAGTGGCACCTATACTCAGCCTACGGTCCAATCCGAATTTGCTGGTATATTTGCTCTGGGGCAAACTCCTCTATTCGCTGCACAGCTTGCCAACATAGCTACAGCGCCGACTCCCACTACCGCCCTAGAGGTATTCCAACAATTAAACGCAGATTTGTCAAATAACCCTCTATCTGTAGGAAGTGGGGGGCTATCCCAAACCCAACTCAAAAATCTCATCAGCAATTTTGCCTCGATCAGTATTGGTGATGGTACTACTGGTCTTCCCTCCTCTTCTGGTCCGACAATCATAGGGGAACAGGCAGAGGCGGCGATCCAAGCTGCTCTGGGTTTCGGTTTTAATGGTGGTGGCAAGCTGGGTAATTATGGAACGAACTATCCTTTTCGGGCAATAATTGCTAGGGTTGGTATTGCGGCTAACGAACCCCAGGAAGCTGTCTATTTAAATATATCAACAGCCGACGGCACAGCCCTCAATGGGTCAAATACATACACCATTACCTTTCCGCCTGGAGGTCTGCCACCTTCGCTTCCTAATACCAATGGCTTCTGGTCGATAACTGCTTATGATGCACAGGGTTACTTAATCCTAATCCCTACAATATTTATTCCATTAGTAGCAATACGCCAAATAATTTGGTATTTAATCCTGATGGCTCGTTAACTATTACTCTTTCAGCTACCGAACCAGTTTCAGGGACTGCTGACTGGTTGCCTGTTCAAGCTGGGAGTCCTTCTAACCTAACTCTGCGAGACTACTTACCGACCGAAACAGTTCAAAATGGTAGCTATCTAGTTCCAAATGTTATTGCTGTTCCCGAACCCTCCTTTATGTTAGGTATCCTTGTGGTGTTGGGTGCTTTAGGTACAGATGCAACCCTCAAACAGAAACTGAAGGCTTCTAAACTTAAGGACAAAGTCGAGCTTAAAGAAGTATTTCAATGAATGACAATTTTCGTAAATCAACCGATTTATCATAGTTTTTAAGGAAAAGTAGAATGCTTGAACCCCGGTATGGCATTTGGGTTTCTACCCGGATTTCTCACGAGCCTTTGGGAATCGAGCAATTTTGCTGACTTGAGCTTTGATTTTGGCTTTCTTCAAGAATTAGCTAGATTTTCCTGAAAAACGCACTCATTGACTAAGTAAAATTTACCTGGTTTGATAGGTGCAGGACGACTAGTAAACGGTCAGATTCAGGCCGGAGACCAGTTTAACCATGAGAAAATTCTGGTCATGAAAAAACAACCAGTTAGGGAGGTGCAAGAATAGGTAACAACAGGTACAGGTGACTCAGCTCGTATTAGGTAACGACTGCAATTTCCTGTAAACAGTCGCAAAAATTGTTTGGAAGGGACAGGCACTACTGATAGCGATCAAGACCCGACGGACGCTAATCCGAACCTGTGCCCCTAACTTGAGAAGTTTGAGACGAATGGAGCCAAGTTGAGAGGTGGCTAACTCAGTTTGGCTTAAGCAGTGTTGCCGCAGTGCCTGCATCAGAACATAGGCAACCGAGGAAAACCACAACCGCAATTGGTTGCTATCGAAGACATGAGCCGAGGTGCGGTCACTGAATAGATCCAGTTGATGTTCTTTAATGCGGTTCTCCATATCCCCACGGGGACAGTAGTAGTCAGTGTAGAGAGAACTGGGGATAACTTGATGAGCGGGTAATGAGGTGACAACATAGCGGCGCTTGGCACCGCCAGTATCATATGTCAGCTTGCACACAACCCGCCGATACCGACTCCACGAATCTAAGGTGCGGTAGTGGAGAGAGCGAAACCAAGCTGTAGATCGCAGCGGAGGCTGAACAGTTTGACAGCGTTCAAATTCGACTTGAGCTTTACCTTCCAATTCACAGGTCATGCGCTGCAATCGCTCATTGCCGGGAAACCCTAACACATAGTCTACACCTTGTTCCTCACACCAACTCATGATCTCGTTCCGTGCATAAGCACTATCACCGCGCACGATAATCTGGGTGTTTGACCAGCGTTGCTGAATCTGAGGAATAATTCGTTGTAACTCCTCCAAGGCTCCGGCGGCTGGGTCTACATTACTGGGGCGGAGTTTGGCTGCTAATAGATGATGTTCACCGAAAATCAGCAAAGGGGCATAGCATTCATGGTCATAGTAGCCGTTAAAAAATGCTTGCTCTTGCTGTCCATGCACAGGGTCGTCTGTCACGTCCATATCAATGAAGATGCTTTTTGGAGCTGGAGCAGACAAGTCGAAGAACAAGTCAATCAACAGTTGCTCAATGGCTTGGGATTTGACAGCCACGCGCAGATAACGGTCTTGAGAGCTGATATCTTTTGGGCTCTTAGCCTGCTCCAAACGATTGAGCGTACTCTTACCAGCTAATGGCGCACATCGGGGGTGCTGACTTTCCAGTTTGCCCACAGCAATGCCAAACATTGGGTCAGAGCGCAAACAGTCGTGGTCATTCAGGTCTTCATATCCCTGCACCAATCCGTAAATTCGTTGGGCTATCAAGTCCGCTAAGGAGTGCTGAACTCGCTTAATGTCTCGATGGTCTTCAAATCAAAACACTTAGCAAGTCGTTGGGTGATCTGGTAGTGTCGGTCAAGTTGGGCAATCAGGACTAATCCAGCATCAGAAGTGATTTGACCACCACTGAAATCGGCAATGACTTGGCGGCGTCCGAGTTGACCAAACTGATAGGTTCCGGGTTGTGACTCGGTTTTTGATGGGACCATGGGCTCTCCACGGCAAGGGAGCATTGTAGTGGTTGTATTCTCCCAGCTCCAAGTCTCTATTGTCCTCTACCTGATGAGAAATCTGGGTTTGTGTCCTTAGCGGATGTTTCTGTTTTGATGCCTAAGTTGCTAATGGAGTAGCTTTAGACGCTCTATGAACGCACTAATGAGAGTATTGATCAGTGTTGGCGCTTCTACCTGAGGGAAGTGTCCCAGCTCTGCAAGTCGGACAATTTCTGCGCGTGACGCAGCTTGCTCGCTGATCAGCCGCAGCCACGGCGACATCTCCTCCACGTTGATTGACCTGCGCTCAACTCCCGGCTCCTTGTAGGTTGACTGAATTACCAGCATTGGCGTTCGGACGGCGTGTAGCGCGCTGGCCGCGTCCGCCGCATCCCACCAGGTCATATCCTCCATAAGCCGTGCGGCAAATTCGCTGTCCATCATCTCAATGCGTTGCGAAACGAGCCTTCGAAAGGCGGCAGGCGTGGCACCGCTGAACATACCGGCGAAGTCCTGTTTCAGTAACACCTTATTTTCTTCGGTGGAGTGGCTCCGATGACGCCGGACAGCCTCATCGGGATTTCCAATTGCCCGCAGGCTACCCTCAATCAGCACGATACCTACGATAGCCTTGGGCATGCGTCGCGCGGCCTCGAGTGCGACACGACAGCCCATGCTGTGTCCCACCAATACGGTGCGCGCACTCGAGGCAATCCGTCTCACATCATTCACCGCCTCCGCCATCTCACCAATCAGAGATCTGGCTGGATGCTTGGCATCGCCCTGACCAGGAAGATCTAGAGCAATTACGTCGGCTAAACGGGTGAGAGAATCCAATTGACTGGACCAGTCCGCGCTACTGCAACCGAAGCCGTGGATCAGGATGAGCCGCATCTCACCAAGCTCAATCACATCGTTCACCTACTCACCGTGAGATTGTACAGCTTCAAAGGTTGTGTGGCAAAAACGAGTAGGAGCGGCAAAAGCTTGAATACTTCTTTTGCCGCTCTTTGTCTAGTACTGGCTGCATTAGATTCTCCTTGTTCTCTTTTGCAAGTGTAATGAGTTCCAATGCTTGACTGCTTTCAGATTCTTACGACGATTTGTCAGATTCTTCTGGTGAAGAGCGAGCCCTCCGGTTTTCTCAGAGCAATTTTCAATTGGATGGAACATAGTAACAGCAGTGAGTCAACCAGCTAACTATGTCTTTTTGAGTCACTAAACTTAGAGCTTTAGTAATAGCTCGATCGAGTTGTTCATAAGTACGAGCTTCCTGAGAACGTAAAAATTCTT
>JAFASY010000211.1 GCA_019244235.1 Chroococcidiopsidaceae cyanobacterium CP_BM_ER_R8_30
CAGGTGGGACTAGAAAATGTCACCAGCAGTTTTGGCAAAGTTCCCCTCCTCGCTTCTGGGTCACTTGATACCCTGGGTGACTTCAATATATCCGCTCGCGTGCCAACGGTGAGTCTGGTTAGCGTCGAGGACACCTTCAATCTCAAACTGCCTGTAGCTACAAAGGGCTCCTTTGGAGCCAATTTGCGAGTGACGGGACCGATTGCTGCTCCTGTTCTCTCAGGCTCGTTTGCCAACCTCACACCAGTTCGGGTCGATCGGGTTGGTTTCAAGACGATCAGCTCCCAACTGTCATTTGCTGCGGCAGTAGCAACACTAGATCTGAAGAACTTGCAGGTTATACCAACAGCTGGTGGGAAAATCACGGGTGCTGGCTCAATCGGGCTAGGACCAAAGCCAGGAACAGGGTTTAACGTGCAGGCTACCAACATTCCCGGAGATGCTCTAGCTCGCCTTTACGGCGTTCCAGCCCAAGTCCACCTCGGTCCAATTGCAGCCCAAGCTAGAGTCACTGGCACTGTAACAAATCTCCAGACAGTTGCGAGTTGGCAATTACCCCAAGCTACATACCCCACCACTGGTCAAGCAACAATTATTACAGGGAAAAACTCCCTATTGGTCCGCAACGCCTTACTGAGCTTGGCGGGTGGTACCATCAAGGCAACAGGGCAATTTGCCAATAATCGCTTTCAGGCGACGGCTACCATCGATCATCTGTACCCAGGAAAATTAAACAATAATATAGCCTTTAAAACTCCATTGAGTGGAGCACTTAACGTTTCAGGTCATACAACAACACCCTTCAAACCTGAAGCGATTGCTCTCCAAGGTTCGGGGCATTTGAATATAGCTGGTGGTACGGTCACGGCCTCAAATATTCATGCAGCTGGAGGCCACTTTCAGGTATCGGGCAACTTAGCTGGTATCAAGCCAGAAACCCTGGCACAGGTTCCCCCAGCCTTGAGGGCACCGATCAGCGGCACATTCAACTTATCGGGCAGTACAGCGGCTTTCCAACCTCAGAAATTAGCACTTCAAGGCGACGCTAGTGTCAACGTAGCTGGCGGGACAGTGACAGTCTCAAATCTTCAGACAGCAGGTGGTCAATGGCAGGCATCGGGTGTGGTGTCTGGGCTCCAAGTCGGGCAGGCTTTGCCACAACTCCCCTCACAAGTGCAGGGCAAAATCGGACCACTTAATGCCAGGTACAATTTGTTTGGCAGTCTTACAGCTTTAAACCTCAATAACGTTCGGGGAAATGCCACAGGCAGCTTAAATGTCGCTGGGGGCACAGTCAGAGCGACTAATGTCCAACTTGCAACAGGTGGTCAGCTACAGGTGGCAGGTACAGCCTCTGGAATTCAACTTCAACGGCTGCTACCACAGGCTCCCCCACAATTCCAAGGAACACTTAGCAACGGTCGGTTTAACTTGTCGGGCAACCTGGCGGCACTTTCACTTCCGAATGTTCGGGGTAATGCTAGCGGTAGTTTAGGGGTAGCTGGGGGTACAGTAACAGCTAATAATATCCAGCTCGGTAATGGACGGGTCTCTGGCTCTGTAACTGCTAATCAGGTCAATCTGGAACCGATAGCTGCAGTGGCTCTAGCTAGTCGGTTTGGTAAGAATGGGTTTTTCCCAGATATCCGGGGTCTTCTTAATACAGATGTCAATTTTTCTAGCCCACTCTCACCGCTCAATTTGTCTGGAGTTTCTGCTTTTGGGCAGTTACGGTTGCAAGACTTGGTGGCAGGAGGGTTAGCTTTTGACCCAGTTCTGGCTGGGAATATTAACTTAAACCCTGGAAAAGGAGCCAGTTTACAGATTGCAGGCGCTAAGGATCGGATCTCTTTAGTTCTATCACCTACCTACCGACCCGTTTCGTTTTTGTTCCAGCTCGGCTCCGCCATCGCAACGGGGAAAACAGCTGGCGAGACACTACAGGTAACGGCAAGTAACTTCCCCATTAGTATTTTTAAGGCGGTTGCCCCCCTCCCACCCATCCTTGCCTCCCAACCTGTTTCTGGGATTTTGGATGCCAATGTGGGGCTGAACTTAAATACATACGCGGCTGATGGTCAGATCGCAATCGCCAGACCCGGTATTGGCACCTTTATTGGCGATCAATTCACTGCTCAGTTCCGCTACGCCAATGGTGGGGGAACTCTGGCAAATGGTGTATTGACGCAAGGACCAGTCACTCGTTATACCCTGAATGGCAGCCTTAACCAATCCCCTAATGGTCCGCAATTCCAGGTCGCGCTAAACATCGCTCAAGCTCAAATCCACACCCTCTTGACCTCACTCCAGCTGTACAATATTCAGGATTTCAAACGAGGGTTAACTGTTCCAACCTATGCTAAGGCAGATGCTGTCACGACGACGCCAGTCGGTGCGCCCAATGCCTCCCTCCTTAGCCAGCTCAACATTTACTCAGAAATAAAAATCCAGCAACAGCAGCTCTTAGCTAAAGCTAAGGCTTCTCCACTACCTCCATTATCTGACTTTCGAGGCACAATCAATGGAGAACTTTCTGCAAAGGGTTCTTTGAAGACGGGAGTGGCAGCAAAGTTCAATTTACTGGGGAGCAACTGGCAATGGGGCAACTACTTTTTTAATCCCGTGATTGCTAAGGGTAGCTTTAGCAATGGTGTCCTAACTATCCTACCTTTTAGGCTCAACTCGAATCTGGGGCAAGTCGCCTTTGTCGGTCAAGTTGGCGGACCTGATCAATCGGGTCAGTTGCGGGTGCGGAATTTTCCCATTGGGATTTTAAACCAATTTGTCAAAAGTCTACCAATTTCGGTTGCAGGTCTACTGAATGCGACAGCCACAGTGGCAGGTAGCCAACACAATCCTCAGGCGATTGGCGAAATCGACCTGACAGGAGCAACCCTGAACCAGCAGCCGATCAATTCCGCAACCACAAGTTTTAGCTATAACAATGCAAGACTAAACTTCGATAGTAGTGTCGTCGTTGCCAACTCACATTCGCCAATTCAAATTAACGGTAGCATTCCGTATGCACTGCCCTCTGGTGTTAAGCCGAATAACGATCAAATTCACCTCAGCGTAAATGTGCAAAACCAGGGATTGGGGCTGTTGAACGTGTTAACCAACCAAGTTGCTTGGGAAGGAGGTCAAGGAAGGTTGCAGGTTCAGGGAAGCGGGACACTTAGGCGACCATTAGTGACCGGAACTGCCACGATTAGCAATGCTACCATTTCTGCTGCCATGCTTCCTAAACAGCCATTAACCAATGTCAATGGTACTGCACGGTTTAATGGCGATCGCATCCAGGTGGACGGCATTCAGGGGCAGTTCAAGCAAGGGACTGTAGCGGCGCAGGGAGCGATCCCTATCTTTGCCCAAGCATCTACGAATGCTCCAGTAGCGAATCCGCTCACAGTCGCCCTGAACCAGTTGAAGGTGAACTTGCCCGACTACTACCAGGGCGGTGTCGATGGCAATGTTGTTATCACTGGCTCTGCACTTCAACCCGTCCTTGGCGGAAACGTGATGCTGTCTAAAGGGCAAGTGTTACTAACCAAGGCACTAACGATGGCTGGTGCAGCTGCTGTGTCTAGTAGTGGCAATGGTGCAGGTGGGACTACAGCTAAACAATTAGAGAAGTCCAAAGTCTCATCTGTTGACGTGGCTGCCGTAGGAAACCCCGCAACAAAGAAAACGGCTCCTGCTGCTGCCTCTGCTCCGCCAGTGGCATTTAACAATTTACAGATAGCACTGGGTAAAGGTGTATCAGCAAAACTCCCACCGATTGTCAACTTTCAGGTAGCTGGCGATCTCACTCTGAATGGCAGTCTGAGCAATCTGCGTCCCGATGGAACTATCCGACTGACTGGCGGTGATTTAAATATTTTTACGACCCAGTTTGCCCTAGCTCGAGCTGCCAAACAGACAATCACCTTCAACCCGAATCAGGGGCTCATTCCCGACCTGAACCTCCGGCTCGTTGCTGTTGTACCACAAGTCACGCAAGCACCGACGACCACGTATGACAATAACGCCTCATTCTTGTTTGGTCAACCACAGAGCAGCCAGAGCAGCGACCTGAGAGCTCAAAACTTTGGTTCCCTCGAAACAATTCGCGTCCAAGCCCATGTCACGGGTCCTGCTAACAATATTTTTAATAATCTGGTGCTAACGAGCGATCCGTATCGCTCTCGGGGTGAGATTATTAGCCTACTTGGAGGTGGCTTTGTCCAGACGCTATCGAATAGCAACAACAGTGCCCTAGGAGCCGCTAGTTTTGCTAGCTCAGCCTTGATTGGTAATTTCCAGCAACCCATTTCCAAGTTTGGCAATGCTGTTGGCTTAAGTTCACTGCGTATCTTCCCTACTACCATCACCGCCGCCAACAATCGCACCTCAACGTTTGGTTTAGCAGCTGAGGGCAGTATTGATATCTCAGGTAACCTCTCTGGCGACATTCTTAGGTTTTTGACGCCTGGCAACCAACCAACCCAATTTGGTCTGAGCTATCAGTTAACTAACAACGTTCGTGTGCGAACATCAACAGATTTTTCTGGTACAAACAATGCAGAGGTTGAGTATCAAAAGGGGTTTTAGAAGAGGCAGGGGGGATCGGGGTTCCCCTCTGCCCCCTACTCTTCACTGCCCTACTTCCCTACTAACAACCGCTGGTTGCAGCATTGGGGTCCGCACAATCGAATTATTAGCTAAAGTAAATAGCGGGTTTGATAGGATTCCTGCCAAGGATGTCGCGACCAAAGTTAGCACTAAACCAACCTGTAAAGGTCGCATTCCTGGCAGATTCCAGCTGATCTCTGGATAATTTTTCACTGCAGCTGACATTTCCTGCGGCTCTTTGACTACCATCATCCTGACAACTCGGATGTAGTAGTAAATTGAGATGACAGTAGTGATTAATCCTAGCAAAACTAAACCGTATTGCTCTGCTTGCCAACCTGCCCAAAATAGGTAAATTTTGCCAAAGAACCCAGCTAAGGGGGGAATACCTCCTAAAGAGAGTAGGCAAATACTGAGGCAAAGAGTTAACAGTGGGTCTTTTTGATATAGCCCTGAGTACTCACTAATTTGGTCTGTTCCAGTTCGCAGGGAAAACAGAATCACACAGATAAAGCCACCTAGGTTCATGAACAGGTAGACCAGAAGGTAAAACACCATACTGGCATACCCTGCATCTGTCCCCGCGATTAGACCAATCATGATGAATCCAGCTTGAGCAATGGAGGAATAAGCGAGCATCCGTTTCATGCTGCTTTGAGCTAGGGCAACGACATTACCCAATACCATGCTAAGAACAGCGAGGGCTGTGAAGACAAACCTCCACTCCTCTGTCACCAACGGGAAGGCAGTTGTCAAGAGGCGGATTGCTAAAGCAAACCCAGCAGCTTTTGAACCAACAGATAAGAAGGCAACAACGGGGGTAGGAGAACCTTCGTAAACGTCTGGCGTCCATTGGTGGAAGGGGGCAGCAGAAATTTTGAAGGCAATCCCAGCGATCGCAAAGACAAGGGCAATGACAAGCCCCAGAGATTGACCTGCGCTATTGTTGGCGATACCAGCAGCAATTGCATCAAGCTGAGTTTTGCCTCCCGATAAACCATACAGCAGAGAAACCCCATAGAGGAAGACAGCTGTACTGGAAGCTCCAATCAGCAGATATTTCAAAGCTGCCTCATTCGAGCGAGGGTCACGCTTCGTATAGCCCGTCAATAAATAGGAGGAGATACTGAGGGTTTCAAGAGAGATAAAGATCATCACCAGCTCGTTTGCCCCTGAGAGAAACATTCCCCCCAAAGTCGCAGAGAGCAGAATTGCAATAAATTCTGCCAAAGCCGTGCCGCTTTGTTCTACATAGCGGATTGACATTAAAATTGTCACAGCGGCTGACAGGGCAATGATGCCGCGGAAGACAATACTAAGGTCATCACTATTGAAGGCACCCAGAAACGAGATGGGACTGACGTTATCCCACTGAAAGTACAGAGCTGCGGTCGCGCTAAGTAATCCAGCGATCGCGGCATAAGGGAGCCAGCGCGAGGCACTCCGCCCTACAATCAAGTCCCCAACTAGAACAACCATGAGGGTAGTGATGACAATCCCCTCTGGCAAAATTGTCCCAGCATTCAATTGAGCTGCAAGATTAGCAAAATCCATGAGTCGTATAGGTTTTGGCTATTAAGCACAAAGTCTGACTGTAGTTAATTGTATTGTCTTTTAGATAACTTGCATTTGATATCTCTCTTGTCATGAGTGTAAGTGGGAAGTCTTTCTTAAAAGGGTGGGCTTTCTCTAGAATTTCTTGTAATCTAGATAACTATTCTTTAACCTGACTTCGATCTGGTTCTACCCGATGTCTAAAAAGCGCGACAATCAGAGTTTTGATGCTAGTGTCTCAAGCCGCATACCAACTGCTAGTAATGAGCAGAACATCTGGCAGGCTCAAATAGCGCAGGTGGCAGAGCGCTTTAATCGACAGTATCGAGGTGAAGCCTTTGATTTGCCAGCTGAGGTTGAGGCAATGCCAATTTTTCGGGATTGGATCTCTGGTAAGCTCCCTGATAAAGTCGCCTCTCCTTTCTGGGAAATTGCTCGACCCCAAAAGAACCAGCGCTGTTTAGACATTGGCTGTGGAGTCAGTTTTTTAGTCTATCCCTGGCGGGATTGGGATGCTTTTTTTTATGGGCTGGAAATCAGCACTGTAGCACGAGATGCCCTCAATGCTCGTGGTTCTCAGTTAAACTCAAAGCTGTTCAAAGGGGTTGAGTTGGGTCCAGCCCACCAGTTAAACTACCCCTCTGCTCAGTTTGATATGGCGATCGCTACTGGATGGAGCTGCTACTTTCCACTTGATTACTGGATTACCATCACAGCGGAGGTCAAGCGAGTACTGAAACCCGGTGGTTTATTTGTTTTCGATATTCTAGATCCGCAGCAGCCTTTAGCGGAAGACTGGGCAGTTCTAGAAACTTATCTGGGCGCAGAGGTGTTTCTAGAACCTATTGCTGAATGGGAAAACACGATAAAAGCCACAGGTACCAAGGTCGTTTCGCAGCGCCCTGGAGAATTATTTAATTTGTTCAAGGTTAGCTTTTAGGCCATCTTTTTTGTTGACTTGAATCGCAAGAAATACTCGGTATCCGGTTTTGGAGCTGACTGCTCTAATTGGTAGCTAAGGGAACGGTATGTAACAATCAGCACTGGTAAGTAGCGAAACCATGTGGCGAGTAAAGCCACAGCAGCTGTGGAGACAAAGCTAAAGGCGAAGAAGGTTTCAAAGTTTGACATAGGGCTTTAGTCCATATTGTTTAGAGAACCACCAACTTAATTGTTGGCGGTAAAGAGATGCAAGAGAATCATCTTGAGAAGAGCGTTCGTTGCGCAGCCGAGTTTCACTCTAGTGCTCTCATTGAGAACTGAATCGATTCTAGTTGTCAAGCCCTAGAGTAATCGCCAGTGTAATTACGAAATTTAAGACAATATAGTACTGTAACTTAAGGGTTTTTGCGGAAGTGATGTATGTTTATAGAGTTTGTTTAATGGCGTTAAAGGTAGAACGTGAATATCTATCTTAATTGCAGTGTTTTGAGGGCAATGATTGTTGTCCTACTCCTATTCCTTAACTGTCCAAAAACTTATGCAACTCAAGGGTTCGCTGGAGGAAGAACCAGCACGGCGGATAAATGGGAGGGACTTATAGGGGACGGGTTGCCCGTCCCCTATAAGTCCCGTGTCGATCGCATCGACCCCAACCGCACGGACGATAAAGGGGTCGATCGCATCGACCCCAACGTCCTCCTCAACTCAAGAGCGCAAGCTCAATTGCAGGCAAGAGGTACGTCGAGGAAAACCCCATCCAGTGGTAGGTTCTTTGGGAAGATACTTGATCGAGGACAGCTGCGCACCTACTATCTTTACATTCCTAAATCTTATAAGCTGGATAGACCAATGCCATTAGTTCTAGTGTTTCACGGTAGTGGTGGTAGTGGTAGAACAATTGCTAGTGTGACTGATTTCAATCAGTTGGCGGATGAAAAAGGATTTATAGCTGTTTATCCCAATGGAATTAATCACCAATGGAACAGCGAAGATGATGTCTCATTTGTGGTGGCATTGATTGATCATCTGATGCAAATTCGGAATATTGACAGTGATCGCGTTTACGCTACAGGCTTTTCTAGCGGGGGCATGTTTACCCAAGCCCTAGCCTGCGATTTGTCTGATCGGATTGCGGCATTTGCCTCAGTAGCAGCTACTCTCCCAGCCAGCCTTGTACCGAACTGTCAACCCGATAACCCGGTTTCGCTCTTAGCAATCAACGGCACGGGCGATCACACTGTACCTTATGGCGGTGGCAGGATTGGAGGTTTAGGGAGAGTGATCCTCTCTGTTCCTAAAATGATTGAGCTGTGGCGGCAACTTGACAGCTGCACTGCCGAAGCTCAAGTAAAATCTAGCAAAAGGGTAAAAATTTCTCGCTATTCAGGATGTCGCGGTAGTTCAGAGGTAATGGCAATTAGTGTCAGAAACGGTGGGCACCGTTGGCCTGATGGTGGTGGCATTGACGCAACTAGAGCCATATGGAAGTTCTTTCAACGTCACTAACTGTGAGCTACACCACAGCAAAACGAGGGGCAAAATATTTAAAAGAATTGCTATCAGGTATAGCTGATGTCCGCATTAGCACCAGAGAAGTGACAAGAACCGAGCGAGAAGCCTATGAAGAGAGATAAATCAGAAATGGAAGATGATTTGCAGGCAGAGTATGACTTGAGAAGCTTACGAGTCAGAAGGCTAGGCTCTGTAAGAAAAAGTTTTGGTGGAACAACTGTGCGGTTAGAACCTGATGTAGCAAAGACGTTTCCTATTGTTGATGCGGTTAATGATTTGAAATCTTATGTCATCTGAACTATCAGCTATTCAGTGGATGATTCAGCGCTGCAAAATCATTGATATTGTTGTAGGCATTGCAAATGCAATGGATGATAAAAACTGGCAGAAGCTCAGAAAATACTTAGCAGACGAGGTCTATATCGACTATTTAGAATTCAGAGATGAATTGCCACAACAAATTACGGCAGAAGCATATGTACAACAGCGGATAGATGGGCTAATTGGGTTAAAGACTCTGCATATCAGTACCAATCATGAGGTATCAATCATTAAAGATCGTGCTCAGTGTCGGTCAGCGTTCAGTAGCATAGAGTATAACCTTAGTTATACCAGTCAATGAAAACAGCGATTTCAATCCCCAATCCCCTCTTTGAAGCTGCTGAACAATTTGCCAAACGTATGGGGTTATCCCGTAGTGAGCTTTATGCAGTGGCTCTTCGAGAAGACTTGCAAGTGCATAAACGGAATCAGATTACTAGGCAGTTAGATGCTGTATATGCCGATGAAGATAGCAGTCTTGATCCCCTCTTTGTGAAGCTGCAAGCCCATATGTTGTCTGAGGAAAATTGGTGATCCAGCAAGGTGAAATTTGGTGGGCAGACCTGCCAACGCCTATTGCTTCTGAACCAGGATATCGTAGACCCATTCTGATTATTCAGTCAAATGAGTTTAATCGCAGTCGAATTCGGACTGTGATTGCTGCTGTGCTAACGACTAATCTTCGTCTGGCTGAAGCTCCAGGTAACGTTCTCGTACCAACAGATGAAACTGGTTTACCTCAAGACTCGGTTGTGAACATTTTCAAGTGATTACTGTAGACAAGACGTTTTTGATAGAGCAAGTAAGTCAGGTAAGCGATCGTATCATGTTGCTTGTTGATGAAGGTCTTCGTTTAGTTCTTGCGCTATAGAGACTTGCACGCCAGTATGCTTCTATGCCTGTGGCGAACTAGATTTTAGAGAAACACCTTATAGTGGCATTCTACTGAGAGCTGTTGCAAGATATGAGAAAAATGACCAATTGCTAATAGCTAATCGCTTTTTATGAGTGCTGCCAACAGTACAATCTCTACCCCCGACTGCCGCTGGGAATTTTGGATCGACCGGGGTGGAACGTTTACCGATATTGTGGCGAGGAGTCCAGCAGGCAAGCTGGTGGTTCACAAGCTGCTGTCGGAGAATGCCGAACGCTATATTGATGCCCCAGTACAAGGAATTCGCGACATTTTGGGCATTCCAGATCAGGCACCCATCCCAGTTGAGCAAATCGCTGTTGTGAAGATGGGAACAACGGTGGCGACGAATGCCCTGTTAGAACGTAAGGGTGATCGCATAGTGCTAGTGATTACGCAAGGATTTCGGGATGCTCTACGCATTGGTTATCAAAACCGTCCTGATATCTTCGCCCGTCAAATTATCTTGCCAGAAATGCTTTACGAGCAAGTTATAGAGGTGGAGGAACGCTATAACGCTCAAGGGGAAGAGTTAGTGGCGGTTAATCTTGATGCTTGTACCACTGCCTTACAAGCTGCTTATGATGATGGCATTCGCTCCTGTGCGATTGTCTTGATGCACGGCTATCGCTACCCTAACCATGAGCAGGCAATAGCCGCTGTAGCGAGAAACATTGGTTTTACCCAAATCTCAGTTTCACATGCAGTCAGTCCTTTGATGAAGCTGGTGAGCCGAGGCGATACCACTGTAGTTGATGCCTATTTGTCACCTGTTTTGCGTCGGTATGTCGATCAGGTGGCAAGCCAATTGGGCAATGATACTGTCACTCTACAGTTTATGCAATCAAACGGTGGGCTGGCAGATGCTTTGGTGTTTCAAGGTAAAGACAGTATTTTATCTGGTCCTGCTGGTGGAATTGTTGGGGCTGTGCAAACGAGTCTGATCGCTAGATTTGACAAGATTATTAGCTTTGACATGGGTGGGACTTCTACCGATGTCGCTCATTTTAATGGCGAGTACGAGCGGATATTTGAGACGGAGATTGCAGGCGTGCGGTTGCGAACGCCAATGATGGCAATTCATACTGTTGCTGCGGGTGGTGGTTCAATTGTCCAATTTGATGGGGCGCGGTATCGAGTGGGACCAGAATCTGCGGGAGCAAATCCGGGACCTGCTGCCTATTCGCGAGGTGGACCACTGACGGTGACTGATTGTAATGTGATGGTGGGCAAGTTGCAGCCAGAGTTTTTTCCCCAGGTGTTTGGACCAAATGGGGATTTGCCGTTAAATGCTGAGGTGGTGCGGCAAAAGTTTGCTCAACTAGTACAGGAAATTGGGGATGGTCGGACGCCGGAACAGGTGGCATCTGGGTTTTTGGTGATCGCTGTGGAGAAGATGGCAACGGCGATTAAAAAAATCTCTTTGCAACGGGGATATGATGTCTCGAACTATACTTTGTGCTGTTTTGGTGGAGCTGGAGGGCAACATGCTTGTCTGATTGCTGATGCTTTGGGAATTAGGCAGGTGTTTATCCATCCTTATGCTGGGGTGCTGTCGGCTTATGGGATGGGGCTGGCAGATGTGCGGGTGATTCGAGAACGGGCTGTGGAGGCTCTTCTGGATGAGGGGTTAGTGGTTGAGTTGGGGCATTTGTTGGCGGAGTTGGAGGCGGAGGGCAGAGAGGATTTGAACCACCAAGGTGCCAAGGACGCCAAGATAGCGGTGGAGGTTGCTCGGAGGGTGCATCTACGGTATGAGGGGACGGATGCTCCTCTGGTAATGGATTTTGCTGATCTGGTTGGGATGAGGACGCAGTTTGAGTTGCTCTATCGGCAGCGTTATGGTTTTGTAGCGGTGGAGAAGGCGCTAATTGTGGAGGCGGTTTCGGTTGAGGTGGTGGGTAAGACTGATGTGCCAGCTGAACCAGAGATCGCACGGTCAAGGCAGGAATTAGCGGCTCCGGTTGCTGTGGTGCAGATGTATAGTGCTGGGGTATGGCATGAAACCCCGGTTTATCAGCGGGAAGATTTGCAGCCGGGTGGCTGTATTTCGGGTCCAGCTATTATTGTGGAGGCAACTGGGACTAATGTGATTGAACCTGGGTGGCAGGCTTCCCTAAATGAGCGCAATCACCTTATCTTGCAGCGGTTGCTAGATTCTGAATCTAAGTTAGAGCAAAGCTCAACTCAAGGGTTTGCCGGAGGCGGCTCCGGTGACTTCCCTAAGCAAGCCCAAAATTTGCAGCAGTCGGTGGACTCTCAATCTCAGTTCGTTAGCAACCGCCAACGCTCAACTCCAAATCAACCCGATCCGGTAATGTTGGAAATTTTCAATAACTTATTTCGGGCGATCGCCGAGCAGATGGGTATTACCCTGCAAAATACTAGCTCTTCGGTCAATATCAAGGAGCGATTGGATTTCTCTTGTGCCATTTTTGACCAACAGGGGCAATTAATTGCTAATGCACCACATATCCCAGTTCATCTGGGGTCAATGAGTGAAAGCATTCAGGCGCTGATTGCTGCGAAAGGAGATGCTCTTCAGCCAGGAGATGTCTATGCATCAAATAATCCCTACAATGGTGGCACCCACCTCCCCGATATCACCGTAATTACCCCTGTTTTCAGTACCTCCTCCCATCCCCCCATCATCCCATTCCCCCCCATCCCCAAAGTGGACCCCGAACCCCCCCATCAACCCACTGCCCCTAATCCCCACAAAGTGGGGAACTCGGGGTCCCCATCCCCCCCAGCTCTCTTCTACGTCGCCTCACGCGGACACCATGCAGATATCGGTGGTATGACTCCAGGCTCAATGCCACCAAATAGTAGGACGATAGAGCAGGAAGGGGTACTGATTGATAATTTCCTATTGGTTAAGCAGGGTGAGATTCGAGAACAAGAGCTGTTGGAACTGCTAACAAATGGTTCTTCGTATCCAGCCCGAAATCCGACTAAAAATCTTGCCGACCTCAAGGCGCAGATTGCAGCGAATGAGCGCGGTGGAAAAGAACTCCACCAAATGGTGGAACAGTATGGGTTAGAGACTGTACAAGCCTATATGGGTTATGTACAGGATAATGCTGAAGAGTCGGTGCGGTGTGTGATCGATGTTCTTAGCGATGGGAATTTCACCTATTCCCTTGATGATGGCAGTGTCATTCAAGTAGCGATCGCGATTGATAAATCCACTCGCAGCGCCCGAATTGATTTTACTGGCACCTCACCTCAACTAGCTAGCAACTTCAATGCACCCGCTGCGATATGCAAGGCAGCGGTGTTGTATGTCTTCCGTACATTAGTCAATGATGATATTCCCCTCAATGCTGGATGTCTTAAGCCCTTAGAAATTATCATCCCTGAAAGTTGTTTGCTCAATCCCCGTTACCCAGCTGCTGTAGTTGCCGGAAATGTAGAGACTTCGCAGGCAGTTACAGATACTTTGTATGGTGCCCTGGGAGTCATGGCAGCATCACAAGGAACGATGAACAATTTTACCTTTGGCAACGATCAATACCAGTATTACGAGACTATTTGTGGCGGTTCTGGTGCTGGTGCTGATTTCGACGGGACAGATGCGGTTCAAACTCACATGACGAATTCTCGTCTCACCGATCCTGAAGTTCTGGAATGGCGGTTTCCCGTTTTGCTAGAAAGCTTTAGCATTCGTCCCCATAGTGGTGGTCAAGGTGTTCGTCGCGGTGGCAACGGTGCCATCCGTCACATTCAGTTCCAAGAACCGATGACTGCTGCCATTCTTTCCGGGCATCGTCGTATCCCTCCCTTCGGATTGTATGGTGGTGCAGCTGGTGCAGTGGGACGCAATTTGGTTAAGCGAAGTGATGGCAGGATAGAGGAGTTAGGCAGTACAGATGTTGTAGAGATGCAGCCTGGAGATATGTTTGTCATTGAGACACCCGGCGGCGGCGGATATGGCGCAGCTTGAGTCAAACGCTGTGCTCTCTATCTCGCTTTTCCAATTGCAAGTAGGCGGCGGTTCCTGACAGTGGATCGCAATACTCACCACGCAGGGATTTAAGAAATTGCCTCTCACGAAACTTTTTTATTATCTTGTCATCTACCAAGTTCGACCTGCTCAAAATGTTCAACCTCTGGAAATGGATCGTAAAAATGATGCAGAAGTTTTTTCCACTCTTGATATTTAGGAGACTTTCTAAACCCAATTGTATGATCCTCTAAGCTTCTCCATCTAACAAGTAGTAGATACTTACCTCTAACTTCAATACATCTATGGAGTTCATGTGACAAATAACCGCTCATAGACATAATAATTTGAGAAGCTTCTTTGAAAGCATCTTCAAAATCACTTTCACAACCATTTTTTACCTGAAGTATAACTGCTTCAAGAAGCATATGTTTGATCTCTTGCCTAACTAAGAATGTACCCTCTGACCGAGAGGTATGTAAAATAAGCATCTTCCCGGGCTAACTTAAGTCATAATTCAATGGCTTGTCTTATACCAATTCTCTAAATTCCGGCTACAGAGTGGATGACCTGTTGACAGTGGACATGGATGTCAGCCGCTTGGATGACATACACCGACTTGAGGCTGCAGTACATGATCGCTTCGGCGGCACAGACATTCTTATGAACAATGCTGGTATCCAGTCTGGCAGCAGCATCTTCGGTTCTGCTGACAACTGGCAGCGCGTGCTAGGCGTCAACCTGTGGGGCGTGATCAACGGCACTCAAGTCTTCGTGCCAGGTATGATCATGCGTGATCGGCTTGGTCTGGTTATCAACACAGGATCGAAGCAGGGGATTACCACCCATCCGGCCTACAACGTCTCCAAAGCTGGCGTGAAGGCTTTCACTGAGGCCCTACAGCAAATGACGTGCCTCGGAAGCTTGACGAGCGACGCATCCTTTGGACTGCGGGCGACATCGTCGAGAATCGTCCCCCTCTCTCGCGCTGGCATTCAGACTATGCGTGTTGTTCGAGGAGTTCGCCCGAAAAACCTAGAAGGGAGTTTTGGGACGGAGAGGGGGGGATTCGAACCCCCGTTAGGTTGCCCTAAAACAGATTTCGAGTCTGCCGCATTCAACCACTCTGCCACCTCTCCAGCAGATGCAGCAAACTTTATTGTACTGAGCAGAGCCAAAATTTTCCACAAATTGAAACTCTTTAGGCAGAACCGCATAGCATTTCCTCAAATCTTGCTCCAACTAGTGGAGATCGCGGCGCCGCCTGTGTAGACCTCTGTGACCTCTGCCGTTCGTTAACGAAAATACTGTTCTCAGAGCAAATAAAACTACTATGTATGACAAAAACAGACTTTTTACCTGACTATAAGTGATTTTATTCATAATCGAGCTATAAAAAACAGACAGATTTTTGGTGAATTACCATAATCCTATATATGTATTATAGTAAAATTTGTATATCTTTTTTAGGAAGGGTCAATTCATATCTAAGTTTTTTCTTTGTTAGAACTAATTAAAAGCATTACTGTTTGGTGCCATGGCTGATAACGTAGAAAATTAAATTAATGAGCATTATATATAATTAGTTTGCTCTAACCAAAGATAGTCATAGCAATTTTAAAACTTAGTATTGTGCGTAAGGTTTATCTATGAAACAACCAGAATTCTCTCAGTCTGAACCTCCTGAATCAACTTCTACTCAACAGCATAAGTCTTTGCAGCAGATGAGGTGGAAACGAAGTCGGAAAGCTCAGACAATAGCTTGGGCAATTATTGTTAGTGTACTTCCAGCGCTAGCAGTGGGAACGGTCACCTACTATCTCTTTAATCAGTCGATTTCTAAGCAAAATACATTAAGCAAACAAATAGATACAAAGGCAGAAACAAAACTTACTCTACAAGGACAACTGTCTCTTTTGTTAATTGAGACTGGAGTGACGGCAGTATTGGCAGGTACATTTGCTGCTATTCTAGCGAATCGTACCATTCGCCCAATTCTGAATGCTGCCGATTCTAATACCGTGGCAAATAGACCTTCCCAAGAAAAAGGATTTATTCCCGATCGTATCTTTGGAAGAGACGAACTGGCTGGCTTGGAAACAAATATCGGTTTAGAAGAACAAATGCCGAATTTGTCATGGAAGCGAGAATCTGCTGACCGATTCCAGGTTTTGCTAAACATCATCCGTCAGATTCGAGAAGCATTCTCTGAAGAAGATGTTCTGAGAATTGCTGTTGAAGAAACTCGAAGAGCAATCGGATCTGATCGGGTAGTCATTTTTCGCTTTGACGAAGCAAAGAGCGTTGCTCTCGGCGTACCACGCAAAAGAGATGTTGGCTCTAGTCAAGAGGGAAATTTTATTGCAGAATCAGCGGCACCTAGTTGGTCGAAAATTCTGTGGACTACAGTTCACGCCCCTAGTTTTGCAAGGGAAGAGGTAGAACAATTCCATAGAGGATACCCTCGTGCCATTAATGATATTTATCAAGCAATTCTAACAGTCCCTCAAATAAAATTTTTGGAGCAATTGGCGGTCAAGGCTTGCCTGGTTGCACCTATCTTCAAAAACAACCAGTTATTTGGTTTACTAATTGCCCATCAATGCTCTGGTCCTCGCCGTTGGCAGCAACCGGAAATTGACTTACTTACCCAAATAGCTATCCAGATCGGCTACGCTCTCGACCATGTCTGGCGGCTAGAGACAATAAACGTCAAGGCTAATTATGCTCAAGTATTTATAAATGTTATCAGTTCTATTCGAGAATCGATATCTGAAGAAGATATTCTAGCAACGACTGTTGAAGAGGTCCGAAAAGCACTGAGGACAGATCGAGTGATTGTCTATGGCTTTGATGCCAATTGGCATGGCACTGTAGTAGCAGAATCTGTTCTCCCAGGTTGGCCAAAAGCTTTGTGGGCAAGAATTAAAGATCCTTGTTTTGAGGAGGGCTATATTGACAAGTATCAAGCTGGTCGAGTTCAAGCTACTAACAATATTTACGAAGCAGGACTAACAGATTGCCATATTGGTCAGTTGGAA
>JAFASY010000317.1 GCA_019244235.1 Chroococcidiopsidaceae cyanobacterium CP_BM_ER_R8_30
CTTTGGGTCGCGCTGTGATTGGTGGCTTGACAACTGCTACCTTTGCCACTCTGATATTTGTGCCAGTCGTCTACAGTATTCTACGGAGGCAACCACCCCGTCCCATGGATGAGGAGGATGATGCTCCCTCCGATCCTAAATCAGCATTTGCCTTATCATCACCACAGCAACAGTAATCACTATGGATTCTTCGCATCCCCCATCCCCCGAACCAACCAACGTCGATTCTCAACATCCTCCATCCCCGGAATTACCTAACCGACCTGCCAGACGCTCGCGAGGCATCGGTCGTTGGGGCTGGATTGCCATCGGTACAGTAATGGGGGCAAGTCTGCTGGCTCTGGGCATCTTGCCCCGTCTAAGCCGCCACCAGGAATTAGCACGGGCAGTTAAGGTCCAAAGTGCTGCTCCGACAGTCAACGTAATTCATGTCAAATACGCCCCGGCAGATACTGATTTGGCACTGCCAGGTAGCGTCGTCGCACTTAACCAAACCACAATTTATGCCCGCACCAGCGGGTATTTGCAGCGTTGGCTCGTGGACATTGGCGATCACGTCCATATGGGTCAACTCCTGGCTGTGATTGAATCCCCAGATATTGACCAGGAAGCTGCTCAAGCTAAAGCGCAATTGGCACAATCGCAAGCAAGTCTAGTACAATCTCGCGCCAGTTTCGCTAAAGGACTCAGCGACTTGAAGTTGGCGCGTGCCAATCAAGTCTTAGCTTATAAGACTTGGCAGCGCTACAAATTCTTGGTGGGGCAAGGAGTGGTATCACAACAAGATGCTGACACTCAACTGGCTAGCTACCGTACTAATACTGCTAATGTGCAATCAGCCGAAAATACTGTCAATTCTGACCGAGCGAATGTCTCTGTCGCGGTAGCTAACGTTAATGCGAGTCAAGCCAACTTGCAGCGCTATGGCGTGTTGCAATCGTTTGAGCAAGTGACAGCTCCCTTCGATGGAGTGATTACGGCTCGTAATGTCAACCAGGGAGCATTGATTACCTCTGGTAGCGGCAATAGCAGCAACACCAGTCTCTATACCATCACTTCCTACAGCACTTTGCTGGTGAATGCGAATGTGCCACAGAACCTGGCATCCTCAATCCAAGCCGGTCAAGCGGCGCAGATTCAAATTAGAGAGTTGCCACAGCGGAACTTCACAGGTAAGGTGATTCGCACAACCAACGCTCTTGATCCCAGTTCTCGCACCTTGCTGACTCAGGTCGAGCTGCCAAATCCCGAAGGATTGATTCGCCCGGGGATGTACGCCAATGCCAAGTTTACGATTGATCGGGCTCATCCCCCCCTAATGCTGCCAGACAGCGCGTTAGTGGTGAATGCGGCAGGCACACAGGTAGCAACTGTCACTCCAGAGCAAAGAATTCATTACCATCCCATTCAAGTTGGAAGGGATTACGGCACTCAGATAGAAGTCACCTCTGGTCTAAACACAGATGAGTCCATCCTCGCTAATCCTCGGGCTGATTTGCTGGAGGGGACTAGAGTTCATGCTGTTGCCGTTCGCAGCCATCAGTAGCTCAGTTTTCAACGACTATAAAGATAACAGCAGGTTCTGCAACGCTACGCGGTTTTCAAATGAATCACCAACCCACGTCCTACAGTCAATTGACGCTGAACCTAGTTGAGGGGTCTGTCTCCTTTAGCTTCTCACCTCAGGCGGCACAAGATCTACAAGCTGCGATCACGCAACTGATGGAACGACTTAAAGTCGTTGCTACCAAAGTTACCCCTGGTGGCAAAGCTAACCCTCAGCCACCTTTAGAATACCGCTACACCGGAGAGGTCTTCCTCGAAGTTTTTTGTAATCCCAACATTTGGCCTAGTCCCTTTGCTGCCAAAGTCTTGATCACTGTCCGAGACACAAGCATCCGTCTCACTACTGAAGCTGAACTCACCCGTCTTGTTGAAGATCTCAACCAGTATTTAGACCAATTTAGTTGAGAAAAATTACTGTAGAATCAATTTAATATAATTTAATAACCTGAATGAACTCAAATAGCCTAACCCAGTTACTGCAAGAAGGGTTTCGCGTCACTATTGGCGCAGCTGTTTCCCTGGTCGAAACTTTGCAAGATCCACAAAAACGCGACCAAAACCTTTCTCAACTGAAAGCAGAGTTAGAGCAGTTGACTCAAGAGTGGGCAGTAAAGGGGGAGATAACCGAACAAGAAGCCCGAAATTTTGTAGATACCCTATTGAATCGAGCCGGGAATCAGTCCTATCACCCCCCGTCACCCTCTTCAACAAATGTTGCTGTGCCGCAAAATCAGCCTGCTTCACCTCAAGTACAGATGGAAATACAGGAGCTGACTGCACAGCTAGCAACTATGAGGAAGGAACTAGAGAACCTGAGAAATACAGATTCCAATCCCTCTTAGTAATTGAATTTTAAACAAAATTAACTTTACTTGGTTTGAAGCATAAGCGCCAAGGCAAGTGTCTAAAATCAATTAGTCATTATCCCATTCTTCTCGACCAATTAGGTCACCTATGCGATCACGCAGCAAGAAATCGCATTTCTCTAGCTCACATTCAATCCAAACCCACTCCCGTGCAGGGATGTATTGACAGAGGGTGTAAATCGGTTGTTGTCGGCTGATAACTCCTTTTTGCACCAGCTGACGCGCTTCGTCTTGGATAACGTCTAAAGAGTACTGGATGGAAGGCATCGTATTCACACTCATGGTATTAGCCCAAAAACTACCGAGAATCTTGTATCAAAACTCTAAACAACGTGAAATTCGCGAAGGATTTAAATTTCTTGGAAAAGGTTTGTAACGCTGTATACTGAATTATTCTCATTGTGACGCTATGTCTTCCTCCATTATATTAAATAATGTTGCCAATGTAGTTAAATTGTGACAGTTTGTTTAATTGGGTTGTTAGTAGATTCAATCAACTTAACCTAAAATACAGCTTTTACCCTAGTGCTACTGTTTTTTTGGAAGATTAAGCCTCTAAAACTCCATCCTTAGCTTATCAGTGACCAGACAAATCTCTATCCAAAGGTGGTTTATCTTTACGGATCGAATAATTTCCTCAAGGCACAAGTCTGGGCTAATGGCATCTGTCCATAGGTAAAAATACATGGTAACTCTGGCGGCAGCACTGGGAGAAACTGCTCCAGGACGTAGGGACTACCATAGATAATCACGGCTTGTAAATCGTTCGCTCGTAGTAATCTATTGAGCAAATTCTGTGACCCGTGAGTCAGACCAGCACTACCGCGGAACGGGTTGCCTCGGATAAATAGCTGTAGCAGAGTAGATTGAGCTAGACCTGGGTTGGGTTCAGCAGGGGGAGTGTGGCAATCGCTAAGTTGGGTAATATAGCCTTGCTTGGCAGGCAAAACGATCGCTGGAGAGTGCGGGTCCAAGAAGTCAGTTGCTAACAAATTGTCCACTACAATTAGATTGCGTGAACGACCAGATTGCCGTTTAAGCTTGTCATTCGTTGCTGTGGACAAAGGTACAGAACCGCGAACTATCTGGGTTGTTTGCAGAATTTGGGCAACTTTAGCTGTGGTGGATGGTGGGGAGAGTTGAGAGGTAATGGCTATTGTATCCACAGTAGCCATCAGTGGCGAACAGACTTTGAGCTTAGCGAGCCAAATCCGCTCAACCGATTCTCTGATCCTTGCTGGTGAAATTCGACCAGAGTTGACAGCCTCACACAGCGCTCGAATTGCCCCTTCCGGATCGAGCGGCATTAGCAGTAGATCGGCTCCAGCTTCTACCGCTAAAACTGCGGCAACGTTAGGGTTATAGCGATTGGTGATCGCACCCATCACCAGAGCATCTGTAACAATCAATCCTGCAAAACCCAGATACGATCGCAGTTGCTGAGTCAAAATCGGCTGAGACAGGGTTGCTGGCTGTTCAGCATCCCAACAAGGAATCTGCAAATGGGCACTCATGACTGCATCTACTCCAGCCGTGATCGCCGCCTTAAAAGGTGGCAATTCTACCTCTCTTAGTCGATCAAGTGAGTGAGGTAGAACTGGCAATTCTAAGTGGGAGTCGATGGCAGTGTCACCATGACCAGGAAAGTGTTTGGCAGTGGTTAATACAGGATAGGCTTTAGCACCTTGAATAAAAGCAATTGCTAAATGACTCACTTCAGATGGTGTTTCACCAAATGCCCGGACATTAATCACTGGGTTATTGGAATTATTGTTTACGTCTACAACAGGCGCAAGTACCCAGTTAATGCCAATTGCCAGAGCTTCCTGGGCAGTCGTTGCTCCCATCCAAGCTGCATAGTCTTCAGCAATGCCGGGGGCTTTACGCCCTAAAGCCGCAATTGCCATAGGTGGCGGAAGCCATGTGGCTCCAGCAAAGCGCTGACCTACTCCTTCTTCTATATCTGCTGCAACCAGTAAAGGAATTTTTGCCCAGTTTTGGAGTTGTTGCGATCTAAGCGCGATTTCTCCTGCACTACCCCCTAA
The DNA here is from genome assembly GCA_019244235.1 of Chroococcidiopsidaceae cyanobacterium CP_BM_ER_R8_30. GTDB lineage: Bacteria > Cyanobacteriota > Cyanobacteriia > Cyanobacteriales > Chroococcidiopsidaceae > JAFAVL01. Next base: position 4,478 of record JAFASY010000317.1, read on the forward strand.
CAAGATGACGCCACCAACTCCCAACTGTTCTAACCAAAAACGTAACTTATCAGCTGGTGGTTCCCACTCTGGGTACTGGATTTGGTGATCGAACAGATGTCCTGATGCTCGCACCACCACCATCTGTGCTACTTGTTCTACTAGAGACAGAGAGTCTAAATTGGGCAGCGATCGCGTCATAAAACCGGTAAGGAGAAACCGCAGCTATCAATAATTGGCAGGGGCAAGATTTCCTCACACCTGCTCATACATCATCACTAGTGGTGATACCAGTCATTGTCTCGATGCCAACGGTTCCAATCATTGTCTCGTTCGCGACGGTCCCAATCATTATTGTCTTGATGCCAACGGTTCCAATCATGATCTCGATGCCAACGGTTCCAATCATTGTCTCGTTCGCGACGGTACCTGTCATAGTTCTGCTGGCGATCCCAGTCATGGTCACTATAGTGAACATCCCAATCTGCTAACAGTATTGAGTTGTGATTATCGCTAGCAGATTCTATTCCTAGCAGCGGTTTTTGTTGATTATATACTGACGCTGCTGCCGCTGGCATTGCCCCTGATACGAAAGGTAAAGCCATTAGGGGTAAGCTTGCCCAGAACAAAATTCTTCGGCTCATTTCTTGATTCCTTTTGCTTCTATTGCCGAGCTTTTGAGTAAGGACGCCCTGACTTTTCATTATGTTTCCAAAAGCTAGGCCAGATCTTCTAAATTACGAGTTTTCTGAGCCTACAACCTAACCCTTTAGCCTATACCTGTAAGGCGTTTGATGGCACGACCTGCAACATCGCCATAACGCATTTCCCCACATATAATCTGACCGAAGCGTTGAGTAGCAGAGGGGCGTTTGACACCCACTCTGTATCCAACACCAGGAAAGCGGTAGAATACACCAGCTAGGCGCTGTGCCCACACCATATCATTGCCCCACTCTTCGCTCATCGTCTCGCTGTATTTCTCCAAAGCATCAATCTCCCCAGCGAGTGCCCGATTAATTGCCTCTGCTGCTTTCAACCCACTAAAGATTGAGGGACGAATACCTTCCGCTGTCATCGGATCGACCACACAAGCTGCTTCCCCAGCCAAAACTGCATTTTGAGTATGTAGCTTTTGATGACCATCCCAGAGGCAAAGCGGATGTCCGTACTGCTTGCAAGTTTTGATATCAACTCCGAACAGCGTGGCATACTCAATCAAAATGCTCTTGAAATCCTGTCCTTCACCTCCCCGAAACGTGCCGACACCAATAGAGTAACCATCAGCTTTGGGAAAATTCCAAATGTAGCCGTTTTTAACCATGCCAAACTCGAAGTGGGCGATGTGACCGTTATCTACCTTAGCTGCGGCTTCAGCCTCCAAAGCACCCGCCAAACGGCGTTTACGGTCTTTGAAGCCGAGCCATTTTGCCATTGGTCCTTTAGCTCCATCCGCAGCAATCAGATAGCGACCAGCAACTATGCCGTTAACGGTGTTCACCTGCCAGTGGTCACTTTGAAACTCAATTCCTTTAACTTCTGTCTGCTCTCGAAGTTCAGCCCCCTGCTTTTGTGCTTGCTGAATTAGAAAGTGGTCAAAGATATCTCGCCGCACCATCCACATTGGCTCTGACGTATTCAATTCGGCTTGCACAGGATCTTCCATCTTCCATGTGTAGCGAATTGTGTCCACCTTGGTAGAAATAGCCGGGGAAAAGTCAAAGTCAAACCATTGAGCAATTGCAGGCGATACACCGCCGCCACAGGGTTTGTACCGTGGCAGTGGCTCTTTTTCTAAAACGATAACTGAGCGACCCTGCTTAGCCAAATGATAGGCAGCTGTGCTACCTGCTGGACCAGCGCCAACAATGATGCAATCGTACATAAAGCTGGATTTTGCTCCTAATCCAAGGAATTGACGAGTTTAGACTATCGCCCTATAGCCTAACAGGACTTGTCTCAATTGAGTAGAACCCCGAATGGGGTGGGTACTTAAGAACAAATTTCTCCCCTAATCTCTGAATAATTCCTCTATCCCTTAAAATACTCCTGTTGTTCTACCCTCGATGCAGCTTGTGGACTTGCGGCGCTTTATTCCCTTTGTTAATCCTGCCGTTTCCTCCTGGGCTATTGAAGCCCGGTTACTACGCTGGCTAACGCTGCTCTGGCTATTTGTGGGACTAGTTGTGCTGTTCTCAGCATCTTATCCTGTTGGTAACGCCTACTTTGATGACGGGCTGTACTACCTAAAACGCCAAACTATCGGGGTAGTGGTGGGCTTAGTAGCATTTAACCTCGTTGTGCATTTCCCTTTGCGCCATATCTTAGGAATCACCCACTGGTGCGTCCTCTTATTCTTAGGGTTAATTTGCATCACCCTGGTTCCTGGTGTGGGAACTAGCAACCTTGGTGCAGCCCGTTGGCTTGCAGTGGGTTCTTTTCAAATTCAACCCTCAGAGTTAATCAAACCGTTTTTGGTGCTACAGAGCGCTCGTCTTTTCGGTCAGTGGAACTCTCTAAAGTGGCGAGTTCGCCTCATTTGGCTCGGTATTTTTCTTACTGTGTTGATCGGGATTCTGAAACAACCTAACTTAAGTACAGCTGCCCTCTGCGGCATGAGCATCTGGTTGGTGGCACTGGCAGCTGGAATACCTTATCTCTACTTAAATGGAGCTGCTCTGGGTGGTATTCTGATGGGGGTTTACAGTATTACCAAGCAAGAATACCAGCGACGACGAGTCTTGTCCTTCCTCAATCCCTGGGCCGATCCTATGCATAACGGCTATCAGCTAATTCAAAGCTTGCTGGCGGTGGGTTCTGGCGGGATTTGGGGGACTGGGTTTGGGCTATCGCAACAAAAGTTGTTTTATTTGCCTATTCAATACACAGATTTCATCTTCGCTGTGTTTGCGGAGGAGTTCGGCTTTATTGGCTGTGTGCTGCTGTTGCTGCTATTAGTCGTTTATGCAACGCTCGCGTTAATGGTAGCAATAAAGACTCGGAATGCTGTGAATCGGCTAGTGGCTATCGGGGCTATGACTTTTATGATTGGACAGTCATTACTGAATATTGCCGTTGCTACTGGTGCTCTACCTACTACAGGTTTGCCCTTCCCACTTATTAGTTATGGCAGCAATTCAATGATTGCTAGTCTGCTCATAGCTGGGCTGCTAATTCGTGTAGCACGTGAGAGTAGCGAAGCTGAGGTGGTACCTATCCAAAAGCGCCGGACGGTAGCTAGACTGTAGCGGTAGTGAGTGAATGAGAAATGACCCGCAGTTCATGGGCATAGCGGGGTTTAGGGTCATTGACTAACCAGATAGGCGGCACCATCATCGGCTCATAATTGGCAATAATATCGCAGGTTCCCGGTTGCGATTTCAGCTCAACCTTTTGACCGGGTCGATATATAAATGCCTCTTCGTAGTCTAAATACAGATCGGATTCCATTCCAGCTGCCCAAAAACGGTATCTATAGATACTATTTTAAGGACGGTTCATTGATTAGTCCAAAAAACTGTAAGAATAGCTACAATTTTTTACATTTCTTGTTTGCCTTCGATGGAGTCGCGGGAGTCACCACACTCGGCATGTGACAACTCTCCCGCTCTTGTCGGAGTACCGACTATAACGGGAGCTTCCAATTTCACAACTGAAAATTGCTGCTTCAACGGCTGAGTAACCTCTAAGCCTTCACAGCCTGAGAACGGTAGTCCAACCGTCCTAAGTCCAGGATGTAACAACACAAGTGCCGAGTTCCAGTCTCTATCAATTGATAGTAAACAGTCAGGGCACTCATGCACTCTATCCTTCAACGTTTTCTCGACTCTTGTACCACAGCCAGAACACTCAATACTGCTGCCACGAGCTGAAACTGCTACTGTCCGCTTGCCGCGTTTGACCGCCACTGCTTGCAGAATTTGTAGGAATGCATCCCAGGCACAATCAAGTATTGATTTAGCTAATTTGGTACGGGCTAAACCTCTAATATTAAGGTTTTCAAAAGAGATTAAGTCATAAGTTTTGCATAACCAATGTGCAACATGATAGTGAAACTCTTTACGGCATCGCGCTACCCCCAGGTGCAATAATGCAATCCGATTTTTCTGTCGCTCCCAGTTTTTAGAGCCTTTTTCTTGACGCGCTAATTTCCTTTGCGCTCGTGCCAACTTCAACTGTGCCTTACGGTAAAACTGAGGGACTTGTACCGCTTCGCCATCTGCAGTTGTTAGAAACTTTTCACAACCAACATCAATAGCGGTAGCAGACTTAATCTCATCAACTGGAAGCGGTTGAGGTACAGTATCATCCTGCATTGAGATGCAGCAATACCATCCGTCTGCCTTATGAACAATTGTGCAAGTCTTGAGCACAAAACCATCGGGTAAAGGGCGATGCATGATAACAGGCATCTCACCTATCTTCGATAGCTTGAGAACACCATCCTTGAGGTGTGCGCCAGCTTTGGGACAATTAATTCGCGGGTAGACAAATGATCTCAACTCCCCTGGTTTCTTAAAGCGTGGTCGCCCACCTCTGTTGCCCGTAGCATCAGGAATCATCCAGCGTTCCCAAGCTTTTTTGAGCCGTTGCAAATTAACTTGTTGTGCCTCTGCCCAGATATCCTTGTACTCAGGGTAGAGGACTTTTGTCTGCTTTAAGTCTGCTTGCTGAGTGTAATAGTCTACATGATCTGGGATCTCACCTATCGGCTCACTCACCAACGAACAACGGTCTAGCTGACAACGAGTTCGGCGCAACCAATCTAAACGCTGCCCTAATGCATAGTTCCAGTGTCGCCGCAGTAGCTCTAATGTGTGGAGCATCACGATTTCCTGAAGGGCGCTGGGTTGAATTCGGTAGCAATAGGTAAGTATCATGTTTACTATTATACCATAAGATTCGCTGCCGCTCAATTTATTTAGTAGTCGGCATTCCCCTCCCGTTAAACGGAGTACCGTTATAATGGGAGACCCCTGCCGACATTAAGTTGGGCTGGGGACTGCCTACAACAAGCTGCTCATACACTGTTAGATAGAGTGGTGAATGGGTTCGGAGTGAATTCTATGTCTAACACTGATTACCAAACTATGTCAGATGGAGAGCTACTTAACCGTCTAGAAAAGGGCGAAATGCAAACTAACCCTGACCTCTATAAAGAGTTTATGAGACGCATGGAGGAAGGGACTTTCTACAGCAACACACCTGATGATGAGGAAAGAGCGAAGGTCGTAGAGTAAGAATCAGCTACCTAGCTTTTTGTTGTTCAGGCAAGAGTAATTGCCGTAAGGGATAGGTATATAACCTTGCTAATGAAGCAAATCAACCCCAGCACCGGGAACTGAGTAAGAAGAGTAGTCCCGCACGAGGGACTTGTTCGCCTTGTCACACCAAACAACTAATCTGCCCTGGGTTGGATGACTACAGCATCGACGATCTTAGATAATACCACCCTTAGTACAAAAGTACTTGTACAAGGTTGGGTTTTGAAATTGGAACCTAGCAAAAGTACTACCTGCAGGTTACAGCATTGTTGATCGCCACTGCACAATTTGAGCGTGTTGCCAAGATGGTCACTCAGAGAGTGGCTAAGCTGTTGTGTGCGGAGGTGTTTGTGATCGATCAGCACTCAGTCGTGATCGCCAGCAGTACACCACAACCGATTGGACTTCCGTGGCAGCAGATTTGCTCGAAACCAGAGATTAACTACTTACGAGTACCATTGTCCCTTGAGGCACAATCAGGTGAAGTTATTGTTGGTGAACCACTAAATGGAGAAGTCATTTCTCCACGCCTGACTCAAGTGTTGGTGGAAATGGTGATTAATCAAACGGCAGTGATTGACGCTTTGCCAAATCAACACCAGTTGAAGAACAAGTTTATCTATGATCTACTCCACGGTTCAGTGGCAGACGAGGCAAACGTGCTACGTCAAGCAAAACTGTTGGGGCTGGACTTGTCACCGCCCCGAGCGGTGATTTTAATCGATGCTGCTGACTACATCTTAGACTCTGGCTCTCAAGGGTTTGCCGGAGATAGCTCCGGTAGCTCAAGTGTGCAAGCCCAACCGCATCAGCAAGAGACAGCTGAGGCCAGGATTCGGCGTCGGGCTCAGTTAGTTATTGGGAGTGTAGTTAGCTTTTTCCATTTGCCCAACGATACAATTTGCGCCTACATCGGTGACGGTGAGGTGGCTGTGCTTAAAGCCAGTGATACAAAAAACCTGGTCACCTGGGCAAATCGTGGGGATGTCCCTGAACAGTCTAGTTCTTCTTGGGCGAATCTTACCGCTTTGAATCGGGCAGCTGAGGCATTACTAGGACGTTTACGCAGTGATACTGGTGCATCAATTAGTATCGGTATCGGTCGCTACCATCCAGGAATTCGGGGCTTAGCTCGGTCCTACCAGGATGCACGGGCAGCACTGTCACTCGGCTGTCGCTTCCAAAGTCGCAACCCAATTCACTGTTTAGATCGGTTAGGAATTGCTTCCTTCATCGGGGTTTCAGACGAGCGAACCAAAATCGAGTTGGCGACGCATCTACTGAGTCCCCTCGATCACGAGCCAGAAATGCTTGCCACGCTCGATACCTTTTTTGCTGAAGACTGCTACCCCTCTTCTACAGCTAGTCGGCTTTCAATCCATCGGAATACTCTCAGCTATCGGCTAGATAAGATTACTTTACTGACTGGCCTCGATCCACGTCGATTCGACGATGCGGTGCAGATCCGTTTGGCTTTGCTGCTACGAACACTCCGGTGAATTAAAGAGGGAGTAGGGAAAATCTCTAATTCTTCCACTACTCCTCACTCCCTTCTTTGGTAATATAATAGTGGATGATAGCTAGGGGTGCCTGAACAACTAGGCTGAGATAGTCCCTTAGAACCTGAGACTGGATAATGCCAGCGGAGGGAAGCTGTTAATTTAATGAATGCAAAAACTGACGTTTTAATTATTGGTGGTGGTGTCATTGGGCTGGCAATCGCTATTGAGCTAAAATTGCGCTCTTGTCAGGTGACTCTTATCAGTCGTGACTTCCAAGCTGCTGCCACCCATGCGGCGGCTGGAATGTTAGCTCCCCAAGCAGAAGCTATTCCGGCAGGTCCAATGCTGGATTTGTGCTTGAGATCACGCACTCTCTATCCCGAATGGACTCAGAAACTAGAATCCCTCACAGGGGAAACCTGTGGCTACTGGCCCTGTGGCATTTTGGCTCCAGTGTATAGCCAGGAGCCCAGGCACTCCCATGGTAACGGCGAAGCCGTACAAGAGTGGTTAGACAGAGAAGCAATAAATCTCTATCAACCAGGGTTAGGCTCTGAGGTTGTCGGCGGCTGGTGGTACCCAGAAGATGCCCAAGTAGACAATCGCGCCCTAGCACGGATACTATGGACAGCAGCTCAATCTCTTGGGGTTGATATTAAAGAAGGGGTTGCAGTAGAGGCAATCCAGCAGCAGCAGCGGCATGTTGTTGGTATTCAAACTAAGGAGGAAGGCGTCCTCCAGGCTACCCATTACGTCCTGGCAGCAGGTGCTTGGTGCCATGAGATATTGCCACTGCCAGTACATCCGCGTAAAGGGCAAATGCTATCGCTGCGAGTACCTAATAATATCTATAGTGGGCTACAGCGGGTGCTATTTGGACCAGGTATTTACATAGTACCGCGTCGCGACCAGAGAATTATTATTGGTGCTACCAGTGAAGATGTGGGATTCACCCCTCACAACACCCCATCTGGTATTCAAGTTTTACTGGAACGGGCCATCCGACTCTATCCCCAATTACAGCACTATCCAATTCAAGAACTGTGGTGGGGTTTTCGTCCTGTCACGCCGGATGAGCTACCAATTCTGGGTGCTAGTCCTTGTCGGAATCTCACTCTGGCTACTGGGCACTACCGCAATGGAATATTGCTTGCACCAATCACGGCGACTTTAATTGCAGACTCAATCTTAACTCAACCCGATCCTCTCTTAGAATACTTCCACTACTCCCGGTTTTATAACTCCCATCCATCCACTTCCAAGCTAATGATTACCCATTCAAGAGATGCTGCCACAATTTCCTCAGCGCACTCCACTGAGCAACCCCTCGATCGTCCCCTAACTATAGCTGGTCGGACATTTCGATCGCGCTTAATGACTGGCACTGGTAAGTATCGCGCTCTAGAGCAGATGCGACAGAGCATTGCAGCTAGTGGTTGCCAAATTGTTACCGTAGCGGTGCGGCGGGTTCAAACTAACGCCCCAGGACACGAAGGGCTAGCTGAAGCTTTGGATTGGACGAAACTCTGGATGTTGCCTAACACAGCTGGCTGTCAAACGGCAGAAGAAGCAATTCGCGTAGCACGTTTGGGACGCGAGATGGCAAAGCTGTTGGGGCAAGAAGACAACAATTTTGTCAAGCTAGAAGTCATTCCTGACCCCAAGTACCTCTTACCCGATCCGATTGGTACTCTACAAGCGGCAGAACAATTGATACGAGAAGGTTTTGCTGTACTCCCTTATATTAATGCTGACCCCATTCTGGCAAAACGATTGGAAGATGTTGGCTGTGCTACAGTCATGCCCTTGGCATCGCCTATTGGTTCTGGACAGGGGTTGAAGAACGCGGCGAATATTCAGATCATCATTGAAAATGCTGGAGTACCAGTGGTAGTGGATGCGGGAATTGGAACGCCTAGTGAGGCAGCGCAGTCAATGGAGCTGGGAGCAGATGCCTTGCTAATCAATACCGCGATCGCTCAAGCCCAAAACCCTGCTGCTATGGCTCGTGCCATGAGTTTAGCAACTGAAGCTGGGCGTCTAGCTTACCTTGCCGGACGGATTCCAGTCAAAAGCTATGCTAGTGCGAGTTCTCCTTTAAACGGCACTGTTGGTTAAGAGAGCTAGGAAAACTCTTAGGACGGCGGGTAGAGCAAACTGTCCTCACCAACTGAAGCATTCAAAATAAAAATGTAAAGATTTATTGCTAAAGATGGAGAGTGTACATCATAATAATTGTTAAGATACTTGAAAATCAATAGAAAGAGGAATGTACTTATGCCGTACACCACTGAAGAAGGCGGTCGTTTGAACAACTTTGCTGCGGAACCAAAGATCTATAGAGCAGAACCTCCAACCACAGCTCAGAAGCGGAATTTCCTGATCCTAGGCATTGCTGGAGCAACACTAGTTGGTGGGCTAATCTTTGTTGCCTTCTCTGTTTCTGCTTAATTGTTGGCACAGTGTCAGATAACTAACACAACAGCGAAGCCCTCGTTCCGTCTGTTAGAGGCAATAGGGGGTTGTTCAGTTTTAGTTAGCCGATGGCTTTTTTGGCTCGATGGCAGAGTAGAGCGAAGAGTAGTCGTCCTCAGCTAAGTTCATATCTAGTGCAACTTGCAAAATTCTTCTTACCCCTTCAATCCCACTAACATTAAGGTCAGCTGATTGAGCCTCTGCGATAAATAAGTCAGTATCTTTCACTAGATGTTTGGTTGGGAAGTTAGGGTTAGCATAGTTTCGCTCAAGCATCCGCTGTAACTTCTTGTCAAAAGTTGGCGCATACAGAGCGCTACCGCGCAGAATTTGCATAAACAAATCAGGCTCGATGCCCTGATGCTGGATAAAGCTAAGGCTAAGCCCAAAGCCAGCAGTCAAAGAAGCAATTAGCTGGTTTAATGCTAGCTTAACGGCAGCTGCAGTGCCGACGGAACCAATCAACAACGGCTCAGATCCTAAATGTTGCAGTAAATCTGACCAGTATTGAAACTGCTCAGGCAAGCCGCCCACCATTACAATCAGCTTCCCTGCTTTCGCTTCTGGAATGCTACCTAAAACTGGTGCTTCCAAATACTCACCACCAGCAGCAATGACTTCATCTCTGATAGCTCTGCTATCCGTAGGAGCGATTGTACCCATTTGAATCACCATTCGTCCCGGTAGATGCTGCCGCGAACTATCACAAAGCAGCAGGCTGCGAATAGCGATGGTATCGGTGAGCATTAAAATCACACAGTCGCAAGCGCTAATGACTTCATGCGGTTGTGCTGCGATCGTTGCCCCAGCATTTCTCAGTGGTTCTAGCTTTGCTTGAGTACGATTGTACGCAACTATATCAACATTAGTCTCTAAAAGCCTTTGGGCCATTGGTAGTCCCATAAGTCCAGTTCCGATAAATCCCACCTTCATAAGCAACCTTCCAGGCAGTAAGCGCGAGTGCGTTGTGATACTTTGGTTAATCGCGATCGCAATTGGTCCGCAATATCAGCCACCAAAACTAGGTTTGAATAAACGAAATAATAAAATAACCACCTATAGAAAGATACTTATTGGCGGTCATGCCATAATTTGTGTTATAAATAGTACATTCGGTTAAAAATCTAATCTATGAGATTGGTGGGGTTTGGTAGCAAAGTCAAAGGTTTTGAACCATGATACCGAAGTAGCGGACTGTACTTACATAGAGCAATTTTTTCATGCCTGAATGCCTTAATTTCCGGTATAGCATGTACGGTTGCTGAGCGAGGATGTGAGTTCTGGGAGATTAATAGCTTGGCAATTGTATAGCTGTCACATTATTTAGCACTAAACGGAGTTGCTATTTATGCCTGATGAAGTCTTTCAAAATGAACCAAGTAACATTCCTGCCTCAGCCCCCTATGTCTCTACTGAGGCTAGCTTAGGTAATCTTGAGCCGATGGAAGATCAGCGTCTAGAGGTACTTTTCCAAGAAGTTCGACGCCTTCGCAGTCGGCTCGGTATGTTAAGTGGCATTGCTGTTATTGCACTTTTGCTAGCTGCTGCCCTAGCCGGAGTTGTAATTACTATGAAACAACAGCAGGACCAACAGGCACAACAAGTTGGAACGCTGACGGGTAATAAAGCAGGAGTAGAAAATCAAATTAACTCCCTTAATCAACAGATATCAGCACTTAACCAAAAGCTGGCATCATCCGAACAACAGTTGAATGTGGTTAACCAGCAGCTAGCACAAAAAGTTAGCCAAGCCCAACTGAAACCACTCATATCCATTGTTCAAGGCATCAACTCTAAAGCTGTAACTAGGGACCAGTTGAACGAGGCTTTACAAAGAGTGCAGCCGCAAAATTCAAATAATGAAGGTGGAACACAGACTATCCTTACCCCGTTGCCATCTACTTCCCCGTCTCCTTAACTGCTATCTCAGTTGACGATAAGGATAAATTCCCTTGATCTGAGCATTGAAGTACTTGCCATATGATTCAGCATTCATTAAGCCTTTGTACACAGCAGCGGGAACGCCAACGTATTGATAGATCTCCCCGTGGTGTAACTCAATTTCTAGAACTTTATTTAGTGAATCGTATTCAACGCTACGCAGCAGACTTGACTGTATAAGACGTCCACCTTGAGCAGCGGCATCTCTTAACCTAATTTCCCGCGCTTCTTCTATGGCAGCTTGCTGCTCTGGCAGTTCAAGGAATTCTTCAGCATGAGCCATAAATTGATCAGCAGAATACATATAAAACTGGACTCCCGTCTTGGATGCCATTTCCTGTGCTAATTCTGGTCTAGGACTAATCGTTTTTCCTTCATACTCTAGCCACCAATCTTCCTTCATGTCGTCTGTAACAAAGATGAGAGGTTTGGCTTTAAATTTAGAGTATTCAATTAATTGAAACCACAGGACAGCATCTCCATACTTGTTAGGAATATTCTTTGTTGCGTCTTTATAGCCTGGAGGTTTCCTATAGTTAAAGCGCCGTTCTGCTTCTTTATATATTTCTTCTAAATCTTCTTCGGAGTATGGCTCTCCGACTTTTCCCTCTAGAAGTTCAGTAATTTTTTCTCGTATATCATCAGATTGAAGAAGATCAGGGTGTTCTTGATTTGCCTTTGTTAAATTGCTTTTGACTCGCTTGAATGCCCTTTCAACAGTTGCTACAATTTCATTGGTTTTGATAAATGAATGTTTGCTGTATTTTCGGATATTGTTTTTGAGATCTTCTAAGCTCTCATCTAATATCTTATGAACTTCAGAATATGCTTTTAGCTCTTTCAAGACAACCTTTACGCGGTTGTTCTGATACTCATATGCAACTTGATTAGGCAACCAAATTCTATCTTGTATTTTGTGAAGTATCTCAAAAAATCTTTCTCTTGTTTTGGGAGTATAACTATAAATATGTAAAAGAATATTTGAGTCAAATGAAAAAGTCCCCTCCTGCCAAAGTTCAGATAATTCTTCTTTAGTTGGTCTGTAATAGCTGCGAAACAATTCACGCATGTTTGATTTTGCCTATTCCTGACTGAGATATTAATTCATGCTGAATCCTTTCATTAAATCTAATGAATAGTATCCAGCGTAAGACTCATTTTTACTCCACCTTGAGGACCTAATAAAAAACCTCGACGTGCTGGAGTAACAGGAGCTTTCTCCTCTAATTTCAATCGATAATTCAAGAGAATCGTCGCTAGAACTAATTTCATTTCAAACATAGCAAATACTTGACCTAGACATTGACGGGAGCCTCCGCCAAAAGGCCAAAATTCATAAGATGAGTATTTCCGATTAATAAACCTTTCCGGTTGAAATTTGTCTGGTTGAGGATATAAATCTTCTCGCCAATGAGTTAGGTAAATACAAGGTGTTACATATGTCCCAGAAGCAACGTGATATCCCCTCAAATTAACAGCACGAAGAGTCACTCTAGGGAATGTGGAAAGAACTACAGGATAAATCCGCAAAGTTTCTTGACAAACTGCTGTCAGATAAGGAAGTTGAGCAATTTTCAGTGGGTCAAGAGTATTTAAACCTTGCAACTCATGTAACACTTTCTCATAGACTTCTGGTTGTTGATGAATCCAGTACAAAGCCCAAGCGATCGCAGTAGCAGTAGTTTCGTGACCAGCATTAAGTAAAGTTAAGAGATTATCTCTTAACTCGACATCACTCATTGCTTCTCCATCTTCATATTGTGCTTGTATTAGCAAACTCAAAATATTAAAATTATTCGATTTCACTTGTTGGCGACGCTCTAATATTTCCGCCATAAGCAAATCATCGATCTCTTGTCGTAAACGGAGAAACCTTCCCCAAGGACTCCAAGTGCCTAAATCCTTCCGTAAAGGCGGAAACAATAAAACACTAGCACTGAGTGCTGAACTAGTCAAACCCAACCAAGTTGTCATTAATTTTTTCAATTTGTCAAACCTTAATCCCTCATTAATACCAAAGACGACTTTTAAGATAATCCTCATGGTAATGTCTTCACTTAAATGACGAGCAATAAAGGTTTGATTTCGTTTGAGGCTTTGTGCCACTTGTTGAGTAATCTTACAAATCTCTTGCCCATACATAAGCATCTGTTCACCGTGAAAGGGAGGCATCATTAGCTTTCGCTGTTTTTGGTGTCGTTCTCCATCTTGGACAATTAATGAGTTTTCTCCGAGTAGAGGTTTGAATATTTCATTAGCAGCACCTGGAGCATAAAGAATATTATTTTTGGGATTAAATAACTCTTGAAGATCTTGGGGGTGACTAACAACTAAAATTTCTTGAGTGCCAATGGAATTAGTAAAAAAAAGCTCTCCATAAGTTTTAGCACAACCATCAAAAAACTCTAAAGGTTTTAAGATTGATTCGATTGTTTGGATAAATTTAGGAGTTTTTACTTTCCCAATTTGTTTAATTGTCATACTTTTAGCTGTAGATGATTATTTTTTTAAGGTCAATTATTCTGTTTTTGTCTATAATAACCGTATTTTCGCTTTTGGGCTACTACTGCGCTTCGTACCTCTGATTTCTTGCAACACAACCCAATTGTTCGAGTTAACATTGTCTGTGCAATGGTACTTTGAAGGTTATCGGTGAGAATATAGCTTTGAGATTGTCTATTGTGATTCGCAGTAGACTATAGGTTCGATCAAGAGGTTGCAACCTATGACTCAGACATTTCGAGATTCTTCCACACAGGAATACACCGATTTGACAGCGTTTCCGGGAACAAGTTGGGTTGTTTTGGCAGAACCCGTTCCACAAGGTTCAATTCATCGCCTGAAAAT
>JAFASY010000038.1 GCA_019244235.1 Chroococcidiopsidaceae cyanobacterium CP_BM_ER_R8_30
TGTTGTTGTGAAAAATCAGGAAAAGTGGCAGGAGTTAATTGGATATTTGTCAAAGCATCAAGCGGAGATTATTGACTACAATCGCCGGAGTCGAGCGGGGAAAACTATTGGAAGTGGACAGGTAGAAAAAGGAGTTGATTTAACCGTGGGCTCTCGCTGTGAAACATTGAGGAATGAGTTGGTCACCCAAAGGTAGTAAAGCCCTAAGCCTACTTAAGGTGGCTGAACTTAATGGGCTCTTGTCAGCAGTTGTGGCTCCCCACTCAGCCAGCCTGATTACCGGAAAATTTCCAGCAGGTACCAGTCTAGCATTTAGACTGAAATAGTCCTGGCACTTTGTTACAGGTTAGTCCCATGAACATAGAAAAAGAAAAAACAAGGTTTTCCGACTCTATCCTTGTGAATCTTGACGACCTGATTCCGAATTTAGAGGCACTCTACAAGGATATACATGAGCATCCCGAACTATCAATGCAGGAGACACGAACCGCCCAACTAGCAGCGGAGCGACTTCGTACCGCTGGTTATGAAGTGACTACTGGAGTTGGGAAAACAGGCGTGGTCGGTCTGCTACACAATGGCAATGGACCGACCGTGATGCTACGTGCTGATATGGATGCGCTGCCGATTGAGGAAGCAACTAGCGCACCCTATGCTAGCAAGGTCAAGAGCACTGACGAGAGCGGGAAAACGGTGCCAGTATCGCACGCTTGCGGTCACGATATGCACACCACTTGTCTTGTCGGCGCAGCAACGCTATTCGCACAAGCGCGATCTGCATGGCATGGAACCTTGATGGCAGTCTTTCAACCGGCTGAGGAAACCGGGGAAGGTGCTCAGGCAATGATCGATGACGGACTCATGACTCGCTTTCCTAAGCCTGATGTGGTACTAGGACAGCATGTGATGGTGGGTCCAGCGGGTACAATTGGCGGTCGCACAGGTGTCACGACTTCTGCCGCTGACAGCTTGCAGATCCGCTTATTTGGGCGTGGTGCCCACGGCTCGATGCCACAAGCCAGTATTGATCCCGTGATCATGGCGGCTGCAACCGTGATGCGGCTGCAAACAATTGTCTCTCGCGAGCTTGCAGCTACTGAGTCCGCCGTCGTCACAATCGGTTCGGTACAGGCTGGTACCAAGGAGAATGTCATTCCTGATGAAGCAGTTATCAAACTAAACATTCGCGCCTTCGACGAGGACGTGCGCCAGCGGATATTATCTGCGATCGAGCGAATTGTAAACGCTGAGGCGGTTGCATCGGGTGCGCCCAAGCCCCCAGAAATTACGCCGATTGACCACTATTCACTGGTCGCGAACGATCAGGAAGCCACGCGGCGCGTCGTGGATGCATTCCAGCAGTATTTTTCTGATGATCGAATTCGGAAAACTGCACCTACATCAGCAAGTGAGGATTTTGGCACGTTTGGAACAGAGTGGTGTGCGCCATCTGTATTCTGGTTTATTGGCGGGACCGACCCCAACACCTACGCGAAAGCAAAAGAGGCAGGTCACCTGAACGACATCCCGACCAACCATAACCCGAAGTTTCTACCCGTCATCCATCCCACCTTGGAGACAGGTGTTAAAGCGTTGGTGATTGCAACACAGTCTTGGCTTCAGTGTAGGGCATCAGAGGGTTGTAGACAAGGCTGATTCAGGGCTACAGAAGATTCGTGTGTTTAGTGTGGGAGACTTCTCAAGATGAAGGAACATTGGTTAGCAAGAATACAAGAGCTTCTGTTGACCCTCGATTTAATTGGCACGTTCGTCTTTGCACTTAGTGGTGCAACAACAGGGGTGACACACCAACTCGATCTATTCGGCGTGCTTGTACTGTCCTTCATTGCTAGTACAGTCGGTGGGATTATGCGGGACCTGCTGCTCGGCGCAGTTCCACCAGCAGCAATCAGCGACTGGCGCTATTTTGGCATGTCCCTACTTGCAGGTTTCGCGACATTCTTCTGCTATCCCCTGATTGCGCGCTTGCGTCATGCCGTATTAGTGTTCGATGGTGCGGGACTGGCGCTCTTTGCGGTCTCTGGCACCCAAAAGGCACTCACCTATGGACTCAACCCAATCATGGCGGCGCTACTCGGTATGCTTACTGGAATAGGGGGTGGCGTGGCACGCGATCTGCTGGTCACCGAGATCCCTACCGTGTTGCGAACCGATTTGTATGCGGTTGCCGCGCTTGTTGGTGCGCTCGTTGTCGTCATTGGGCATCTGCTACGCCTCCTGCCGAATGAGACAGCGTTGGTCGGTGCGGCGTTATGCTTCGGAATCCGTCTTTGCGCCATATACTACCGTTGGCAGGTTCCCAAAGCCCGTCTACCCCGTCAGTCGAGGGCAAAAGCCAAGAAGTCAGACAATGACTAGGCTATTGTCAAATCTCGACGGGTCGGGAAATAAAGGGGAAAGCAACGCCACTTTGAATTTTACTGTCACATCTACTCTCAAACCCTTGCTCTGGCTGAAAGACAACGGATGAGAAAAAAAATGAGCTTGATAAATATCCATAATCCTTGCCATTTAAAGCTTTTAGCCAAAGAAAAGGTATTTTCTAAGGGCTAAAATCGGTCATAGTGGGCAGATGGCTAAAATCTAGATGGGACAAGGATTAGAGGGACAATGCGACAGTAAATTTCGCGTTTCGTTGCATAACCCCGATACCACATTTGATGCCAAAGATGTAAATTGTCCCTAGTACCAGCAGTCTTAGCCATTGTCCCCCGGCTGCCGTTTCCCACAATTCTGACTCTGGGTACTGGTTACGCCGTTCGATTGCTTGCTGATGGCGGTGGACACTACTTTTAGCTATGCCTGTAGCCTCGGCGATTTTCCTGATCGAGCGCTTTCCTCCTTGCTTGATTGCCTCAAACACCTGTCGGCTACGTTGGTGTAACTTCATTCCTGCTCCCACACTTGCTGGTTCAGAGCTTAGTTTAAACCTTCAAGGGAGATCTAAATCTCTGAGCTGACCTCCTCCAACTGTCCCGCTTTAGAAACGTAGCCGTTTATCCACAAATCGACAACATTACCCTAGTACTACAGTTGTAGATAAAATGAGGGGAAGTAAGGGTGAACATGGAAGGTACTAATGCAGGAGGAGTTCAACCTATTTCCCAGTGGGCAGGCACTAGAAGCGCTGTGTGCATGGAGCGATCACCTCAAGTCATTCCAGCAACGAATCGGCAAATACTTTGCCCGCTGTGAAGCTAAGGGAGCAGCCTTTGACTATATCCAGGCTTTGCTATGTCCAGTAGAACGGAAAAATGGCTGGCAGATGGCAGAGCAGGTAGGATACGCCAATCCATATCGCTTGCAGCACTTGTTGGGGAGAGCCAGGTGGGAAGAGGAACAGGTGTGTGCTTCTGTGAGAGATTATGTAGTCGAGCATCTGGATGATGGAGCAGGAATCTTAGCTGTAGACGAAACCAGCTTCCTGAAGAGGGGAGAAGAATCAGTTGGGGTGGGGAGACAATACTGCGGTCTAACAGGGCAGATAGAAAACTGTCAAGTTGGGGTGTTTCTCGCCTACATCAGCTCAAAGGGACAGAGTTTGATTGACCGCCGTCTCTACCTGCCGAAGTCCTGGACCACAGTTAGTAAACGACGTAAGAAGGCTCATATTCCTAGTAAAGTCAGGTTCGCTACGAAAACTGGATTGGCTAAAGGGATGTTGCAATCGGCTTTCAAAGCTGGGGTACGCCCAGCCTGGTTCGTAGCGGATGAAGTCTATAGTCGGGATGCCTCTTTCTGGCGATGGCTGGAGCAGGAGGTGAAACAGCCCTATGTGCTCACTGTTAACAAGCGACAACCTACTCCGATTGACTTCAAGACTCACTATGCCGAAGACCTGGTTCGCACCGTCCCACCCGAAGGTTGGCAGCGACTTAGTACGGGAGCGGGAACCAAGGGAGAACGGTATTACGAGTGGACTCGTGTCAAACTGAGTTGCCGTCATCCTGAAGGATTTAGCCGTTGGTTTCTCTTCCGCCGTTGTCCTGAACATCCTGATGACCCGCGTTTTATCAGCTACTATCAAGTTTTTGCTCCCAGTGACACCTCCCTAGAAACCATGGTCGGAGTCGCTGGTCAACGATGGCGGATTGAGGAGTGTTTTCAATTTACCAAAGACCAACTGGGCTTAGGGGATTATGAAGTTCGCTCATGGACGGGCTGGCATCGCCACGTCACATTAGTTCTGGCAGCAGGAGCTTTCCTGTCTGTGCTGCGTTATCAAGCTGAACCGTTGGCAGAACTCTCAACCCCTCCATTTTTTTCTCCTCAGGTCAGGGCTGGCAATCTGGTTGCGTTCAAGGCGGTCCGTGGACTCTCGTCCGGCTCAGCCTTGCCGAACTGAGGCGATGGGTCTGGAGGTTACTATTCCCCCGCTCTTGGTCTTTAGACTTGATTTTCCACTGGTCTTTTTGGCGCAGACATCATCAAGCTCTCGCTCGCTACCATCATTACCGTAAACGTGCCCAAGCTTCCTAAAATTATCTACAACTGTAGTGCGTTCTAAGAACCTGCTGTAGAACTTGAGCATTAACCACTTTTAGTTCAGGATTAGTTTTCTTCGCTTCAGTTATTGAGAATAATTGATGAAAGATTAGCTCGATTTTATCCATTTGAAAATGGAGCCTTTTTGAGCGATGCTTAGATTGCAGTCAGGCTCTCAAACTTTTTCAGATTTCAACGTTTGACCGATATCAAGAAAAGTCTGACATGCCACAACCATTGCTATTTGAGGGTCTCACAAAATGGATAAAGTCGAGCTGAGTTAACTTGACAATCCTTCTAAATTCAGAAGTTGAACATATCCATCAAGTCGCCGATTGCCGGACCATTGATTGGTACATAGGGATTAGTTCCAGTAGTCACGGGATTGGGTAGATTGTCACGACTACGCTCAGTGAGCGGCGATAGTCCCCAATTCTTCTCAATGAACTTCAGGATGGAAACATGGTCATAATATGTGTGGACAACGCGACCACCTTTAGAGTAAGGTGACACGACAATTAGCGGAATCCTTGTACCATCGCCGAAGAAGTCAAGCGGCTGAATGTAGCCAGAATCCCAATATCCTCCCCCCTCATCAACTGTGATCAGGATAGCCGTGTCTTTCCAGAGGTTAGGATGGCTCTTCACCTCTGTGATTAACTTTTTGGTAAAGGCTTCAAATAAATCGAACTTTGAGGAAGCCGGATGACCATCAAGCAAGCCACCAGGCTTGACGAAAGAAACTGCAGGTAGTGTCTCGTTGCTAATATCATTATCCAGATCTGTGGTGTCCTTCAAATGCTCCGTCCGGACCTGCGGGTTGGTCATGATCGATGTCGAGTATTGGAAAGGATTGCAAATGTTGCAGTAGACATTAGCATCGTTGTTGGGATTTTGAACGTATTGATTCCAGCCTTCACCGTAGTACCGCCACGAAATATTCTTTTCCAGCAAAGCATCACCAATATTGCGGACGGGTGACGGCGGGATAATAAAGCCATTGTTAGTGGTGGTGTTAACTGTTCCATTACCCAAATAACCAGGATCGTAGTTATTCAGAAGGTAGTAGGTATTCGCTGCACAGTTGGACTGTGGGTGATAGGGTAGAGAATTCAAATAGTTCAGAATCGGTCCAACCCCTGGTTGATTCGGGTCGGAACAGTTACTGTAGGTCCCGCCAGAGTAACCATCCTGGGTGTAGAAGTTGTTGGTTCGAGGTTGGGGATTGGGATTCTCGATCTGATTTTGAGGTGGGACAGCCGGATTACCATTGCCATCGCTGTACCACAGGGCATCACCTACACCAATCATAATCGAGTTGGCCCCAGTGCCGCCCATTACAGGTTGATGATAGTTGTCGCTGATGGCGTAGTTGTCAGCCAGCGACTTGAAGTATGGCACATCCCCATTGTTGACGTTGTAGAAGCCCATGGAGATGGCTCCCTCACCAGTGAAACCACCTGCTGGGGGGGGATTGCCGTTGCTGTCCCCAGCTGTGACCTCAACCCAAGGGAAAAGATTGTTGAGACAGCCACTGGGATTAGCTTCAGTGGCATGGCTGATGTCACAGTTGGTCTGCTGCCACATCTGATAGAAGCGGTGGATTGGGCTACCCGCGTAAGCATCATAGGGGACTCCTGGCGTCAGTTGGAAGGGACCGCTCAGCAGGTTATTTACGTTTGGGATGCGGGTATCTATAGTGCCGCTCTTTAACCCCGTAGCACCAGTGGTTAGTCGCACGATGTCTTCTGGCAGCAAGTAGGGATTGACTGCCTGGGCAGCAACTAAGGTCTGAAAGGGGGGTGGATTTGTATCACTTGCAGATTGTGCGCCGCCAGCTTTCGGCGGTGGCAGTGTG
>JAFASY010000214.1 GCA_019244235.1 Chroococcidiopsidaceae cyanobacterium CP_BM_ER_R8_30
ATAATAATATTTAAAGCTATCTTTATCAAAAAAAAGTCTACAGAAACTGTTTTTCGGTTGTCCAAGCGTACAGTTATATTAAGTATAGTTAGTATTTCTTGCTTTCTATTCTTAGGCTGGTTTTGGTACTTGAGGAACTTGGTCGAAGTTGGTAATCCTCTTGGATATGTGAAAGTCAGAATTGGAAATTTTATGTTATTTCCTGGGACAATAGATTCAACTGAAGTTCATAGAAGCACTCTTGCATACGCGTTTGACTTGACAAAAATCTTGCACTGGAAACTATTAGTAATGTCAGTCATGCAAGAGTTACAAGTCCCATTTTTACTAATGGTATTTCTGGCTTTTCTGTTAACAATTAATTTTATCTTACGTTGGAAGAAGCAAGTAAAATTTGGGCATTTTATAGCTGTTATGACATTACTGATAATTACAGGATTTCTATATTGGAATACCCCGTATACGGGTGATGGATTGAACAACTCACATCATTGGCTTGTGTCTTCTTGGAGTGGTCAATTCAGATATGCTTTTCCCTTTATGGGTGTACTGGGTGTAGCAACAGCAGGTAGCGCTACGAGTATTAGGATTCAGAATAAATATATAGTTACTTCTGTTTTGGTAAGTAGTATCCTAGCAATTATGTCTATACTATTGACAACAGACCCAGAGTTTAAGCAATTGATCAAGAATTGTCTAACATTCTTCTAGTTTGTATTTTAAAACCTGACTTGACAATAACTTACTATATCATGCAATTCTGGAGTTTTACAGCTAGAACCTATGGTCATTTAAGTATTATCTGTGAAGCTTCTTCTAAATATAAATACTGTTACAGATAACATGAATAATAATTAAGTCGTTGACTAGGATAATTAAAGGTATTTATCAAATGAGGTTTATGCCAAACGTACTGAAGATACCGAAGATATGGGGGATAACGATTGCTACTTCTATGCTTGTTGGAATAGTAGTTACTATCACCTTGATTGCTCGAAAAGAACGAGACGTTCATCGTCGTGAAGTTTATAATGGAATTCTTGAATATATAGATACTAGTTTAAGCAAAAATGAAATTATTGGATTTGTATCAAGTGATCGCAGCTATCTCTTTTATGGCAAAGAACTTAATAGGAAAGTTTTGTTTATACCATCAAAGTCGAATAGTCTCCCTGAATGGCTGAATGTTATTCGGGAAAGAGGCATCAACATAGTCGCAATAGGCCCACTACAGACATGGATGTCGAATAAAGAGGTCTCCTGGTTGGAGAATCCTAACGGACCATTCACCCGTGTGTTCGGTCAAGATCCTAGAAAAGAGCCAACCCTATATCGCCTTAAACGTGGAACTGTCAGAGGACATCTTTGAAGAGTCTGTTTGAAAAAAGCGCTTTGCCTAGAGTCGGAGCCTCCGGCAACTCCGGTCTCGATTTATTTGTTTATGAGGGAGCTTGTATCCCCTAACCTTAGTTTTTAAAGTTTCTTTCTTACCCTGGCTCATTCTTGTTCAACCTTAGTTTTGACAGCTTAGATGAGTTAGAAGCCATTTTAGTCAATCGTTGCCAAACACTGATGGCCATGGCTGAGATTATCCAGGACGAACGTATTTCCATTGGTGGATATCAACTGCACTATAACAGGGGTTTCAATATCGGATTTTGTATTAAAATCCATTTTTTTTAAGTTATAAACTAACAGAAAGTCTATGAATTCTCAAAAGCCTTCGCTTGTAAAGCAACCCCTGCATAAAGCAGCTAGCTCTACGAAAGTACCCTATCTAGCTGCTCTACGTCCCCAACAGTGGACTAAAAATCTGATCGTATTTGCGGCTCCTTTGTTTGCTTTTAGTATCAATGAGCAATCCTTTCTAAACAGTTTACTGGCATTTGTCCTATTTTGCTGTGTTTCTAGTAGTTTTTATCTACTCAATGATATTGCTGATGTTGAAGCAGATCGTCAGCATCCTATTAAGTGCCATCGCCCGATTGCAGCTGGATTGGTTAATATCCCAGTCGCCTTTGGAATGGCTTTGCTGCTGTTAAGTACAGCTATGATCGTTGGCTGGCTTAAGTCTCATAGCTTGGGAGTAGTGATGTTGAGTTATGCCCTGTTGCAACTCGCATATAATCTGCGACTCAAAAGAACTGTGATTTTGGATATTGTGGCGATCGCTACGGGGTTCGTCTTACGAGCATATAGCGGCGCTGCCGCCGCTGGCATTTTCCTGTCTAGCTGGTTTTTACTGTGTACAGCGATGCTAGCGCTGTTTTTAGGTGTAGAGAAGCGTAAAGCCGAACTGCGATTGAAGGCAATCAAAGGGGGTAAGACCCGTGCAGTACTCCAACGCTACTCTTTACCGCTACTGATCCGTATGGAAAATGTTGTTACCACCGGTGCTGTAATGACCTATGCCATCTGGAGTTCTGGACCGATTGTCAATGGCGCATCAACTCCATGGATGTTGCTGACATTACCATTTGTGTTGTACGGCATCTTTCGCTATCAGCTACTGAGCGATCCAGAAGAAATTGCCCGGAGATACGATTTTACCAGCGTAAGGGGAGAACTGACTGAGAGACCAGAAGAAGTGTTACTCACAGATTTACCGATCCTCTTCACTCTTCTAGGTTGGGTAAGCACTGTTTTGATGATTCTATTTCTTAAACATCAAGGAATTATCCAATAAATGGTTTATTTTCAATAAAAGGGCAGCCTCATTCCAATTAAAAGCTGCTTACGGAAATCCTTAAAGATGAAGATGTTGCGAAACAATAAGACTTTAAATATAAATTGGTCGACAGTTAAGGCGGTCATTTTTGATGTTGACGGAACTCTTTACGATCAGCGAAGGTTACGCATGTGTATGCTGATCGAGCTGATAAAATATTACTTAGTTCATCCAAATCGTCTTTATGATTTAAAAATAATTAGAGACTTTAGACGCGAGCGTGAAAAACGCATTTTTGATTCTGTAGTTGATCTAGAAGAGGCTCAATATAATTGGACAGCGAAGACTTCGGGTGTTTCAACAGCTAGAGTTCGCAGTGTAATCAATAGATGGATATTCGAAGTTCCATTGCAGCATATACCTCTTTGTCGTTATCCAGGTCTAGTAACCTTCTTTGATGCTTTAGTAATGCGTGGTACAAAGACTGCTGTTTTTTCAGATTATTCAGCTGAAAAGAAGCTAGCTGTACTTGGTTTAAAGCCATGCTGTATAATTTGCGCAACAGACAAAGATGTAGGTCAACTCAAACCTAACCCTAAAGGACTGTTACTTGTTGCAGAAAAACTTGAGGTTCCCATTGAACAATGTTTATTCATTGGCGATCGTGATGAACGTGATGGAGAATGTGCTAGGAGAGCAGGAATGCCGTATTTAATCTTAAATAGAAATTTTGAGATAAAACAACAGTCTAAAGCATATTACTTGCTTTATCAACAACTAAAAAACTTAGATAATTAAAGTTATGAGATCTTAATCTATCATATCCATATTCTAGACAAATCAGGGGACAACCGAGCCGTTGACTGTTGATCCAGTCTTTCCCCCCAATTGGAATGCTCCCTCTTTATTTCCGCTATTTGGTGTAATTTCTATTATTAGTCTTAATTTATTGGAATATTTGAGAGCGAGCATTCGTTATAGTGAATAGTAGATCATATTGCAAATGACTTCAAAGTTATTCTTCCACCTTTATGTAAGAGCTTCAGCACTTTAACGGTCGCGCTTGACTTACTAATTTTGTAATGATCCTAGCTGCGAAAGTTTTCGTTAAAGTTAAACCCTGAATTCAGAGTTTCTTCTGCATAATCAGACAATTGTAATTGAGATTTCTAGTTAGGTTAAGTAAGCGATTTAGATGTTGTGGTTTGCTAGAGAAGACACCAAGAGTGCACTCTAGGATTACCAACGTAAAACGAGAAATTTGAACAGAGTCAAATAAAGGATTATATTCATTAAAAATTTAAAATAAGCTTTGAGAAAAACTTACTAACAGGTACATTAC
>JAFASY010000325.1 GCA_019244235.1 Chroococcidiopsidaceae cyanobacterium CP_BM_ER_R8_30
CGACGAACTAGCTCATCTGCTTCAAAATCTTTTTGTCCTACCGGAGTTCTCACTAAGTTATCTAGCAGAGCGTTCAGCATTTCGCGTTCTTGCTCAGTCATTGTTGTCTCCTTCCTTGCAATACCCGGCGAACAAACTGTCCTACTGTTTTCAACAAAGTAGCAGTTTCTTCCGGTTTAGGGGGGATGTCAGCCATCAGATTGTAGTAGTCATCCAGCAGGTTATGGTCCTCTGGGGAAACTATCTCATCCGCAATCACCATTTTACCAATGGCTCCCAACAACTGTAGCCGCTCAACTTCTGTAGCACCCATAAGATACTGCACCATCCATTGCTCAGTTTGTTGCAAAGATACTGGTTTTTCCAGTAGCGCCAGCAGTTCTGGATTATGAGCCAGTTGATAACGCTCTAGCAAAGTCTGCAAATACTTGACCTCACCAGGTTCTAGATGGCGATCTATCCAAGCTGATCCTATGACAATTTTTAGGATTAAAATTTGGCTTTGTGGTTCCATTAGATTCTTGACTTGTATCTTTAACGCTTTTGAGCAATGTGAAACGCGGAGAGATATGAAAGTTGAAGATTTCCTCCATAGTTCTGTTCTATTTTTTCTCTCAAACCTGCAAATAAAGCATCCCTGCTCTGCGAGTCTAGCTTCAGATATGGCGAGTAAGTGTTTAAGAGCATCAAATAATCTTCAACGCTGTATGTGACTTCACATACAAACTGCTCTAATACTAAGTCTTTGAATTTACCAGAATCGATGACAATTTGACCTAACCATCTCAAGCTCTCTTCCTGGTCTTCTATCTCTTCATATCGAGCAACAGATGGAGCATGTACTTTATAGACTTCAGACAAGCTTTGATACACTTCACGTCTAGGCTGTAGCTCGTTGTTCCACAACAAAATTAGCTGACCATCTTCTCGTAAGGCATCTGCTGCTTTCGGATATCCCACCTCTAATGGTATCCAGTGAAAAGACGACGCCGCTAGGACAGCATCAAATTTCTCAGTTTCTAGTGTCCACTCTTCAAAGGAGGTATTCTGAATTTCTACATTAGGATACAATGCACAATTTTTTTTTGCTAGCCGATAAAAATCTGGATTGGGCTCTAGACAAACCATAGAGTAGCCCAATCGTGCCAACGCTACTGTTGCAGTTCCAGGACCACATCCTACTTCCAGAATCTTCGAGTTGGAGGAGAGTTGCGCTATCTCTACAACCAGATGAATCAACCTCTCAGGGTAGCATGGTCTTGTCTTATCATAGGCCTCTGCTGCTGGAGAATACCATCTTTTTCTCTGTTCCAGGTCTTGGCTGGTGTAGCTGCTTATGGCTTGTTTTAAGTCTTTTAGACTCATTTTAGTTATGTTGTGAAAATGTTAGTTGAAAAAATCATTACTAAATAGAAGTGGCTGTATGCTACCGTCGGGAAGGATTTTGGGAAGTAAAACATCACCTCTATATTCAAAACCATTCCACTTCTCTGGCCAAGTATTAGCCGCGATCAATTCCTCAATCCGTGCTAACTCTTCATCATTGATAAGACTGATTTCTGGTCTATCCTGTACTCTAGCTGCTGTATTGACTTCTGCCTGAATTGTTAATACCTTATCCAACAGCCAACGTCTAGCTTCTATGTGTATAGGTCCTAGCCTACCTTGTTTCGCTGATAGAGAGCCGTTCTTATTTCGTTCTTCATGCTTTCGTAATCTATATTGAGGCTTTTTGACTTCCCAATATAAAGGTCTTAGTTTCCGCAGAGGAGCTAGATAAGACCATTGAGGGCTGCCAATAACTGTTTCTAGTGCTCGATCTTCCTGCACCAATGGACAGCCAATACAGCCAGTTCGGGTATTCAGCGGCTCCTCTCCGTCCTGGCTTGTTATCCCGTAAACTTCAGCAACCATCTCAGTTGAAAACCCCTTATTAGGAGCTTCAAACATCAGCCAGTCCCAAACATGACAAACTCGCCAGTGCAAAATCGGAGCCAGAGTATCTGCCACTGCCTGTGAAGAGGTTCGCTGAAACCAACCCTGTCCACACTCGCCCCCATCTTTAGTACAGCTCATCGCAATGCGTTGATCCCGGGCT
Organism: Chroococcidiopsidaceae cyanobacterium CP_BM_ER_R8_30; assembly: GCA_019244235.1. GTDB lineage: Bacteria > Cyanobacteriota > Cyanobacteriia > Cyanobacteriales > Chroococcidiopsidaceae > JAFAVL01. Next base: position 2,099 of record JAFASY010000325.1, read on the forward strand.
GCGCTCTCTCCTATCCTTACCCCAGTAAGCATCAATAGTTTTTCGCCATGTTTCTGCTGGATCTTCTCTAATTCCAGCTCCATACTCATCACTTTGAGCTTAGGCGTACACCATCGAAAAGTATTGCTAGGTGGGGGAATACCTCGCCCTAACATATAAACGAAATAACGATGATCCAACTTAGGTAAAACAACACGGGTATCAATATCCTGCCCTTGAAGTTCCTTTAAGATTCTCATCGCTGCCGCATAAAGGGGAGGGAGTTCTTGCCTAGTATCGGCGTAGAGAACCGTTAAGCTCTGGGGTTTGGGAATACGACCTGATTGAATGAGGTGAGCAACCAAGGTTACTGTAGCTGAAGAGTCTTTGCCACCTGAGAACGCGATCGCCCAGTGCTTATACAAGGAGCCGTAGTGGCACATTGACTCAGCAGACAGTTCAATACTCTTCTGAAGCGTTAACCGCTCCTCCTGAAATAAGCTAGAAGTTCTAGTTTTCATAACAACCGTAACCTAATAGCAACCACCTCAAACATTTTTTGGCTAAACTTTATCATAACCGGAGTCAAGGGTTTGCTCTGGGGAGAAAGGAGATTGTTCGGGGAAAGTATCTAGGGGTAACTCGGTTTCAATGGCTGCTCTTTTCCTAGCTTTGGCATAGCATTTGTCAAATACTTCCTGGATATAGGCTCGAAGACTAAAACTGTCAGCTAGAGCAATGTCAATGTGATCGCGGTGTTCGGCAATAGAACTTAACCAGCTAGCAGTCCGCTTTTGAGATTGATATTTACACTTAAGCAAATGCAACAAGAGAATAATGAGATTACTTTGAAGTGCCTGTTTTTGGCTCTTTCCCACGTCTGCAATTTCTTCAACTAAATTTGGAATATCTAGCTCTTGCCACCGTCCTTCTCGGAGAAGATGAACCGTTTTCTCCAGCCAAAGACAATAGTCAGAATCATACAGAGTTTCAGTTTCGGGGTTGACAACCATAGTTCCGTTACTTGTTTAGCGTGCAACACTATTACCTTGAGCGTGCCATATTAGTAGCAACTTCTGCATCTACCCGCACTTTACTCCAATATCTTTTCAAGTTCCTCTAATGCCTGCACACTTCCCACCTGCCATGCCCTTTCTATGTGGTTGGAATGTGATGTGAGTGAGAAAGACATCTGGAAAGGTAGGACTGGTATCAGATTTATTGTATTGTCTATTTAGTATGAGTGAAACGGTTTATATTGAAACCAGTATCCTGGGCTATCTTACAGCCAGATCAACCAAAAACCTGATCTTGGCTGCAAAATCTTGCCTGCAAATATCGAGATCACAAAGGACTGGTGGGAGACTCGTCGAAATGCCTTCGAGCTTTATACTTCGGAAGCAGTTTTAAACGAGGTGGCGCAGGGAGATGCAGAAATTGCGGCTCAACGACTGGAGATATTGAATAGCTTCTCATTGCTGGAATTAAACCAGGATGTACAAGCCTTAGCCGTACAATTTCTCGCCCGAAGCAACCTTCCTCGGAAAGCAAATGTAGACGCGATTCATATTGCTGCTGCAACCGTCCATGGTATGGATTATCTGCTAACGTGGAATTGTAAGCACATTGCCAATGCTCAACTTCAGGGGAAATTGGCAGACATTAGCCTCGATCTTGGCTACGAGCTACCAATTCTTTGTACCCGTTATGAATTGATGGGAGATTAGGACATGTGGACAGATGAGATTCTAGAGGAAATCCACAAGATTCGTGAAGAGTATGCCAAGTCGTTAAACTATGATTTGAATGCAATATTTGCAGACTTACGCAAGAAGCAAGCTGAAAGTGGTAGGGAGGTTGTGAATTTATCGCGAAAGCGCAATTTAACAACACGTTGGCGTGGACGGGTGAGAGATCTTGATGGTGAAGCGAGGAATGCTAGCCGCTCAACTTAGCCGAGCTGTACTGTAAGTAAACAGCTTCATTCATTACTCTTTGGTAGTTGCTGTTTAGTATTGGTACAGTTTTTTTCAGACGAAGCTGACTCTAACACAATTGAATCTAATCTAGCCTCTAGGAATTGCCATGATACAGAATCCGTTCCCTGGCATGAATCCTTATCTGGAGCAGCCCGAACTGTGGCATCAAGTTCACAATAGGCTGATTGTTGTGATCGCCGATATCCTTACCCCTCAAATTGCTCCAAAATATCGGGTTTCCATTGAAGAGCGAGTATATACCAGCGTAGACGATGCTTTAATGGTGGGAATTGCGGATGTGGCAGTTGCCAACCGCAGTACCACTACAGGTAAGGGAGCAACCTTAACTGCGCCTAAGCTAGCTGAACCTAGTAAAGTTAGAGTCCCAATGCCCGAACGAGTGATTGAAAGATACTTAGAGGTGAAATCAACTCAAACCAAGGAAGTCATTTCCGTCATCGAACTTCTTTCTCCCAAAAATAAGCGCTCCAAAGAAGGTCGGGCAGCATATGAAAACAAGCGACAAAAAATCTTTGGTTCCTCAACCAACTTAATTGAAATCGATCTTCTGAGGCTAGGAGAAGCGATGCCCATTGTAGGAATGATTAATCGTGGCTATCACATTTTAGTCAGTCGCAGCTACAGTAGACCTGATGCAGATCTCTATACCTTTGCTCTGCAAGATCCAATCCCTGTATTTCCTGTACCACTAGGCGAAGGAGAACCAGAGCCAGTGGTAGATTTACAAAGGTTGCTGAACGAAGTCTACGAGCGGGCAAGATTCGATCTAGCAATTGATTATTCACAACCTCTAAAACCTGCTCCACCTCCTAAAGAGGAAACATGGGTTAGAGAAATTCTGAAGAAGGTATAGTGACAACAATTACTTAGTTAAAACTTTTTTCTCTTCTTTTTCGCCACATTTGGGTAAAATGCTCTTGCAGCAAAGGATGAAAAAACATATAACCGCCTCCAACCTTTACTAAAAGGTTACTGTTAGCTGCGCTAAACCTAGAAATAAATAACTCATTCCCTACCTCAATTTATGGATACACCCCAACTTCGACAAAAAATTAATCATCAGCTCGACCAACTGTCAGGTGAGCGGTTGCGTCTTGTCGCTGACTTCATCGGCTATTTAGCCCAAAAAGAGGAACACGAGCCTAGCACCTCATTTCCAGCCGATACTCAACCGCCAACCAATTACCGTCCGCCCTCTGGCAAATCGTTACTTAGTCATACCGAAACTTGGGCTGGAGATGACTTTGAGGAATGCTTACAAATAGTTCAAGAAACGCGCTCTCAGCTTCAGTTGTAGGGTATGTACCTGATCGATACCAACCACTTCCGCCGTTTGATTCAGGGAGATCTCACCATTCGCCAGAAGATTGCTGAAGTTGGCGAATCAGAAATTGCCATCAGCATCATTACTCAGGGTGAACTGCTGTACATGGCATACAACTCCGAACAGCAACAGCAAAATTTGGAGCGGGTGCGGGCTTACCTAGTAGATGTTGGTTTGTATCTCATCAATGAGGCGATCGCAGAACTTTACGGACAGTTCAAAGCTGAACTCATCCGCCACTTTGGTCCCAAAGAACGCCAGAAACGCAGAAGAACAAAAATTGAGGCGATTGGCATTAGCGACAACGACCTTTGGATCGCTTGTACTGCCATTCATCACTCCCTCACAGTCGTCTCGGCGGACAGTGACTTTTCTCGAATGAAAGAAGTCAAGGATTTTCCTGTCGAGTTGTGGTTATAGAGATATGGAATATGCTTTAAAGTCTGATTTTGCCGCTTTTTAAATTTCGTTCAATGCTCTGGTTCTGTACCAATCTAGGGCAACCAAAAATTCGGTAAGAAAGCTGTGCTCCAGCCACGCACCGTTTGATTGATTGTCCGAGCCAACTGAATATGAGGCTCATCAGGCTCCACTGGCAGAATCTGAGCCTTGCTCCCATGACCGAAGCGCTCAATGACTAAGTTTGCTGCCTCCAAACCAGTTACATAAGCCTTTTCCTGTGACCACGAGCCATGACGGTTGGTAATCCAATCCCCACTCATCCAGACGTTCTCGAAACTCGTCGTCCCAGGTAGCAAATATTGATAGCTACCAGGCGCAAAGTGAGTGACAGCTCTAGGCAGACGGATCACATTGCTGTCAATGACCTTCGCTTCTCGAAAAGCTGGAATGCAGGTTGCCAAGTCGCGCTGCACTATCGGCAAGATTTGCTCATCGCTTAAAGGGAGAAACTGGTTTGCGTGATAGAAATCTGTCTCAACCACGGTTCCTGGTTCATTGCAGTACTCATCGTGCAGCGCATTCAGGTCAAAAAATGTCCAGCCAGTCGTCGGATTAAACCCAAAGCAAGCATTAGAGGGATGAGGGATATCAATTTTACGGTCAAACCACAACCTTGTGGCAAGTACATCAACTGCCCCTAGATTCATCAAATCTCGGAATTCCTTGCGGCTTTGCAGGCTAGAGCTACCGCTAACAATCTTCTGTATCCCGCTTACGCCAACAGCAAAGATCACTGCATCTGCATCAAAGACTTCACCCTCACCTGAGACAACACCTGTTACCTTGCTGCCAGTGCTATCAAGAGTTAAGTCGCTAACTCGGCGGTGAGTGAGTACCTGTCCCCCAGCTTGCTCAATTGCCAAAAGCCAAGGGCGAAATATCATCTCCCCAACAGTTCCCCGGCACCAGACGACATCAAAGTCTGGTTGGTGAGCCAGGATAAAGAAGTAAAGCATACCCAAGGCTGCTGCTGCCGAACACTGCTCCCCAGGCGCAAACAATCCCACTAAGAGCATTGGCTCGAAGGAATTATGATAAAGCCTTGCCGAGACTCCAAAATCTTTGAAGAGTTCGCGGGCAGTTACTGAGTCATAGCGTTGCCAAGCTGCATCAGAATTGTCAAAATCAATAACTGCATAGAGCAGGGGGAGAGCTGAGAGGCGGTCAATCAACGGCAACCGCTTGAACTGGGTGTAAAGAAAAGTTCCTAGTGGGGTAGGGAGTTGCGGCAGATCTTGAAAAATTGGCGATTCGACTTCCAGCCCTGCTGGTGAGTACTGGGAGGAACGGGTGAAAGGAGTGAAGGGATTAATACCCAACTTCCGGATCAGAGAAAAGATATTTCTATACGGATACCAGAAGCCATGAATGCCTGCTTCCACCGCTCGCCCACCAGCAGTCTTCCAACCCGCTACTAGACCACCGGGTGCTGAGCCAGCTTCTAGAAGAGTGACGTTGTAGCCCTGAGAAGCTAGGTGGTAAGTTGCTCCTAAACCTGCCCAACCTGCACCAATTACCACTATCTTAGGGGTCTGTGCTTCCATACTTCACGCTTCCCGATTAGATTCTATATTGAGACTTTCTATAATCGTGAGTGCTGCAATTGCGATTGCTTTAATGCTTTGGGGTGATATCTATCTTTAAGTTGGATTTGGCTCTCTGAGGCAGGGGTGTTTGAAGCCTTTGGAAACATCCCTTGGTACCACCATATTCCCAAAGCGATCGCTAACAATCCCACTATGCCTGATGCCAACCAAGCTATATCAACAGACTCTTTAGCTGATTTTATATTGCTGACAGCTTTAGTCCTCGGCAAGGATAATGGTGCAGATGCTAGTGTTGGGGAGGCTTGAGGATGCCTTGTCTCATCTTTTGCAACTGTCAACTGAGTCAGAGGTTCGCTAGGAACTGGTAGTGGCTCTACAGTATCCAACTGGCGCAATAAATCTAAAACCAAAGCTGCATCCTGCTGATAAGTAGGATCTTGGCTTTCAGTTTTATCAAAGGGCTCCTCCCAGTCTTCCTCACCTAGTAATTCCAGTCCTACTGTTGCGTCTAGGTAGCCGTCAAATTCCGGTTGGAGATAGAGAATGGGTAAAGCCCAGTATAACTGGTCGAAACCATAAGCAGAGATTAACCCCGCTCGGGCGCGACTCAGGCTAAGATCTATAGGGTGACCTTGACTCAAGTGACGGTAGAATAGCTGTATAAGCGTTAGCGCTACCTGATCTGGTATAGGTTTTGCTGTAGCTAAAACACTCCTGACACCACGCTCTAAAAGACGCTGGGTGAGGTTATAAAAGCTTGCATCAGTATTAGGCTCAGCCACAGTATAGTCGCAGCAGGAATTTAACACCACCATCTGAGTACCATTTTTAACCAGCAACTCTGCCAATTCATCCCCACTTAGCGTCTCGCTCAGACTGATTTTGCCACTGGTTAAGCAGAGTTTACCCCCAGCAGGTCCAAACTGGCTGTAACCAACGTAGTGAAGGATTTGGTATTGTTCTTGCTCGAAGGTAGGAGTTAACTGCGCTTTCTCTGGTTGATCGAGAACCGTGAATTCGAGATCCACCAAAGGTTTATTGGCGAGACTGGCTTGAGCAGTAGGCGCTGCCATCACCATCAAAACTTTCACACCTGCTTGCTGTAGGGTTGCCGCCTGTACATTTCTCTCTTGGTCTACATGAGCTGGTTTGGCATTGGTTTGGTAGCGAGAGAATGCAATGAAAGGGTCAGTGGCTAGAGGGTGGTCGCCTGTATGCAGTGCTTCCCATGGCAGCCTTGCCAATCGCGATTCTTCTATTCCCAGGCGCAGCCGTAATCCATCTTGTTGATCCTGGGCAATTGTTTGAGCCATGAGCCAACTCTCTTTGAGAGAGCCTTGAAACAAAGCACAGTACAACTGCTGACCCAGAGTAAATATATCGAGGCAATTGGTCGAGTGCGTTGTTCCCTTACCTAATAATAGATACTCTGTCTGCATCAACCAATCTTCTACAGGCCAGTTCGCCAGCTCCTGCGCCATAGGCACTCCAGGCGCAACTTGTTCCGTTCGCAGCAAATATTCACCTTGTCCCACTGGGTTTACACAGATACGAAATTCCTGCTTCACATTTTCTCCTGGTCACATCTCCATTCTGATAAAAGGATTTCTTACCTTTGACAATGAGTTCGCTGCTTTTTTGATAACTTAGATGCATCTTCTGCAAAGAAAGTTTCTGTAATGCCTGCTAACCTACAACTGCCCACCTTCCCTATGCCTGAACTTATTGATAGCTTGCCCAATATTTCTGGTCAAGAGCAAGCGGTTCTTGCTGTGGTTCAACATGACAAATCCATATTTCTACCAACAACAGATATAAGGTTGGAGGAGGTCACTGCTGCCTTCGCGATCACCTTGCATATGCACCAGCCTACCATTCCGGCTGGGAAAAAAGGAGAATACATCAGCAATCTACAGTATATGTTTGAGCATCCTCATGAGGGGGACAATCACAATGCTAGTGCCTTTGCCAATTGCTATGGTCGGATGGCAGATTTCATTATGGAATTGGTTGGGCAAGGCAAACACCCTCGCATTATGCTGGATTACTCTGGTAATCTTTTGTGGGGACTGAGGCAGATGGGACGAGGAGATATCCTCGACGACTTGAAACGGATTACAGTAGACCCAACTTACCAGCCTTACGTTGAGTGGCTAGGCACGATGTGGAGCCATGCGGTTGTCCCCTCCACACCGATTCCAGACATCAAACTGCATATTCAAGCTTGGCAGCATCATTTTGCTGCCATTTTTGGTTGGGAGGCACTGGCTCGCGTCAAGGGGTTTTCTCCGCCAGAGATGCACTTACCCAACCACCCTGACACTTTATTTGAATTTGTGAAGGCACTGCTAGAATTGGGCTACCGCTGGCTACTGGTGCAAGAACACTCGGTTGAGACGTTAACTGGTCACCCACTGCAATCTCAGTATCTGCCTCATCGTCTGGTAGCTCGCAATTCCCGTGGGGAAACATTAAGTATCACAGCTCTGGTTAAAACCCAAGGCTCGGATACCAAACTGGTTGGGCAAATGCAGCCTTACTATGAGGCAAAAACGCGATCGCGGCAACAACTAGGGCAGGTTTTGATACCATCTCTCGTCTCCCAAATAGGGGACGGTGAAAATGGTGGCGTGATGATGAATGAGTTTCCAGCTGCGTTCTTTCGAGCTTGGGATGAGATGGCGCAGCAGGGCGGCAGCGTAGTCGGACTCACAGGGACGGAATATTTAGAGCTGATTGAGGCTGCTGGTTGCACGCCTCTTGACTATCCTACTTGTCAGGCAGTTGGTCAACATCTGATATGGGAGCGAGTTTCACCAGATAACTGTCAACCTGAAGCAGTTACTCATGCTATTGCCGAGTTGCAGCAGACACATCCTAATTTTCATATGGATGGAGCTTCTTGGACCAATCACCTGAGTTGGGTAAAAGGATACGAAAATGTGTTGACGCCGATGAACCAACTCAGCGCTTTGTTTCATGAGAAGATCGAGCCGTTGCTTCAAGTTGAGTTAAAATCCGAAGGCTGCTTATCAAGTAACCCCAACAAAGAATGGCTCACTCAGCAATCTCGCTACCGTGAAGCCTTGCTACACAACCTCTTGCTGCAAACTAGCTGTTTTCGTTATTGGGGGCAAGGGGTTTGGACTGACTATGCACAGGAGATTTATCGAAGAGGTGAAAGCATCTTAAAAACCGCTTTCTAAAGCCAATCTATTTGACTTCTTGAGGTGGGGTTTGAGAAGGTCTAACAACTACCAGACCGTTTTCAATCACGGTGCAGTTTTTCGACTTATGTTCGCATTGGTCAATCACTTCTGCTTCTGAAGACTGATTATGGTGTTCAATATTTTGTTCCTGTTGCTGGTTGAGGACAACGATACAACAGTTGGGGGTAGGCAACGACATGTTAGGAACAGCTAACTCTATATCTTCTATTGTCGCACTATAACGAACAGCCAAGAGCGCAGCGCTAGCGACAAGCGCGTTGCCGCAGGCGTTAGGCGCTCCTGAGCCAAGAAAAGAGATAGGGATTTTTAAGGAATCATTTAGGAGTGCTGTGGAAGAATTATGAGCCTTGACTTGTTAAAACCCCTGCTTCTTGCTGCATGGGCAAGACTTGGAGAATGTCTGTTTTGGCGCAATACTTGAGGTCGTCCCCACATTCAAGACGCAAAAGACGCTGACCGTGACTGGCTTGGTAAAACAATTCTAGTAGCTTGTCTTGCCATTGGCAGTAAAGCGCGATTGCCCCAGTGACTTCATCATTCCCTGCCAGTGCTTCCAAGGATAAATTGGTGTGCTGCAACAAACTATGGGCAATCGCTCCAGCGCAAGCTGTATCCTCCAGCGAGTAACTACCTTCCCAACCAGAGCCGACAATCCAAACCGTTTCTGGTTGCGCAGCAAGTAGGTACTCTACCACAGCAGCACGGTTGACAAAGGCAGCTGTTAAAACAACAGGAGCATTTTGCACACGTTGCAAGGCACGGGTTCCATTAGTAGTACTGATAAATAACCTACGTCC
>JAFASY010000037.1 GCA_019244235.1 Chroococcidiopsidaceae cyanobacterium CP_BM_ER_R8_30
TACCTACCGAGAATTGAACTGTCAAGCGAATCAGTTAGCACACCATTTACAACAACTTGGGGTCGGGCCAGAAGTGCTTGTCGGCATTTGTGTAGAACGTTCGCTCTTGATGGTGGTGGGACTCTTGGCCATCCTCAAGGCTGGAGGTGCTTATGTTCCTCTCGACCCAGCATACCCTCAAGAACGATTGGCCTTCATACTTGAGGATGCTCAAGCATCCGTATTGTTAACTCAAAAACGCTTAGTGACAGCACTGCCGCAACGGGTTGCCCGAGTCGTATGCCTGGATGCAGACTGGAAAACAATTGCACAAGCAGGTGGGGAAAACTCTGTCAGCCATGTGAGGCCGGAACACATGGCTTACCTCATCTATACTTCTGGTTCTACTGGCAAACCCAAAGGCGTTGCCATTGAGCATCACAGCACCGTCTCCTTGCTAAAGTGGGCCGAACAGGTCTTCACGCTGGAAGAACTAGCAGGAGTTCTCGCCTCAACTTCTATCTGCTTCGATCTCTCTGTCTTCGAGGTGTTTGTGCCCCTTAGTTGGGGTGGTACAGTAATTTTAGTTGAGAATGCGTTGCATCTACCGGCTTTGAAAACAGCCCAGAATGTAACGCTAATCAATATGGTTCCTTCAGCTGTGCAGGAGTTACTGCGAATTGATGGCATACCCGCTTCAGTTCGCACCGTCAACCTGGCCGGTGAACCGCTCCAAAATACCTTGGTGCAACAGCTATATCAGCTGAACCACATCCGGCAAGTCTTCAATTTATACGGTCCTTCTGAAGACACGACCTACTCGACATGTGACCGAGTCAAGAGAGGTGCCGAGGGCATTCCATTTATCGGTCGCCCAATTGCCAATACGCAGGTCTATCTGCTGGACTCCCATCTGCAGCCTGTGCCTATTGGAGTTCTTGGGGAACTGTACATCGGTGGTGATGGCCTAGCCCGTGGCTATATCAACCGCTCCGAGTTGACTGCTGATAAATTCATCCCCAACCCTTTTAGCGCTCGACCGGGGGCACGCCTCTATAAAACTGGTGACATAGCCCGCTACTTACCAGATGGCAACATTGAGTATGTTGGTCGAATTGACTATCAGGTGAAGATCCGTGGCTTTCGTATCGAACTGGGAGAAATCGAAGCTGTACTGAGTCAACACCCAGCTATACTCCAGACTGTAGTCATAGCCCGAGAAGATGTTCCAGGCAATAAACGTTTAGTGGCCTACCTCGTTTCTAATCAGGAGGAAGCACCAACAATTAGTGACCTGCGCCTTTACCTAAAAGAGCATTTGCCAGAGTACATGGTGCCATCTGCCTTCGTGATGCTAGATACCCTACCATTGACACCGAATGGCAAGGTAGACCGTCGCGCTCTGCCTGTACTGGTTACTGGACCCAGCCGAGAAGCAAGCTTTGTTGCCCCTCGTACCTCTACGGAAGAGGCTCTGGCTACTATCTGGGCTGATGTTTTGAGGGTTGAAGTAGGCATTCACGACAACTTCTTTGAATTGGGTGGGGACTCTATCCTCAGCATTCTGATTGTAGCCCGAGCCAATCAGGCAGGTCTACAGCTCGCTCCCAAACAGCTATTTCAGTATCAGACCATTGCTGAGTTAGCGGCCGTGGCTGGCACAACTATCGCTGTTACACCTGAACAGGATTTGATAACTGGTCCGATGCCGCTAACACCCATCCAACACTGGTTCTTTGAGCAGAAGCGCTCTGAGTTACACCACTTTAATCAGTCTGTCCTGCTAGAGGTCCCGCCAGATCTGAAGCCATCTCTATTGCCGCAAGTCGTGCAACAATTACTGATGCATCACGATGCCTTGCGCCTAAGATTCGTGCAAGATGGCGGACACTGGCAGCAGACTAACGCCACAGTTGATGAAACAGTGCCTGTGAGCGTAGTAGATTTGTCAGCCATGGCGTCAGACGAGCAGCAAGCAGCAGTGGCAGACGTCGCCGCCAAACTGCAAGCCAGTTTGAACCTGACAATAGGACCACTGCTGCGAGTAGCGCTGTTTCAGCTTGGCAGTGACCAGCCTGGTCGTCTGCTGTTCATCGTACATCATCTAGCAGTGGATGGCGTGTCCTGGCGGATTTTGCTGACAGACTTCGCTAATATCTACCAACAGCTTAGCTGTGGCGAAGCTATGCAACTGCCCCCCAAGACAACCGCCTTTAGGGATTGGGCAAAACGGTTGGCAGAGTATGGGCAATCCGAAGCAGTGGCTGCCGAGTTAGACTACTGGCTAGTTCAGTCCCGCCGCGCTGGCGTTTCTTCCCTACCAGTGGACTATCCGTCAGAAAAAGAGGCTAACACCGTGGCTTCAGCCGCTCAGGTGACAGTTGCTCTAAGTGTAGAACAGACCCGCGCTCTGTTACAGGAGGTACCTTCCGCCTACAACATCCGAATTAATGAGGTGCTGTTGACCGCCTTGGTGCAGAGCTTCAATCAGTGGACTGGAGAGCGCGGCATACTATTTGACTTAGAGGGTCACGGACGGGAGGAACTGTTTGAGGATGTGGACTTATCGCGCACTGTGGGCTGGTTTACCAGTATCTTCCCCGTTTGGTTAGAACTAGGGGAGGCTAGCCATCCTGGAGAGGCTCTCAAATCAGTCAAAGAGCAACTGCGTCACATTCCCCATCGAGGCATTGGCTATGGCATTCTGCGATATCTCAGTCAGGATGCAGCAGTCCGCTGGCAACTGCAGACTTTTCCCCAGGCCGAGGTGATTTTTAATTACCTGGGACAGTTTGATTTGCCGCAGTCAGAGTCTTTAGGGTTGAGGTTAGCCCCAGAGTCCAAGGGAGGGGAGCATAGCTCAAAGGGACGTCGGAGCCATTTGCTGGAGGTCAACGGATTAATAGTTTCAGGCAGGCTGCAACTCAGTTGGAGCTACAGCAAGAATATCCATCAACGGGTGACAATTGAGCGTTTGGCTTTTCAGTTCATGGAGGCACTGAAATCTCTGATTATTCACTGCCAGTCAAAAGATGCAGGAGGTTACACTCCTTCGGATTTTTCAGCAGCAAGACTCAATCAAAAACAACTTGATAAATTCATAGCCAAAATCGAACAAACTGGCAGGAGGTAGATTTTTGAAAAATATTGAAGATATATACGAACTTTCGCCGATGCAGCATGGCATGCTCTTTCACACCCTTTATGCTCCAAAGTCAGGGGTGTATTTTGAGCAGTTGAGTTGCACGCTCTATGGAAACCTTAATGTTTCCGCCTTCAAGCAAGCCTGGCAGCAAGTCGTGGCTCGGTACCAGGTCTTGCGTACTTCCTTCTTTTGGGAGGCTCTTGACAAGCCACTTCAAGTAGTTAATGAGCAGGTAGAGCTACCTTGGGTTCAGCACGATTGGTGTGGTCTGACTCTGGTCGAGCAGCAAGAGCGCATTGAGGCTTTCCTGGAAGTAGATCGAGGACAAGGCTTTGAACTTGACCAGGCACCGCTAATGCGCTGTGCCCTAATTCAGTTAGCTAAGAATACCCACCAGTTTGTCTGGAGCTTTCATCACCTGCTGATAGATGGCTGGTGCCTACCTATCATTCTCCAGGAAGTCTTTGCTTTCTATAAAGCCTTTAATGAAGGCAACGATTTATATTTAAAGCTGTCGCGACCGTACCGAGACTATATTGCTTGGCTGCAGCAGCAGGATACTTCCAAAGCAGAGGAGTTCTGGAAGAAGAATCTCAAAGGCTTTATCGCCCCAACATCAGTAAGGGGTGCTCAGAAGTCTTGGGCATTAGCTAACCAGGAAGGGGTTTACGAGGAACAGAAACTGCAACTATCAAAGGCAACTACCAAGGCGCTACAGTCCTTTGCACGGCAACATCATCTGACTCTGAACACCTTGGTGCAAGGGGCCTGGGCGCTGTTGCTTAGCCGCTACTCTCATGAGGAAGACATAGTTTTTGGTGCTACCGTCTCTAGTCGCCCCACCGCTTTGTTAGAGGTGGAATCTATGGTGGGACTATTCATTAATACTCTGCCAGTGCGGGTGCAAGTTGCTGCAGACGCTGAGTTGCTACCGTGGCTGAAGCAGTTGCAAGCACAACAGATGGAGCGAGAGCAGTATTCCTACACATCACTAGTCGATATTCAGAAATGGAGTGAAGTCCCTCGGGGAATGACTTTGTTCGAAAGCTTGTTGGTGTTTGAGAACTACCCGACAGATGCTTCTTTATGGGAGCAAAGTGGCAGCCTGGAGATTGGGAATTTTCATGTCTGGGAACGAACAAATTATCCCCTCACACTGGTAGTGGGGCCCAATGTGGAATTATTGCTGAGGCTTGGCTATGAAAGTGACCGCTTTGAGGCGGCTACGATTGGTTGTATGTTGGGACATTTACAGACCATCCTGATGAGGATAATGGTCAATCCCCAGCAGCGAATTTCAGAATTGTCCCTAATGACAGCCACTGAGCGACAGCAGTTGCTGGTGGAGTGGAATCAGACTCAGACAGAGTATCCGCCCTTGTGTATCCATCAGTTGTTTGAGGCCCAAGTAGAGAGGACACCTGATGCTATAGCGGTTGAGTTTGAAGACAAGAAGTTAACCTATCGGGAGCTGAATTGTCGCGCGAACCAACTGGCGCACCATTTACAAAAATTGGGTGTGGGGCCAGAAGTCCTAGTCGGCATTTGTCTAGAGCGTTCGCTCTTGATGGTAGTAGGACTCCTAGGCATCCTTAAGGCTGGTGGAGCTTACGTACCGTTGGATCCGGCGTACCCAAAGGAGCGTCTAGCCTTCATGCTAGAAGATGCTCAGGTGCTAGTGCTGCTAACACAAAGGCGGCTAGTTGAAGCTCTTCCCAAACAAGGGGTGCATATAGTGTGCCTGGACACAGATTGGCAGGCGATGACGCAACAAAGCGAGGCTAACCTAGACAGCGGAGTCAACTATGAGAACTTAGCTTACACTATCTACACTTCTGGCTCTACAGGTAAGCCCAAAGGTGTACAAATTGTACACCGCTCTGTAGTCAATTTCCTGAATTCCATGAGTCAGGAACCAGGATTGACTGAGCAAGATGTACTCCTGGCGATTACTACCATATCGTTCGATATTGCGGGACTGGAACTTTACTTACCAATAACTGTGGGGGCTCGCACTGTATTGGTCAGCCGTGAAGTAGCTTCTGATGCAACACAGCTATGCAAAACCCTTGCTCAATCTAGCGCTACAGTCATGCAAGCTACTCCAGCTACTTGGCGAATGCTGTTAGAGTCAGGTTGGTATGGTCATAAACAGCTAAAAGTTCTGTGCGGTGGGGAAGCACTAACCCGAGACTTAGCCAATCAACTGCTAGAAAAGGTTGGCTCCGTTTGGAATATGTACGGTCCCACTGAGACGACCATTTGGTCGACTGTTTCCAAAGTAGAGCCTGGGAATAGCCCAGTGTTCATAGGTCGGCCTATTGCTAATACACAAGTATATTTGCTCGAGCAGTCTCTATTCGAGCAGGGACAATCCATTCGGCCTGTCCCTATTGGAGTACTAGGAGAGGTGCACATTGGTGGTGCTGGTCTGGCGCGAGGCTATCTCAACCGACGGCAACTGAACGATGAAAAATTTATTCCTAACCCCTTCAGTGACGAGCCAGAAGCCCGCCTCTATAAAACAGGAGACTTGGCTTGCTACCTGAGCGATGGTAACATCGAGTTTCTGGGTCGCCTCGACCACCAGATCAAGCTGCGCGGCTTCCGCATCGAACTGGGAGAAATCGAAGCTGTCCTGAGCCAACACCCAGCTGTGTTTCAAGCAGTAGTCATAGTCCGAGAAGACGTTCCCGACCAGCAG
>JAFASY010000227.1 GCA_019244235.1 Chroococcidiopsidaceae cyanobacterium CP_BM_ER_R8_30
CACAGCTGAGATTGGGAAAACGGGAGCCTGACTCATTTGACTCAACTGAGTTGCTAGCACCGCAACCTGGGACGTTTCTGAATCAATGGCATCAATTTTATTGAGTGCCAGAATTTGAGGGCGTTCGGCTAAGCCTCTTCCGTAGGCTTGTAATTCCTGCTGAATTGTGTTGTAGTTGCCTATTGGGTCATCACTATTGGCATCAATTAGGTGCAGGAGTACTCGTGTCCGCTCGATGTGGCGTAAGAATTCATAACCTAGCCCTGCTCCCTGGTGAGCGCCAGCAATCAATCCAGGGATGTCGGCAAAAACGGTGCCGTCGCCAGTGGGTTTACGTACCACACCTAAATTTGGCACCAAGGTTGTGAAGGGGTAATCTGCCACCTTAGGTCGAGCTGAGGATAATGCTGAAATGAGAGTAGATTTACCAGCATTCGGTAGCCCAATAATTCCCACCTCCGCTAAGAGCTTCAACTCCAACCGCAGTAGTCGTTGTTCTCCTGGCAGTCCTGGTAAGGCATACTCCGGGGCACGGTTGCGATTGCTTAAGAAATGCTTGTTGCCTAGTCCGCCCTTCCCTCCTAGGGCAACACACAATGTCTGCCCCGGCTGCACCAAATCGCCCAGAATCTCACCTGTTTCGGCTGCGTAGACAACAGTGCCACAGGGAAGTTCAATCTCGCAATCCTTCCCGGCAGCTCCAGTGCGATTATTTGGTCCACCACGACCGCCGTCTTCAGCTTTAAAGTGGTGAGTATATCTAAAGTCGAGCAAGGTTTGTAGATGTTCTCCGGCAATGAGGATAACGGAGCCACCTCGTCCCCCATTGCCACCAGATGGTCCACCAGCTGGCACATACTTTTCACGGCGAAAGGCGACAATTCCATCACCACCTTTCCCCGCTTCAACTTCAATTTCGACTTGATCGATAAATTGCATAGCTTATTAGCTACTAGCTGTAGATAACACTGACTGCTGATGATCTAGCAGTAAGCTGAAACATCTTCTTTGCACTCCTCTGCCAAATAACATAGAGACCGAAAGCGTAAGCCAACTAGCTGTTCGTAAAGCGGATTGAGCTTGCACAGAGGCGGGATATGGACAATTTTATGACCAAAAAGTTTGATATCTCGCTCGAATGGACATTGGGCAGGAATCATTTTGCACAAGAATCTTGCTAGCCTGGGGTCATGAATTTCTAACCCGTCTAGCCATTTGCGGACAAAGTGCAAGGCATCGCGCTGAGCTTTAGTGGGTGCAGTAGCCAGGAGGCTAGATGGTTCACTAGGGTCGCATAAAGTGTGCTGTAAAGCTGCCAATACCTGCTGTGGCTGTTCCAAGGCTTGAGCATACTCGCGTAACAGGTGTGATTCACAGAGACTATAAATGCCATCAGCGATCGCTACCATGACCGCTGTGCGTAAGAAATTTTCTGCGGCATTTGCATCTTGCCCTAACACACCTGCTAATTCTGCTGGCTGCATTGGTTCAAACGGAACTGGATTTAGGCTCAGGGATAGTTCATCCCGTGTGAAAGCAGCGATTAATTCCTGTTCTTGAGCACCGAAGTCGCCGTCTGCCCAAGCAATGGTTAGCAGTCCACGCAGCCAAGCTGCCATTTGCTCACTGGTGTAGGGAGATTTTACGACGCTCGTCATAGAGTTCATATAAGTTTACGATCTGACATATTTATCCTAGCTCTGGTTATGGTGGAGTTGCCTGTAAACTAGAAAACCAATTGCCGACTTTAAGAGTATTTTATGAGTCCACCAGAGTTGGGGCTGCTACTGCTCTCAATCCTAGCGAGCGTTGCTGGGCAGTTCTTTTTAAAAGCTGGGGCTTTGAAATTGGGCAAAGTCAACGCTGGTAATCTCAGCAGTCATGTTTTAGGTATACTCGCTACCCCAGAACTGCTGTTAGGTCTCACATGCTATGGATTGGGTGCAGTTGCCTATATTTTGCTCTTGACGCGGGTCAAACTTAGTATTGCGGCTCCCTGTGCTGCCCTAGTTTATGTGTTTGCAGTGCTAGTAGGCTGCTTCGTGTTTCGCGAACCAGTTCCCTTCTCCCGCTTGGTGGGGTTGGGGTTGATTATATGTGGTGTAGTGTTGGTAGTCTGGAAAAGTTAAAGGTAGCGCTTTAAAACTTCAGTGGTGGCAAGTCCGGTTTTAGCCCAACTAAATTGGCTAGCTCTAGCTAAACCAAGGGTGGAAAGATGAGATTGCAATCCTGCATCGGTGGCTATGGCTTGCATAGCAGCAGTTATTTCTTGCACGTTGTAAGGGTTAACCAACAGTGCCGCATCCCCCGCAACTTCTGGCAAGGAGGCAAGGTTGGAGGTGATCACAGGAGTGCCACAAGCCATCGCTTCTAGAACGGGAAGACCAAATCCTTCCCAGAGGCTAGGAAAGACAAGCGCGATCGCACTGTTAAGGAGTTCTGGTAATTGACTGTAGGGAACGTAGTCGAAGAACTTAACTTGGGTGGTAATTCCTAGGTGTTCTGCACAAGCTTTGAGTACGGGTGTGTAGCGCCGATCTGTTGCACCTGCAATCCAGAGTTCGTAGTCGTGGCAACCAGGTAAGGCGGCGAAGGCGGTAATGAGTCTTTCCAGGTTTTTGTAAGGATCTTGGCGACCAACATAGAGGAAGTAGTTTCGCCTGGGCAGGTTGAGATAGCGAAAGTGTTTGGCATCATGGGCGAGGAGGGTAGGGGTAATTTTGCTAGCGCTGATGTGGAAGAAGTCGATGATGTCTTCGGCAGTGGCAGTGGAGTTGCAGAGGATATGTTGAGCGCAGGCTAGGACTTGGGGGATGTAGTGGCGTTGGTAATGTGTCAGGGGTGAGAAGGGTTTGGGAAAGCGCAGGGCAATCAGATCGTGGACAGTGACAATGTAGCGGCAGTTGGCAACTAAGGGGGCTTCGGGGACAGGGGAAAACAAGAGGCGTGATCGCAATTTTTGGTAAATGCGTGGCAGTTCCATCTGAGTCCACAACAGACGTTGGAAATGACCCCTTGTGCCTTGATCGGGGGTAAGATGGGGTGGGACGGGGTAGCAGGTAGAGTGATCAAACCTTTGTGAAGTCAGTAAGGTTGGGTTGAGAGACTGAAGGTGAGGAATTAAATTAGTTGCGTAGGTTGCAATCCCTGTTGGTTTTGGGATGAGAAAAGCTAGGTTAACCAGTACTGGATTCATCAAATTTCTGACGGAGGAAAGTCAAGACTTCGGCGATCACCCTGAGTCTTTAGTGATGTGCAATACCTCTTTTCCTGGCATAGGGACGGAGTTAGAAAATGATTTTGGTGTTATTTCATGATGTAGAGGGAGGAACAGTTTTTGTACAATCTCAATCTGTTCCCGAACCCCTCACCACTGCGGGCACAGTATTAGCTGGTGCTATCGGTTGGCTGAAGAGAAAGGTAGCAACCCGATGAATCGAGCAGGACTACAAACGGAGGTATTTCACAAGCTCTACTTTGCAGTTACAGTGACAGGAAATTTCGGGGCTTGAGCACCTGCATCGTTGAACCAAGTCACACCCTCTTGTACCATTGTTAAAACCAAATTGTATTTTCCTGGTTTGTTAGGGAATTTGATAACCGCATTCAGTTTTTCTGAGTGTAATGGAGCTAAGCTTTGCGGTAAAGGAGTACGCTCACCATTGAAGACGACTCTAGTCCCTCGCGAATCATACCAGTTATAGGAAAGGTCTACAAGATTTGCGCCTACATTATTCCAGACGAAATTGCTAGTATTTTTTACAGTAACTGGTAGTTTTATTGTTGAGTCAACCTTACCAGATTTTGGTGGGTTTGGGACTTGAATTTGTTGAGCAAATACTTTGTGTTCTGAAGCGGGAGTGTTAGCGGCTGGAGAACCAGTGGTTCCTGCAGGTGAGGATGAAGTAGTTGAAGGTGAAGGTGAGGTCTCTGTAGGTGAGGATGAAGCAGTTGAAGGTGAGGTCTCTGTAGATGAGGTTGTAGGCGAAGTTGAACTGCTTGTCGTGTTTGGGTTGCCGGAACAAGCAGCTAATGCAACAGCCAGTGCGGAAATGAACAAAGTTTTCCTGAGATAAAGCATGATTGTCAGCGAAACTATATTGAGTCTGAGATGTCATCAATTGGTTATTAATCACTCCTGACAAACACCTGTTTTACAGTAGAGGAGTGACTCAAAGGTCAGCCGGATTAAAACTCCGGCTGCTGCTTTAAGCAAGCTCAAATAGATAGCCAGAAAGCCTTTACTCCACTATATAAAGGTGCCCAATTTTGACGCAATTATATTAGCACACCGTTGCCACACTCCTTGCGTAACTCCTTTAAATCGTACTCGACCATTAATTCAACGAGTTGTTCAAAGGAGTATTGAGGCTTCCAATCAAGCTGAGTCTGAATTTTATTAATACAGCCTACTAACTGCACTGGTTCATCTGGTCGGTAAAAGGCAGGATCGACAGAGACATAGTCCTGCCACTTGAGGCTAACGCAGCTGAAGGCACATTCTACTAACTCTCTGACGGAGTAAGTTCTGCCGCTAGCGATGATGTAGTCATCAGGTTGTTCCTGCTGAAGCATCAACCACATGCCATAGACAGCGTCTTTGGCATAGCACCAGTCACGACGGGCATCTAAATTACCTAGTTTCAGTTCTTTAGCAAGTCCAAGCTTGATGGCAGCAGCACCGCGAGTGATTTTACGAAAAACAAATTCTGTACCGCGTCGAGGTGATTCATGGGTGTACGTGATGCCACAGCAGGCATAAAGGTTGTATCTTTGCCGATAGTTGACAGTCATCCAGTGAGCATAGGCTTTAGCAACACCATAGGGGTTACGAGGGCGGAAAGCAGTACGTTCTGTTTGAGGTGACTCATCGGGTTGCCCAAAAACCTCGCTACTAGAGGCTTGATAAAATCGGGCATCCGGCTTACAGCGCCGGATGGATTCTAATAGACGAGAAACACCAAGAGCAGTGTATTCTGCCGTGAGGGCTGGCTGTGTCCAGGAAGTGGGAACGTAGCTCTGGGAGGCGAGGTTATAGATCTCGTCCGGTTGGGCTTCGACGATGGCATCCATCAGTGAACATTGATCTAGGAGATCGCCAGAGAGAATCTGAACGTCGTTACTGAGATGGCTGATGCGATCGCTTTTATCAGAACTAGAGCGGCGGACTAAGCCAAAGACTTTATAACCCTTTGCTACCAGAATTTCGGCTAGATAGGAACCATCTTGACCTGTCAACCCTGTAATCAGTGCTTTTCTTGCCACGGTTTTGTCTCTAGGGTGAAGTAACTGTGATCGGAATTTTTGGAGATCCTGCACCTTTATCATCAAACCATGCCACCATCTCCTGTACCATTGTTAAATTCAAAGTGTAACTTCCTGCTTGGCTAGGTGTTTTGACAACTGCATTTAATGCAACTGCCTCTTCAGGAACGACAGCATGAGGTAGTGGTGTCCGAACATTGTTCCCACTAAAAACTTTTCCACTATCGTCTACCCAGTGGTAAGAAAAATCTGTTGGAGAAGCTCCTGTAGGAGACCATAAAAAGTTGCTTGTATTTTTTACGAAGACTGGTAGTTCTATAGTGACATCAGGTTCAACAAGTGTTGGAGGTTCTAAAACGTTAATTTCTTGAGAAAAGATTTTTGGTAACGGTAGCTGAAGTGTGTAGGATGTAAAACTTCCCACAGGGCTGATGTTTCTAGCTATCGAGTACTCAGATAGCACTTCATCAGACAATTTTAGAGAACTGGGAGATATCATGCATAAGTGCCCCTTCTCTCCTTCTCCTAACCAGTAGGCAACCTGAGCTGTATCCATTGACTGCATCATATCGCCGCTGTATTCTGGTGGAGCTTTACCACTATAACCATTGATAACTGGAACATTAGCTCCAATACCAGCCCACATAGCAGTCAGCTGGTCGATCACAAATGGTACTTGAGGATTTAATAACACATATGCAACATTACAGTCTTTCTGCATCAGTGTTTGGATATCTGCTACTTCCCTTAAGTACGGTGCTTTTTCATAGCTAGGCGAACCTAAAACAATTTGTTCGGCTATGCCTAAAATCAAAAGTAAACTCACTAAGGCAGAGCTTAATCTTCTTCTAACGATCGCTGTACGTAATAGGGAATCGAAACTCACTATTACAGCGATTAACAGATAGAAATAAGCAACCGTCCAGACTCTCGTTACCGATCTAATTGCTTTAGCTCCAGGTACAACTTCATAGACTATCCTCCAGAGTGACAGTCCAGATGGTAAGCGTAGCGAAAGGATGAAAAGTATGACAAAGACTATTAAGCAAGCTTGAATCAGCAAAAATCTTTCCACTGTGAGCAGCTTTTTGAACCGGAGTAAGGTTAGTAAAGAAAATCCAGTGAGTAAGATTATGCTGATACCAGCAAAGAGATGGTGTTCTGGTACTGCGGGCAAACCCTCAGAGAGCCGAGATAGTAGAGGTGACCAAAGACCGATACCTTCTGGAACTGAGAACCAGGAAGCTAATCTTGGAAGCATAGTATCTATCTCTGAGTAAGACCTTGCCCCTATAACTCGCATGATTTCTACATAGGGGAACAAAGTCAGGCTCATTAAGCCTAGCCAGACTAAAACAATTGCGATCGCTGCTTTATAGCGACTACGACAATATCTAATTAATCTAGTTCGAGCTGATAAATCTAAAATGTAAACTATGCCAAAAAAGATGATTGAGCTAAATAGCCAGAACCATCCTAAGTATATTCCTGCCAATACTTGCAGATATGTTAGCAACAATAGTAAAGCAAGCCGCTTGCTAGTTGGGTACTTGACAAATTCCCATCCGACTAGAAATGCTAAAGGAGTAAAGAACTGAGGCAGGAGCTGGGCATGACTGAGCTGACCGATTCTAGGCATGCTAAAAGCGAATAGAAAAGCCCCGAATGCGCTGAGCAAGTGGCTTACTCGATAGTGCCGCAGCAGGACAACAAAGCTAGCGAAACACAGTATAGCGGCGGCGATCACCCATAGCTGAAACGCTGTTGTTGGCGGTAAAAATGTCCTAAATCCCCAATAGATCGGGGCGGAACCGAACAAATTATCTGAGAGGGCTAGGACATTTTTGAAAGGGTAGAAAAATGCTGGTGACCATAACTCGCCAATATAGTTTCTATTAGAAAGAAGTTGAAATGAATGTTCCAGAAAATAATTATTTACCCGAGTATCTCCTGGGTCAGTTTGCATGCGCTCGAAACCAGATAGCAGCGTCGGGTTGAATAAGTTAAATACTCCTATCCCGCAAACAACTAAGTAAAGAGAAATTCGAGAAAAATCTGTAAGAGTGATTTTTCTAAAAGAGAAGGAGAAAATATTTTTATCTTTAGTATTTTTCATGCACTCCTCTACTCTCTTATGACAATAAGTTGTATTTCAAAATACATATAATTGCTCTAAATCCATCTTTCAAGCTAATTTTTTTCCTTCTTTGTAAGTACGTTCATAGTAAGATATACTTACCTCAAAAATACGACATCCCATTTTTGCAACTTTTGCGGTTATTTCAGGTTCAAAGCCAAATCTATTCTCTTGAATTTTAATAGATTGAATAACTTCGCGCTTAAAAGCTTTATAGCAAGTTTCCATATCAGTAAGATTAATATTGGTCAGCATGTTGGAAAGGGTTGTGAGAAATAGGTTTCCTAGCATGTGCCAATAGTAGACAACTCTATGCGGGTTGCCGCCACAAAAGCGCGATCCAAATACGACATCAGCTTTACCTTTAAGAATAGGCTCAATGAGTAGAGGATACTCATTAGGGTCGTACTCAAGATCGACGTCTTGAACAACTACAATGTCTCCAGTTGCGGCTGCAAATCCTGTACTTAAAGCAGCTCTCTTGCCTCGATTCTTTTGATGATAAAAAACCTTATCTACCTGAGATTCTATTTTTGATCTTAAGAGTTCTCTTGTCCCATCAGTTGAACGGTCATCAACCACAATGATTTCTATATCTTTAACAGGAGACGCTTTAACAGCTTCAATAACTTTACAAATCGTTCCTAGTTCATTAAAGCAAGGTATCACAACAGTCAGTTTCATCTCACCTTCACACACCTAATTCTCCATTAAAGCTAATTTGAAGCGGATTACTTGAGTAGTCAATCAATTAAACGAAAATAATGTACAGCCACACCTAATTCTCTGCTATCACCATTATGATAAACTTTTGCAGGACACCAAGTTTGGCTACTGATATTTATTTGACCACTCCAATTTTGGGATGGCACTCTGTATATACCTTTGCTAGAGTGCTTATCCAATCGAAAGCTATGAGTTGAATGACCATCGCCCAGTTTCACATCCAAATCAAGAGGTGCGTAATTACTCAAACAAAACTCGATCCACTTTACATTAACGTCCTTTTGGCAAGTTATAACTGAGTGAGCACCTGTAAAGCGCTGTTTTAAACTTGAATCTGCCTCTGGTGGTGCCCAAGTTTTACATTCATCGGGTGGCAGAGTAATTTCACTCAACTCATAGTACATATGACTTTTTCTAGCTATGATTACGTCAGCTAGAGGACTAGCATCAGAGCTATATCGCTTAGGTGTCCAACCAAGTAGCAATAGCGTTTTCATAAAGTAGGATGTGTTAAATCCCAGTTCAAGCCAGCCAAACTTGCGGATAGACCAAACTGACATTCCCTCCAATCGCACTCCCCACTGATATGGGAAATCTGCAACTGGTTCTGCTGCAAAAGCAACCAAACCTTGATCGTCAATTAAATCGTGTAGATTTTTTAGCAACTTTAAATGATTTGAACAATGATGAAAGCACGAAAAGAATACTGCAGCATTATACTTAGTAGTGGAGCTAAACTCCAGCATATCTCCTTTAACGAAGTTGACTTTTTTCAATACCTTTTCTGTTCGGTATTTAATCAAATCAATAAAAGACTGTTCGCTGTCTACCGCAGTTACTTTATAATCCATCTGGGCAAAGTGTAAAGTTGTATTTCCCCATCCAGGACCAAATTCTACAATATGAGAACCAGGAGCTAAATTCATGATTTTAATAACAAACCCTTCGGCAATCAGATGATCTCCTACAGTCGTTGGGCTTTTTGTACAGTAAGGATATGGGTTATTTTTCAATCTCTCAAAATCGAAATCCACATGTTCATTCTCAACCGCATACTGTTTTTTACCTGATATATCCAAATATAACTTCATCTGAGTATCGTAATACTCTTGGGAGTATGGATCTGATGGAAGACTACTACTATCTACTGCATAGCAAAACTCAGATAGTGCTTGCCTAAGTTGATCGTCCGAGATTTTGGCTTGCTCATCGGCTGCAGCAATTTCTCTGTCTAACGCTTCCAAGGTACTAATATATCTCACTGGCTTATCCTTGTTGTCAAGAACAGAACCATCCAATTTTATTTCTTCAGACTTAGGTAAAATCTTTTCGTCAATCATCGTAACTAACTTACTTTTGTTATCAGCAGTAAACTCTTTTATGATCTTTTTTAAAGATACAGGTAAAATCTTTTTGATGACGATTACGAAATTATCCATGATTTATTTATGCTGAATTAGCAACTCCTCAGTAAACTCAAGTATTCACTTTCTATCTTTGACCATACATAATTTGCTTTTACAAAAGCTTTGCCCTGCACCCCCAACTGCTTTCTAACTGGCTCATCCATCTTCTCTAAAGCCACCTGAAACTCATCTCTATTGGTGTACCACAGCCCGCCTTGTGCCCTGCGACATTGCCCTACTAGAACTTCACACTTGCCATTGACTAATACAGGTTTACCTACTGTCCAAGCTTCTAACAGTACCATAGAAAGACTTTCATAGGGAGATGGCATCACTAGTAAGTCACAAGCAGCTAAAGCATCCCACTTAGTCTGCTCATCTACAAAACCTAATGACACAATATCTGGATGCTGAGGAATTGGCATCATTGGCTTACCCAACAACACTAATTTCCTCGAACCAAAATCCTGTTGCAAGCGCGACTCCATATAGTGGCGAAACAATTCTTCACATCCTTTAGATGGATCGATCCTGCCAATATATAGCAAAAATGGTTCATGGATGTTGTATCGCTGTCGAAAGCTTTCCGCACTATAGACGGCTGGTGGCTCTACCGCTATCCCTGCAACAGGTCCCTTTAAGTTAGCTTTAGGGAAGCGCAACTTAAGAAAATTCCTTTCTTCTAACGTATTAAATATAAAGCCGCGCGGCTTCGCAAACAGGGAATCCCACATGCTCATGTAAATTGGCCATTCATCGTGAGCTAAGGGAGCTAAAAATGCCTTGTCTTGAACAATCGGTAATGTCAAGTACGTAGTTGCGTACAGATAGGTAAAAAATATAAAAGCATCGTACTCATGCTTATGTTTCTTTACATATGTAATGAGTTCAGGAGAGTATGGACCTTGAGCGTACATCCATGCTTCTTGTTCCTCAATAGATGCTTCTCTTAAGCGAGAAAAGAGCTTATCAGATAAAATATTAAAGGTTTTTAAATTCCGCTGTTTTGCAACACGGAAGCGTCGAATTTTAACACCAGCAATCTCTACAATTCCAGGTGGATAATAATTCTGCCAAGTTAAATAATCAAATGCACAGGTTGTTAATATCTCTGTACTCCAGTACTGAGACATTCGCTCTGAAACTTTGAGACAGTGAGCTTCTGCACCACCATTAACCTCTAATCCACATCTTTGAACTACGAAAGCTACTCGTTGTTTCATATGTGTAAAATTTGATTTAGTCTAAGTAATTCCTAAGTTATTAGAATTTGTGTAGTAATCTTTGAGAGCGGATGGCGGAGTGGAGACAATACGGTTTACGATAGCTCTGCTACGAGCTTTATCAGTGTTTTTAGAAAAAACGTAATACATCTTTCTACCTATCGCCGTTTTTTCCATATAGTCATCATATTTCTTATGCAATACTTTCTCTATCTCCACTTCACGACGAAATCCATGCTGTTCAAACTGCTGTACCCACCAGGATGAACTAGCCCAAATTAAATGTCCGTGAATTGGATATCCGTCTGGATCAACAGGAAGTTGAGTAAAAATCTTGCCCTGAAGGCTGTCCTGCTCCCACTGCTTAATATAAAGAGGAAAAACAGTACCAAAAATAGGATCAGTATCAAATACAGGAATGTTACAAAATAGATAGCTACCATCGCTTAATACTTGCTCAATTTTAGCAATGTAGTTATTCAGTTTGTTAGGGTTTAAGTGTTCAAAAATATCTAAACCAAAAACAAAATCGTATTGTCCTGATAACTGAATATTTAATATATCCCCCTTATGAATGTTGTTTTTAATCTCAGGAAAGGCTTTTGATATAGCCATCTGACTAATTTCAACTCCCTCACAGTTCACATTTAATTCGTGAAGGCACTTTAGTATCGTACCATTCGCGCAGCCTATTTCTAAAGCTCGCTCTGGATTGAATGTCGATACGATTTCAGCCATGACTCTCTTATCAAGATTAATATTAAAACCCCATACCCCTGGTTTCTCATAGTAGCCATGTTCTACAATCATTGATTCCAACCAATCAAAGTCTTCGTCAGACTTTGCATGAAAGATTAAAACTTTATCTTCCTGTGAAAGATGCTCGACTAATTCATAACTTGGTGGTCTCAATTCTCTTAAGCTTTGAACTAAGTTATTTTCTCTTAAAACCTTATTGACAAACTCATCTGATTTAACGAGATCTATCAAAACAGAAGTTCTGCTGTGTCCAGATTCTAAAAGTCTTAGGTAATTGTTAAGACCGCTTTCATCTATATCTCGACCGAGTATTTCTCGATAAGTCTCTTCTAAAAATTCTTTATTTGAAGGAAATGAGCTATTTTCTCTTAAAACTTTATTGGCAAACTCGTCTGATTTAACTAACTCTAGTAGAACCTCAGTTCTGCTATATCCAGCTTTTAAATGTCTTGTAAAGCTATTGAGACCCTCTCGATCTATATCCCGACCAAGTATTTCTCGATAAGCCTCCTCTAAAAACTTTTTGTCGGAATCAACTGTCAAGCCTATTCTATTCGCTGTTCTCTTAACTGAATTTACTGATGTGTTATCTATCTTATCTAAAGTTTCCTTCTTGCTTTTGTCACCTAAATTGATTAAAGGTTGACTCTTTAGAAAATTATCAGAATGGTATGATTCCAGTTGATCGCCAGGATAACTTCTATATAAGAAATCAGGTCTTTTCTCACGGGCTCTTCTAGTGTTTAATGCTTTAACAAAAATATATTGTCCTAAATCCAGTTCTCGCTTTTTTAAAAAGGGCTCTAACTGGACGGCTGAATAATGCTTGCTAGAGTCATTATGATACACATCGGCAGTAAAAATCGTACCAGTTGAAAAGCCAATATAATTAAGTAGTAAATCTAATTCATGTTTGTTATACTCCCGATTATGTCTGCCATACGGACCATAGCCGGAGTAAGGATCATAAATGTTAATACCTCCAATCATCTTAGTGACGTTCTCTAGTCTGTTAACATTTGGTGTAGTAAGAACTAGTACTCCATTTGGCTTTAATACTCTTTTTATCTCTTTCAAGACAGAAACGGGATCTATAATCAGATGCTCTATAATTTCGCAAAACAGAACAATGTCAAATTCTGCATCATTAAAAGGGAACTGCTCTCCTTCTATGTTGAAGTGATGAGATTCAAGCTTAGCTAATAAAGGCTCTCCAGATTTAAAATCTTTGTATGTAACCTCTTGCGTAAGTCGCTCTTCAAAGTGAGGACTAAAATAATTAGCTAAAGTTAGCTCCAGTTGGGTAAACTGCCGCAACAGCATAGTGGTGAAGTATGGATTTGAACCTAGTTCGAGACACTTTCCTGTTAAATCTCGTACTAGTCCATATGTGTAGACAAATCTCCTAAAGTCCTGTTCGCAATAATTAGCCATCTCCTGGGGAGGAGCATCTGCAATTAGGACGGATTTTAAAAAAGCTCTTAGCTCACTTTCAGAAACGCCCTTTGGTAAAGGTAATTCTGGAGTGAGAGGAAACAAAGCATTGGGTTGTGGCTCTAAAGCGTTCTTGACTTTCCGATTCATCATTTTACCTGTTAGAAATTTACAATCTACATTGATGTAAGCTATGACTCCATCTTGGAAATCACTCGTCTTAATTGCTTCATCACCACTGTAGGTAAGAAACTCTCTCGCCTTTTTCGCTCTCGCTCTATAACTTTCAAACGTAAATCTTTATCCTTTACCAGCAGTTTGGCAAGAGCTGCTACTTTAAGAAGATCGTCTTTACTGGTAAACATTATTCCAGCGTCGGCTAAAGTTTCTGGTACAGCGCTACTCTTATAGGCAAGCACAGGAATATCGAACCACATTGATTCGACCAATGGTACACAAAAACCTTCATGTTCGCTCATTGACCAGAACAAGTGAGCAGTTCGATAAAAAGCTAGTAACTGTGAATCGTTAACTTGTCCTGTAACCAGAACATGCCCAGTTAAGCCTAGTTTTCGAGTTGTATTGACAATACTAGACCAGTAGGGGTCGTTGGTTTCATGACTACCCGCAATAATTAGACGGGCGTTGCTATCCATCGTCAGGTAATGAGCAAAAGCCTCCACAAGGTGATCTTGTCGCTTGTTGGGAGATATACGACCAACAAAAAGGAGGTTAGATTTACCATCTTGTAATTGCTTTATCCATGAAGCATCTGCAGCAATGTCCCACTTTCTCGGATCTATAGTGATAGGTAATACCTCTGGTTGATAGAATCCAGATGCAGCAAGTTCGGCAGCGTTATAAGCTGAATCGCCGACTGATATTGAGAAGGGCGTAGCTAGCAGATTCAGTTCAGAGCGACCTTTTTCGAGAATTTTGGCAAACTCGGGTCGGTAAGGCTGAAAAAACTCTGCTGGTGTGATGTTATGGTAGATGAGGCATTTAGGACCTGAATGTTTAATTGCGTGTTCTGTCAGTTCAGAGCCAATCGAGTGGTGATAGAATAACCCCGCTTGACGATCGATAATATTTGGCTGAAAGACTTTTGCCTCTTGAGTTAAGCGTTCATCTATATATCTCACAAAAATCTCTGATTTGTAACCCCAACTACGTAAGTAATTTCTGATTGTCAGTGCATGATTAGAAATAGCATCACCGTAAGAAAGATTAGGTAATAGTTGATGTATTTCTTTGAGTTTTGTTTCTGATTGTGGTTCAGGAAAAATTCTGACTTCTTCTACCGATAGTTCCAGTGCTGCTTCGTAGCGTTCAATGACCCTATCCCAGATTGCATTTGCTTCAGCATATCCTTGACCGTTAAAGCCATACTGTGCTAATTTAACTTCTTCAATACCATCTATTGTGGAGAAGAGCTCTTGCCACTCAGCTTTTGTTCCTGCTACCCACCCTCCTTGTGCCTGTTCAACAGCAATGGCAGTAGCTAAGCAATCCTTATGGGCAGCAACAGGTTTTCCATACAACCAAGCCTCCATCATGACACGAGAATAACTTTCATTACGACTTGGTTGAAAGAGGGCTAAGCAATGAGCTAACAATGCTTCTTTCTCGTTTTCTTCTACTAAACCCAAATCGAATACACCTGGTATAGCACCATTAAAAGATAGGCTTCCAGGACCAGCTAGAACAAGCTTTAGATCTGTATCTGGATGCTTATACTTAAAATCTGCATATACATCTACTAATAAATTTGTATTCTTTCCAGGATCGCGACGACCTAGGCAAAGGATAAATCGCTCTTGCTTAACTCTGAAATCTCGTATTTTTTCTATTTGATTAATTGCTTCATTGCCACATCGACTGATTTCCACACCAGCACCAACTACTGTGCTTTTTGGAATAATTCCTGGTCCATATAGCTGTTTAGCCAACTGAGCTTCGCCATCGCTAATGAATAATAAACCTTTAGCTGTGTGAAAAATATTGGCTACTCTAGGTAAATACGCATATACTTCATTATGTAGACAAGGTAGTAAAAAAGCTTTGCTGGCAACAAGCGGTAAACCATTTAGAATTGGACCATAAAGATAAGGGATAAAAATAAACGCATGATATTTTTCTTGCTGATTTTCCAGATAGCTAAGCAAATCAGCAGAATTAATATTTTCGGAGCTGAATATAGCCTCGTCTTCTAATGAAATAGGATTTACTCCAACTTTTAATGTAGAAGCAGGCAAGCTCAGCATCAAACCATTAATACGATCAAAATTGTGTTGCTTTCGTTCATCCACCGGGAAGCGCACAATTTTGAGATTTTGCTCTTGCACCGTTCCGGCTGGCAAATGGTTGAGAGCCCAATCTTCATGAAATGAGCGACAACATGTTGTTAATACCTCAACGGGATATCCTCGATTCGCTAGACGTGTTGCGACTTGCCATGCGTGTTGTTCTGCTCCTCCCTTTAAATCCTTACCATACCAAGGGGTAACAATAGCTATTGGTTTCATAGTTTATGTCCAACTACTGCATAATCACGCGCACCGAAAAACCAATTATGAAGGACTTGCGAGCCCATGTCTTCTTGAGTAAAAGGACTCGCCTCCGCTGGATGTAAGTAAAGTATTTCCACATTTGATAATCCTATATATCTTAAAAGGAATTGAATCGTCTCCGGAAAAATTGGATGACGGTGTGTTGGATCTGAATAAAAGTTACAAGCACCTACTACTAAATTTTTTGGATTTGGTGTCTCAAAAATGCTCAATCCGCCTGGTTTAAGTACTCTTACTGTCTCACCTAAAAGTTTTATTAGTACTGTAAAAGATAAATGTTCAACAATATGAAAACCAGTTATTACACCTAGACTAGCATCAGGTAGGGTTTGAAGATAAGAAATCGCGTCTCCCTCAATGACTTCGAGTTTTCTTGCTTGGCATTGTTCTACCATACTCCTATTTATGTCTAGACCACGAGCTGTATATCCAGATTCATGCAGCAACTCTAGCCACTCTCCACGTCCACATCCTAGATCTAGGATGGGTAAGTCTTGTGTATTCACTTTTACTTTTTCAATCAAAGGCAAGTATGCTGTCAACCTATCTATAATTTCTGCACGGCTGCCACGAAATTGCTCTTCAAAAGCCGCGTAAAAAGCATCTAGCAAATGCGATTCTTCATTCACAAGTGTCTGAAGCTGTTCCTGGTCAAAAGGTTCTGGTAGACGTTGACGGGCTTCCTCAAGAAAAAGGGTAATAAGTCGTTTCTGCTGTGCTAAGTCATTCTTGAGATAGCTATCATCTCTTAGATGAAGCTCATCCATAGTTTTCATCCGCTCGTCGGTAGCCGTTAGATGGTGGTCTATTGTTGCAACTCGCTCGTCGGTAGCTATTAGATGGTGATCTATCGCTACTGCCCGCTCGTCGGTAGCCGTTAGATGGTGATCTATTGTTGCAACTCGCTGGTCAGTAGCTGTTAAATGGTGGTCTATTGTTACTATGCGCTCGTTAGTAGCCGTTAGATGGTCGTCTAGCACTACAACTCGCTCATCGATAGCCGTTAGATGGTCGTCTAACACTGCAACTCTCTCATCGGTGGTCACTAGACGATCGTTCATGTCTGTCACCTGCACCAGTGTGGCAGCCAGGTGTTCGCCCATCAAGCTAACCTGAGTTTGAAGAGCAGCTACTTGCTCAATTAACCTACGGTTTAGAGTTAGAGAGTCCTTTGCTGCTTGGATTAAAGGTAAATTAACGACTCGTTGCTTTTTAAATAGGAACCCATACAGCTTTAAGCCAAATCTCTGTAGCGGCTTACTGATACTGAATGGAAAACGATTAAACTTTTCTGGAAATTTTGTGGGTAGCTGAGCATTCATCTCAGCATCATTCAGCAAATATTCTATATTTTTAAAATCTACTTCATTTATAGTACTTACACTTGTAGTACCTATGTTAAAGTTGAAATTACTGTTGATATTTTTGGGTGTGAAGTTTTTTTGACGTTTAGCAACTTCTTCTAAGACACTCTGCATTAATTTATCAACGTCAATTTCAGGATTGTTTGCCTCAATCATACTATCTCCTGTTAGTTAGAAAATGCCCAGATTCCTACTTAGATATGGAAGTAAAACACATTACTAGAAAACTTAGGGGCACCTTTTTTGCTCAGTAACCAAGCTTCTTGAAAAAGAAGATAAAGTTACAGCTCTACGTCATATAGGCTAGGGTATACAATACCTTTCATAACAATTAACGCTACAATTAAGGCTTCCTAACAAACAAGTAGACATTATCGCGTTCATAGTTTAGCTTAAATTGTTGCGTTTTCTGAATTTGGTTCACTAGATCAAAGGCGTACTTTTTAGTATCAGGCCAAGGATGACGTAAATTTAGTAACACGTAACTCATCTTAGGTAAATCATCAGCTGCTACATCAGAAGAGATTTGCTTTATAAGTGGTCGGTGAGTTACCTGAGGTGCGTATTGGTTGTCTGTTAAAACACCTCCTTTAGTCTGAATTTGCTCGATTGCATCCTCTGTTGCTTTCCATGTATCAAGGGTCTTTAGATAAGAATGAAAATCACCATACTTCGCTAGTATTAGGAAAGCGAGTATCGACCATAATACTATTGTTCGTCCACTGCGCAACCATCCTTGACCTGCAGCTAGGCTAGAAATCACAGCCACTATGAGAAAAGGCTCTATAGGTAAGGAGTATTGCGTTGTCAATGACAATTGGCCTGGATCGGTAGAGAGAATGTTCAGGGCTAGCGTAGGAACTGCACCCATTAGAGGTGCTAGATGCCGTAATGAAAGCCCCCAGATAACTGGTGATATCAGCAAAAGCAAGTATTCAAAAGTTTTCAGGGAAATAATTTGCCCCAGTATTAGCCATGGCTTAAGTACTAGATTTCTGGCAATCTCTGGAAAAGAGTTTCCTAAGTAGCTATACCGCGAGATATGTCGACCTATTGTTACGACATCATTACCAAAATATGGAATAATCGCTTGCGTAGAAATGATAAACCAGGCAACACCTGCAAATAAGGCGATCGCGCCACATAAACGTTTCCTTTCACATATAAGTAGCCAAATCCCCATTGCCGCTACAGTCAACGACAATACTTCTTTACAAGCCATCACAATGGCGATGGCCAAACAGAACCAACCAGTTTGTCCCAGTCGTGCTGACAAAATTGCCCAGAGCAGCGCGGGTAAAGCAATTACCTCTGGATGGAAATCAAACAAATTGATATTAAAAACCACTGGATACAGGAGGTACGCTGCTGCCACCGCTATTGCTTGCCCCTGTTTCAGCCCTGCGTGACGAGATAAACTCCAGGTTGGCAAAGCTCCTATTGCTAAAGCTACTGCTTGTACAGCTAACAACCAGTG
Organism: Chroococcidiopsidaceae cyanobacterium CP_BM_ER_R8_30; assembly: GCA_019244235.1. GTDB lineage: Bacteria > Cyanobacteriota > Cyanobacteriia > Cyanobacteriales > Chroococcidiopsidaceae > JAFAVL01. The sequence continues at coordinate 18,362 of JAFASY010000227.1, forward strand.
GACATCTGGATAAATTTTGTAAAGTATGCTAAGAGGATAAAGAATTACAGCTGCATGGTCAGCAAGAACGTGGAAACCCATCAAAGAAGAAAAAGCTGGTAGTCCTTGGCTCATCAGGTAAACAGCCTGATCGAATATCCCTAAATCCCAAGCTGTTGAGTGAAAGAGTGCATGTTTTGCACTGCTATAGGTAAACAGAATTAGGGCACTAATACCGATCATTATGTAAACAGAGCTGATATCGGGGCTGACGTTAGGCAATCTTTTGTTCATTTTTCTTTACCCCCTCTATTTCAAGATCTTTTAGTCGATATGCATTGAGCAAATAATAGAGTATGTTAACTACAAAACCACATTGTAGGCGTCAGATAGTTTTTTTATGTAATTATCCATACTAAATAATTTGACTCTCTCCCTGCCAGCTTCTGAGAGTTTTGCTCCCACTTGTGGATCATTAATCATCTTTTCTATTTTCTCTTTGATGTCAGTAACATCGTAAGGATTAACATAGAGCGCAGCGTCTCCGCATACTTCTGGTAAAGATGCGGCGTTGGACGTAATAACTGGACAGTTAAAACTCATGGCTTCCAAAGGTGGCAACCCAAATCCTTCATATAAGGACGGAAAAACTAGACAAAGCGCTCCTTGATAAAAGTATCCCAAATCATTATTTGACACATATTCTAGAAATTTGACTTTGGCTGCAAAGCGTTTATCAAAAGTAGAATTTAATTTTCCAATCTCGCCTTTCCATAACCAGCCCTTCTTGCCAACAATTATGAGCTGCATGTCTGTATCCAGTTCTGCATAAGCATCTATCAATCTTCCTAAATTTTTCTTTGGTTCTATAGCTCCAACAAATAGAATGTATTTTTTAAATTTGATTTCATATTTTTTTAAAAAAGCCTTGACTCTTTCTTCTTCAAGTAATGGCTTTAGTAGTACGGGTTGATAAGTTACATGAACTTTATCTGAAGTAATGTCAAAAATATTTAAGATATCCCTTTTTGAGTTCTCTGACACGGTGATGATAATACTTGAATCTTTTATACTGTCTTTAACCAGAGTATAAAATGCTTTTTTATCATCTAACGTTGTGTAGGGAAGTCTTAGTGGTATCAAATCATGAATTGTTGTAATCTTTTTTGCTCTCCTAATTTTTATAGGGAGCGGACAGGTCGAATGCCATATATCTATCTGGTAAGGAGTAGTAATCTTTATTTGTTTTCCAAAAAATTTATATAAAGTATTAGCTGATAAATAACATGATGAAAGATTAAGGATTTCTGATGAACTGAGCAATTCGTCACTGAATTCAGTTTGAAGAACCTGTCTGCCAGCTTTTATCTTTGTGGGTTGGTTAAACAAACCAATGCTTGTCTTGGCCAAGGTTCTAATCAAATCAATCTTACTAAGCTTTCTATTATTGGGATTGTCGAATAATAAAACTTCGTTTAAAATCGAATCGTTACTGTTACTGCCACTACGACTAAATAATATATTTACATCTGCTTCTAGTAGATTTAAAGCTTGAACTAAACTCTTGCTATAAGTTTTGATTCCTGTACCAGTTGGCAGTTCTAAATTATATCCATCGACTAGAACATTGATTCCTTTTAAACTCATTAGCGATTCGCCTGATTCATTACATCTTAATACACTCTAGTTAGACTGACTCAAGATATCGCTGAATTGCTGTTTCTGTATCACCTATAAACCTAACCTTGCCTTTATCTAACCAGATAACTTTGTCACAAGATTGCATAATGAAACTAAGTTCATGAGACACAACTAAAACCGTTGAATTTGCTTCCCAAAACTTATCAATTCGCTGCTTACATTTATTTTTAAAGCTCTGATCTCCCACAGATAAAACTTCATCTAAAATCAGAATATCCGGTTGTACATCTGTAGCGATCGCAAATCCTAACCTTGCCACCATCCCTGAAGATAATGCCTTAACAGGCAACACCGCATACTCCTGTAGCTCGGCAAACTCCAAAATCGAATCGACTCTGCCTCGCATCTGGTCCCGTGAGAACCCCAACAATACCCCATAAAGTAAAATATTATCTATCACTGAAATTTCTGGATCGAACCCTGCCCCTAGTTCAATCAGTGGCGCAATTTTCCCCCGTACCCGCACCAAGCCCTTCGTCGGTCGCAAAATGCCACAAATTACCTTCAGGAGTGTTGACTTTCCGGCTCCATTCGCGCCAATAATTCCCACCTTGTTTCCCGCTTCTACAACCAGCGCGATTTGGTCCAGGACCAACTTTCTGGCTGGTTGGCGATACTTACCCTCGACAACGGACAACACAGTTCTTTTCAGATCGTATGAAAATTCCTCCTGTGTTCGCCGCCAGAGCGAAACCTGATCTAGGCGAATAACTTCCACTTATAGTAAATCCATAAACTGAGTACGCCACACTTGAAAACAAGTCAATCCAAGTGTGAAAATGATCAAACCACTGAGCAATGCTTCCCCAATTAAACTTAAGCTAGGTGCCCTTCCAGATAGAGCAATTTGTCGCAAACTCTCAATAATCGGCAGTAACGGATTCAAGAACAAAAAAGGCTGCACCCGAGTCGGCACAATTGCTGTTGGATAGAATATAGGAGTACCAAACAAGAGGGCAAATACGACTAACTCATAAAAGTAGGACAAATCTCTAAAAAATACGTATAACGCACTTACCAGAAATCCCACCCCGATACAAACTAGAATCAGAGCCAGCAATGGTATTGTCAGGGCTAGGGCATTGATGAATCTTCCAGAAGTCAGCAATGTGACAGTCATCAGTAATGGCAGCACGCTAACCGTTAACTGAAATACATTTGCTGTAATCATCGATACTGGAAACACACTTACTGGCAATTGAATCTTGTTCAAAAGTGCCCCATTACTCACTACACTTGGTAATGCTTGGGATGTTGAAGCCGAGAAAAAATTCATCACAACTACGCCTGTAAACGCTGCTAGCGCATAGTTGAGATACGAGTGTCCGTAATACGGCGTAAACGCTGCTCCAAAGACTGCCGTATACAACCCCGTCATAGTCAGTGGATTTAACAACGACCAACCGATACCTAGTAACGATCCCCGATAGCGCACCTTCAGGTTTCGCGTCACCAGAACATTCAGCAACTCCCAGTAGCGCTGCACTTGCGACAGGCTAGCGTCAGATTTTAGAGAGCGCGGCACTTGCAACAAGCGAACGCCAGATCTTAGAGAAAGCTTCATCCTCAAACACCCCGAAAACACCAGAAGCAATTTATCCAGGTATTCTACCCTATGCAATTGCTGCCGCTCCAAGAACACTCCCCCAATTTCCAACGGAGACTGAGTATTGTCAAGCCCTAGTGGTTGATGTCTTATGTCCAACAGATTTGAGATAGCTATGCTCTCGTTCGAAGGTTCCGCTACACTGATTCATGTTAATTGCAGCGTGATTTGGAATGGAAATCGGACAGCAAGTCAAAGTCTACCGTCTAAGGGATAGGGTATCGCCAGCACTGGTCAAACGGCTGGGACAAGTTGGCACCATTAAGGGATTCAAAATGACAGATGGTAGCGGCGTTGGCGTGGTAGTACAGTTCAGTGACAATTTTGCCACTTGGTTTTTTGAAGATGAACTCAAGGGAGCGCCGGATTAGAACTCTGGCTGCTTTCCTGGCAGCTCAAAGTTCAGCTGTAGTAGAACTTTGGCTGCGCTCTTGAGCGCTCTTCTCAAAACCATGCAGTAGAGATTAACAAGGTATCTCTCCTTAGCCTGTTGGGGGTACTTAACCAAACATGGCAAGATCGCTCTAGGTAATTAAAACCGCTGAGGAAATCAATTAATGGCCCTAATATTGACATTTTTGGGCAAAGGCGGCACGGGTCGTACGACCATTGCGACTGCTGCGGCTAGACAATTAGCAAGCTTAGGGAAGCGGGTGCTACTAGCTGGGCAAGATACTAGTCCAGCCTTCAAACTGTTGGTAGGCACAACCTCTTCCTCCCCTGACCCTCAAGAACTAGCTCCGAACCTCCAAGTTGTGCAGTTCCAAGCATCCGCGCTTCTGGAACGGAGTTGGGAAGACGTGAAAAAACTGGAGGTACAATACCTCCGCACGCCAATCCTCAAGGAAGTTTATGGTCAGGAGCTGAGCGTATTGCCAGGAATGGACAGCGCTTTAATACTTAACGCCATCCGCGAGTACGACGCTAGCGGCGAATACGACGTTATTGTCTACGATGGCACTGGCGACATGTCCACATTACGGTTGTTGGGGATGGCAGAAAGCCTGAGCTGGTATATGCGTCGATTTGGCAAGGTGCTGGCAGATTCCGATCTCGGTAAAACGGTTTCGCCCTTCATCCAGCCCGTTGTGAGTACCATCTTCAACGTCAGCTGGACTGGGGATAACTTGACTCAACCGACTAGTAAAGTTACCAATTTACTTGAGCAGGGTCAAGCCGCGCTGGCTGATCCTAACCGGGTTGCAGCCTACCTCGTGACCACTGATGCCCCGCCTGCTATTGCTACTGCCCGTTATCTCTGGGGCACAGCTCAGCAAGTCGGGCTAACAGTGGGTGGTGTCATTCTCAATCAACAATCGGTTGTGAATGACACAGTGCTAGCTGAGTTTTCTCCTCTGTCAGTCAGTAGCCTTCCCAGTTGTCCAAATGGTGACTGGCAACCCCTGATAGCTGCTCTGCCAGATTTCACACAAACAGCACAAGCTCCTAAACCGATTGAGATTGATGTTCCAGCCCATCAAGTGCGCCTATTCCTGCCTGGATTTGACAAGAATCAGGTTAAGCTGACTCAGTCTGGTCCAGAAGTTACTGTAGAAGCAGGAGATCAGCGACGGAATATCTCCCTCCCTCCCGCTTTTAATGGCAGAGCCATAAAAGGTGCGAAGTTCCAAAACAGTTATTTAACGATATCGTTTTAACACCTTTGTAGATACGCCGTATGTCAGAGTCAACTCCCTCACCGTTATCTCCAGACTCCAAACCATCTGAGGCAATAGACACCAACCCCAGCCTCCTAGATGCACCTGCCACCCTAAGTCGCACTGCTAGAACCCGGCAACTGCTGGGAATGAAAGGTGCTGCGCCAGGGGAGACATCCATCTGGAAAATCCGCCTCCAATTGATGAAGCCGATCACCTGGATTCCCCTTATATGGGGTGTAGTCTGTGGCGCAGCGTCTTCAGGACAGTTTAGTTGGACTTGGGAAGATGTGTTGAAAGCGGCTACATGCATGTTGTTGTCAGGACCATTGATGGCAGGTTACACCCAAATCACTAATGATTTCTACGATCGCGACATTGATGCCATTAATGAACCCTACCGTCCCATCCCCTCTGGAGCCATTTCCATCCCGCAAGTCGTTGCCCAAATACTAGTGTTGTTAATTGCTGGGATTGGTGTTGCCTACGCTCTCGACCTTTGGGCTGGTCACGAGTTCCCAACTATGACGGCGTTGGCGCTCTTCGGGGCTTTTTTGGCGTATATCTATTCAGCTCCACCCCTAAAACTGAAGCGTAACGGTTGGTTGGGTGGCTATGCCCTTGGTGCTAGCTACATTGCTCTGCCTTGGTGGGCAGGCCATGCTTTGTTTGGTGACCTTAACTGGACAATTGTGATTCTAACGCTGATCTACAGTCTGGCAGGATTGGGAATTGCTGTGGTCAATGACTTCAAGAGTGTAGAAGGCGATCGCCAACTGGGGTTGAGGTCGCTCCCTGTAATGTTTGGTGTCAACACTGCCGCCTGGATTTGTGTCGCCATGATTGACCTGTTTCAAGCTGGGATTGCTGCTTATCTAATCTACCTGCACCAAAATCTGTACGGCACGATTCTGCTGCTTTTAGTGATTCCACAAATCACCTTTCAGGATATGTATTTTCTGCGCGATCCCCTAAACAATGATGTCAAGTATCAGGCAAGCGCCCAACCATTTCTTGTTTTGGGAATGCTTGTTGCTGGATTGGCGCTGGGTCATGCATCGGTCTGAGAAGTCTTAACTCGATTACCTGAACTACCCATCCTCTAGAGTCAATTTGGCTTAAGGTTGCTGCCAAGGTATAAGGCTTGGTAATTGCCTGACTTTAAACTCATGGCTTCAGCTTTGTTCCATGCTTATCTTTTCATAAATCGTATCTTTCTATACTTGCTTCATACATATGGTAAGACCTATCTTTGCTGCTAACCTCCGGTCATCTACACATCCAGTGGCACACCTACATGGGCAACTGGTACTGCACTTGCAGTGCCAAATATATTTGTAGGTAAATGGGTGAGTACTGATGCTGGATTTAGTCCTGTAGATGACAGCTATATTTTTAACCCTAATGGCGAGTATTTGCACCTGTATCACATTAACCATTTCAATTACGTCTCAGGCATAAGCACTTGCGGAATAGTTGAAACATTCACTTGGACAGGTCACTCTTCCGTAAAGGGAAATACTATAAATTTTTACTTACAATCATAGTGGGTAAACCATGTTATGATATGTTCATACTAATACTCGAAGCAAAGCTCGAAGGAACCCAAGCTCAGTACATTAAGTTGAATGAAGCTATCCCTATAGGATAATTCATCCGCAATAGTTGCTTGCGCCATTGGGAAGACAATAAGGGGGTCACTCGCAATGACCTCCAAAAACTTTGTGCAGTGTTAGCTAGAAACAAAGAGTTTCCTTGGGCGAATAAGTAAAGTTAGCAAGGCTCTTAGTACCAGAACTCATAGATGCAACAAATGTGGAACGGTCTTAGACCGGGATCACAATGCGGCAAAGAACATCCTAGCAAAAGGATTTAAGTTGTTGGCTGAATATCTAAACAGTACCGAAGGGCATTCGGGATCTGGAGCCAAAAGCTCGCAAGCGAAACCGCATTCCGCGGGGAGAAACTGACCACTGGCTCAAGAATAGAGATGTTCTTGTTCTAAGTCAGCTCGATGAACTGAGAACCAAGTTTTCTTGGGAATCCCCTGCTTAACCGCTTTGCGGTTAGCGGTGGGAGGATGTCAATACCATTATTAAACCTAGCACTTGCCAAGAACTCAAACAATTATTCTAGATATTAGGGGAAGAACAGTCGCGCAACTTTGAAATAAACTCTTCTCTCTCTCGGCTTTGTAAAAGCTTTTGCCACAAGTTCTTAATTGCCTCCGTTGATACATCAGCTTTCTCAAGCTCTGTAAGAGCGTTTTGCGCTTCAGCAGCCTTAGGAGGGCGATGCAAAAATGTTTGAAAGGCGTCGTTGACAACAACTTGCGCTATTTGCTTCTCGTTCAAAACATTAGGAGGTAAGGCGATCGCTTGTTTTCTCTTAACCTGCTGCAAATCTTTAGAGGCTAGTAGTGATAGAAAAAGACCCTTCGGACCGTGCGACTCTAGTTCCATCCGCCACTGCTTTTCATTGCTTTTAGTTGCCTGAGTAATAGGCTGAAGGAATAACATCTCGTAGAAACGATTAAACAGAGCAAGTTCTACATTATCTGGGTCAGAAAGCAATGACTCAACAATAGTTCCGGGTGAAGGTACGATTTGAGAAGTGGGAAAAATAAAATCTTTGACTTCAGCTGTAGTCGGTTTTCTACCAAACAAGTCTTGAGTAAGGGTCTCTAAAAAATCCTCTTCCCAGCTTTTAACCTTTGGCGGCAAAAAGTTTTTACGCAACCTAACTCTATAAATACCACTTTCTAAACTTGATGAATCTTCCTGTTTGACTTTTACCGCACCAAATGAACCGAAAATTCCTGGTACTTCTGAGAAATTACTATCAAGAAAAGTGTAAGAGCTTGGATTTCTCAAAGGGAAACGACTGATCTTGTTTCTGGTAAAAATACCATTCCCAAGAGCAGAATGGGAACGTGAGATACTAAATTGATAACAGCCCTTAATTGCATCTGCTGGTCCTAAGCATCCTTGACCGCCAATTGCACCAAGAGCATAAACATAATTTCCATCACTAATAAATTGAAACGCATCAGCAAGGGAGTTATCGTATGCCTGTTGTCCAAGTGACCAAACTTCCCAAGTGGAAGGATCATTTGCCATGATCTCTTTATCTAAGGAACCCTTCGCCCATAAACGCTTCAAACCATCTGATTCCTGCTCCAACTCAATTCCACGTACAGAAACTTGTTGCCATTTAAGCGTTTTACGATTGAACTTTGCACTAGACCAATATAAGAACAGCCGTTCTTTATGAGCTAAGAGTTTTGGTACTGAAGCAGAATACCCGAAGGCATCTCCTGGTTTATAAGACCCGCCAAGAATTGGTATCGTTCCTCTAGAATAGTCAATCCTGCGAGTTGATGGGTTGTAAGGAGCAATGCATGAGGCAACAGAGTCAGACTTTACTTGATCAAATCCTGTGCCAAAACCGACAGAGCCGCCTTTTCCTTCTGCATTCCCATAACATTCAAAAGCAACCCAAATTTCATTATTAAAAATGATGGCACTTTGATCGTAACCGATATCAACTTTAAATTTTCCTCCAGAAAATGGGACTCCCTCCGGTGGCGGTGCAAAAACCACTGACTTAGGTTCAAATAAAGGAGGTACTACCTCACTATTGATATGGCTAATACGAATTCCCCATTGTTGGAAGGAACAATCATCATTATGTTCCTTGAAGTTGTACCCAAATCTTTGAAAATAAGAGTCTGATTGAGATGGAATGGGATAAAAGCGTACTGCATTACAACCACGGTAATCAAATGGACCTTGAATATCTTCGATTGTGAATAAGTTGTTTTTGCAGCGATAATCTTCAGACCAAAACACTGATAGTGGAGAAGGTGACCTTTCAGTTGCCAGGGAGAGTACAAAACTACTTTCAACTGGGTTACTTTTGCTCCCCCAGCCTAGGTATACAAGCTGATCGGTACTATTCTTTATTAGGTCAATAGCTAGAGCGCCTTGACTGCAAACTGCCCATACAATCACTATGAATGCCAGTAAACTGATGATAGTTGTTAAGAGCCGAGTAGATAGTAATAAAAACTTTTGCACTGTCCTACCTAGCTTCAATACAGATCATCTTTGTCATAAACTGCCGTCTCTTCTGAGCGAGACCTAGCAGTTGAAAAGATTAAAGTCAAGCTTTTCATCACAATGGCTACACTAGCCCTAGTTAAAGTTTGGTGATATCTATCATGATATCTATTTCTTTCTCCCAATAGTGCTGGTTTGAGTGGAGATTATTTGATTTCTTGAAAAAATTTGTTAGTACAGGGCTAGTTCTTGCCTTAAGTAAATGTTGTTTGTAAGTACACCCAAACTTCATTTTTAGTCAGCTCTGTGTGGATGGTAGCAATCTATGTTGACAAGAATCAAATAATGCATTATCTATCTATCAAGCGTGACTTTGTAGATCTATGAGCCAGAGGTTGTAGTGTCGTATACAATAGACTATTGACTATTATCACCTTTTTTGGTCAGGTAAGGTAATGCCATAGCTATGTAGCATGTTATCTAGACCAGGTTACCTCTGCCCTTTGAAAAAGGAGTCATAGTGTTTCAAGTGCTTTCCCTTCTCATCCGTGCCGTCCAACCATTTTTAGTTCCAGTTTGTTTCTTCTGCGCCTGGACATTGACCTTAATGTTTGCTTGGAGTCTCTGGATCGCGATTCGTGACAGTGCTACCACAACCAAGCGAATGCATCAAATTCCCTGCCCTAACTGTCAATTCTTCACTGGCGATTATCGACTGAAATGCACAGTACAGCCATCTCTTGCCAGCTCAGAGGAAGCAATTAACTGTTCTGACTATCAACCAAAGACTAACCCTCTACTTTACTAAAAGGTTAAACACCAGTAAGCTAAATGCTCGTACAAAAACTCAACGACTGTGCAGAATTTATGGCAGGAGATAGCACTCACCTACGAGAACTGCTACATCCTGACAAGCAGTCAATAGCATTACGTTACAGTTTAGCGCATGCAACCCTACCAGTCGGGCAAACTTCTCAACCCCACTCGCTCAAAACATCTGAAGTTTACTACATCCTCAGCGGCAGTGGGGAAATGCATATCGATAATGAAACTCAGGTAGTTGAACCAGGTGATGCCGTGTACATCCCTCCTAACGTTCGACAATTCATCCGCAACTGCGGCAGTGAACCGCTGGTATTCATCTGTATCGTTGATCCAGCTTGGCGTCAGGAAGACGAGACAGTGTATGAAGAATGACAATGAGATTTGTCAATCAAGCATCAGCTGCGTCCTTTTGAAGCGCCTGATTGCCGCAGCAATTAGTAGCAAGTCAAGTCCAATCAGAAGCAATATAGTTGTTAAGACGATTTGGGTTACGCCAGCTACCTTTAATATCTGGGCTAAGCTAAGCCTCCAATCTTTTGGTAGCAAGAATAAACTAATGAGCGGTATCATAGCCAGGATAAATATACCTAACCCCAAGCTCTGCTGAGCTTGCCGTACTGTTGCTGACCCTAAAGAAACAAAAACACCAAGGCTTGCTACTAGTGTCGCCGTCAGCAAACATGTACCGATGCCTGCAAGGAAAATGCCCAAGGAGTAAAAGTGAAGCATACCATCCCAATGCATAGCGTTGACAACCACCATTGACAGTAAGGCAGCTAACAGCGTCATTGCGAAGGCATAACTCACTGCTGCCCCCATCTTGCCTAGTAAAATTGCTGACTCTGACAAGCGGCTAGCAAGCATTGTTTCCAGCGTATGCCGTTCTCGCTCACCAGCAAAAGAGTCAGGAATAATTGCAATCACTAGCAACATCGGCAGCAGATACCAGATTTGCAGCGACACTGGTGTTTCGAGCCATTCATATCCTGCTTGTAGGGAAAAAGAAACCGCGAAGATGACTACCAGCAACAACTGATTCAACACGGTGGCATAGATACTGCCACGTTGGTGTAAGATTTCTTGCCACTCTTTCCACATGACAGTCTGAATATCGGCAAACACTACTCTGCCTCCATCAGTTTTAAAAAGGCTTCTATTAAACTGACTTTGCCCTTATGGACTTCTTCTACCTGAACCCCTATCTGTACCAACAGACTGACGAGCGGTGCCACACTGATCTCTCGGTGCAGCTGAATTAACAAGCGACCATTTTGGAACTCGGCCCTTAACACTTCTGGTTGTTCCCGCAGCAGTTCCAAAACCCGATTGTTGAACCCCTGCCCTAGGATTTCTACATGTGGACTGCCAATCCTAGCTCTTAGCTCATCTGGATGACCTACTGCCAGCAACTTTCCTTTGCGAATCACACCGATAAGCGCACATAACTTTTCTGCTTCTGCCAAGTTGTGCGTTGTTAGGAAGACTGTAACTCCTTCACGAGTTACCATTTCCGCAATGTCATCGCAAAGAGCTGTTGCAGCAATTGGGTCAAGTCCCGCTGTTGGCTCATCTAAAAAGATCAAAGGTGGTCGGTGGAGCATAGCTCTAGCTACTGCCAGTTTTTGTTTCATTCCTCGGCTCCAAGTGCCGACACGCTCTCGGCGACGCTGCCATAAGCCCAAACCAGTCAGTAGTTCCCGAATCCGAGTCTGTCTCTGGGCTGGTGGCAGTCGCCAAACCCGTCCATAAAACTCTAAGTTATCTTCTGCACTCAAACGTTCGTAGAGACCTGAATGTTCGAGAAGTGCTCCAGTCCGACAACGAATTTCATCTGCCTGTGACTGAGTATCGAAACCTAGCACTGTAGCTCGTCCAGTAGTTGGTTGAAGTAGACCAAGTAGAAGTTGGATTGTCGTCGTCTTACCAGAGCCGTTGGGACCAAGAAATCCGAAGACTATGCCCTGCGGCACTTTTAAACAGAGATTATCCAAGGCTTGAACATTGTTTTTGAAGCTACAACTCAGATTTTCGGTGTGAATAGCTATTTCTGTCATGCCATTTTTCTTCTGAAGCAAACCTTGGACTTAAGGGTTTGCCGGAGCTGCCTCCGGCAACTTCCTTGAGCAAGCTCAACGTCTTGGTTTGAATACCCTTACTGCATAAATGGCTGAAACACTGGCACAAGTTGGGCGTGACTAACGACAAGGGTAGGATAGGAGCGATCACCATATTCTGCTCCATCCTGCATCGGAAACGGCTCTTTCTGCAGCGATATCCAAACTCCTCCAGCTGCCTGAACAATTACCCAGACGGCAGCAATATCCCAGATTTTAGGTGTAGCCTCAACACCACCCAGAGTCGCACCAGCAGCCACCATAAGAAAGTTGTAGCTAGCAACACCCAGCATGCGGAACTTACAGGGAAATTCTGGTTTGAGCATAGATGCGCTGCGAGAACAGAGACTGAAAAAGTGATTGTTACTGGGAGAGTCAGCACTGGTATGGATAGGATGGTGATTGAGAAATGCTCCATTTGATTGACTAAACCTATTAGCTCCATCCCAATAGCCGTGAAAGGTTTGCCCCAGTGGCGGCAGATAGACGTAACCGAAAACTGGTACACCTTGGTAGAGTAAGCCTAAAGAAATTGCCCAAATGGGAATTCCTCTAGTGAAATTAGTCGTGCCATCTAGAGGATCGATCACCCAGCACCATTCAGTTCCAAAGAAAATATGTTCGCCTTCTTCGCTGAGAATGCCGTGTCCAGGAAAGGTAGCAGCGATCGCCTCCCGAATTTCTCGATCTGCCCACTGATCTGCTTGCGTCACCAAACTGCCATCTGCTTTCTGGGCTTGCCCAAGGAAGTCGAGGCAGTTGGGGTCGGTCGCACCGACCCCTTTATCCGCCGTGCCGGAGCTTCCTCCGGCGAAGCCTTGGGTAGCCTGCACCTGTCCAAATTCTTTTAATAACTGGCTTCCCACTCTGGCAGTGGTGGCTTGGGCGAAGTCGAGGACTGTTTGCCAAAAGTCGGTCATTTGCTATGCGCTTTTTAAGGGAATTCCTGAGACATCCAAAAGTTTACCTCCTAGACTTGGCAGCACTCCACTACTATAAACTGAGGAAATATAAACAAATGTAAAGCTCAAGGAATCAGACGAAGTGGAGACAATCGCACTAGGACAAAATGGCCCAGCTGTTAAACCCCTCTGCCTCGGCACTTGGGCTTGGGGCGACAAACTGTTTTGGAACTACGGCAGCGACTACAGCTTTGAGCAATTGCGAGAGGCTTTCTTAACTGCTATCGAAGTTGGGCTCAACTTCTTTGACACAGCTGAAGTCTATGGACTTGGGCTTTCAGAGGAGTTCTTAGGACAGTTTAGACAGCAAATAGCTGCACCTGTACAAATTGCCACTAAATACGGTCCCTTACCGTGGAGATTTAGTGCCCAATCTGTAGCTGACGCTTTGACCGCTAGTCTCAAACGTCTGCAAGTTCAGCGGGTTGAACTTTATCAGGTGCATTGGCCGTTCAATTTCTTTATGAGCCAAGAAACGCTAATGAATGCTTTAGCAGACGAAGTCCAACGGGGTAGAATTGCTGCAGTCGGAGTTAGTAACTATTCAGCTGAGCAGATGCAGGAAGCCCACCAGTTATTAGCAGTGCGGGGAGTGCCTCTAGCTGTTAACCAAGTGCGCTACTCATTACTAACTCGGCAGATTGAAACTAACGGCATTTTGAACATGGCTCGCCAGCTTAGTGTTACCATCCTAGCTTACAGCCCCTTGGCTCAAGGTTTACTAACTGGTAAATACACAGGAGGAGTTAACCCCAAAAAACCGACTGGAGCCCGCCAGTTCGATTCCCGCTTCAGTGCCAATGGCTTGAAGAAAATTACTCCAGTGACTTCTCTACTACAACAGTTGGCAGAAAAGTACCAACGTACCCCTGCCCAGGTTGCCCTTAACTGGTTAATCGCTCAAGGCAACGTTATTCCCATTGCAGGCGTGAAAACAGCTGAACAGGTGCGGCAGAATGCAAGTGCTTTAGGTTGGACATTAGATGCAGCAGAATTTGCCCAGTTGGAGCAGGCTAGCCGCCCCTGGCTGTAAGAGAGCAGGGGAGCCCCCTGCTCTCTTCTTAGCTGTTCTTAGACACCGAAGTCTGAGAACGCTTAAGAATGGGCTTGGGAGTGGCAGGTCTTTCTTCTTCCACATTACCAATGTCTGACTGTAGCCAGGCAGGACGGGTTTGATCGTAAGCCATTTGCAGGGCTGCTGCTGCGATCGCATGAGCATCATACTCTGCCTCTAACTCTCGCACCATTGGCAAAAATGACGCCAGGCGTTCCCCGGCTAGAGCTTCGCGCACCTGAGACTGCAATTTTTGTAGCTGCCGCGCCTCTATCTGCGCCTTGGTAGGAATAGAATTGACTTTCCAACTCTGGCGCATGTGGCGTTCGATTTGCTGCTGCTTGCGTCGCTCCAAAGGTTGGACCAGAGAGATCGCTGTGCCCTCCTTACCAGCTCGACCTGTACGACCGATGCGGTGGACATAGGTTTCTAAACTATCTGGCAAATCGAAGTTAATGACATGTGTCAGATGGTCTACATCTAAACCTCGGGCAGCGATATCGGTGGCAACAACCCAGCGTACCTGCTTATTTCGGAATCGCATCAACAACCGCTCCCGCGCTTGCTGACTCAAGTCGCCGTGATATTCATCGACACTGTGACCAGCTGCCTGTAGCTGATTTGTGAGTTCAGCTGCTGTGCGACGAGTCCGAACAAAAATTAAAGCTGACTCTGGATCTTCCAGTTCCAAAATGGGCTGTAAGGCTTTAGCTTTCGTCCAATGACGCGGCACTAGATAAGCTACCTGGTTAATTTTTGTCGGGGCGGTTTTAGGCTGCTCAACTGTGATTGTGACTGGCGAACGCAAAAACCGCGTCACCAAGCGTCGAATCGATATCGGCATCGTGGCAGAGAACAGAGCTGTTTGTCGCTCAGTAGGTGCAGCTTCAAGGATTTTCTCTACATCCTCAATAAAGCCCATACTCAACATTTCATCTGCTTCGTCTAACACGAGCCACTTAACCTGCTCTAGCCTAAGACTACCTCGATCGAGCAGATCGATAACTCGCCCTGGCGTTCCTACTACAATCTGAACACCGCGTTTGAGCTGAAGCATCTGACGGTCGATTGCCTGACCACCATAAATTGCCAACACCCGCACTCCTTGGTCACCAACAAAGCTAGTAATTGCCGCACAGACTTGCACAGCTAATTCACGAGTTGGTGTTAGAACTAGCGCTTGCACACCCTTCTGATTGACATCAAGCTGTTCCAGAATAGGTAGTGAGAATGCCGCTGTTTTACCTGTCCCTGTTTGGGACTGACCAACAACATCTCGCCCAGCTAAAATCTCTGGGATCGCTTGCGCTTGAATGTTTGTAGGCGTAGTAAACCCTAATTTTTCTAATTGGTTAACGCGAGTTTCACTAAGACCTAAGTTTGCGAACGAAAGGTTCATCTATTCTCCTAATATTGTTTGTTGTGCGATATAAGGTTGGGTTAAAGACACCTAAAATCTAGCCATAATTGACTTGACCATAAAGGTCATAGATATCAGCGTCGACAATCGAGACTGGTACTAAAGAGCCCAGTGGAACTCGACTGTCTGAATTGATATTGCTGTTGACATAGACTAAACCATCAACCTCTGGAGAGAACCGAGCGGAGCGGCCAATCAATTCTCCTGTCTGAGGATTTTCTTGCTCAACCAGCACATCAACAACTTTGCCCACTTGAGCTTGATTCTTCTTCAAAGAGATTGGTTGCTGCGCCGCCATCAGAATGTCGCGCCGCTGGTCCATTCCACTTTGAGGTAGCTGCCCAGGTAAGTGGTAAGCGGGAGTTTCCTCCTCTGGAGAAAACGTAAATACACCTACATGGTCAAATTCATGACGCTGGATGAACTGTAGCAGGTGTTGAAAATGTGCCTCTGTTTCTCCTGGGAATCCAACAATGAATGTGGTTCGCAGTACTGCTTGAGGCAACGCTGTCTTGATTCGTTCAATCACACCATCGTTTACCTGCCCTTGCCAAGGTCGGTTCATACTACGGAGAATCTCTGGATGAGAATGCTGTAAAGGTAGATCCAGGTAAGGCAAGATATTAGGAGTTTCCTGGATCGCGGCAATCACATCTGGAGTCAACCCAGTTGGATATGCGTAATGCATCCGAACCCAAGGAACATTGACTTTACCTAATCTCCGTAGCAGTTCTGCCAGCTTTGGCATGCCATACAGGTCAATGCCGTAGTTGGTGGTAATTTGAGAAATGAGAATTAATTCCTGCACTCCCTGCGCGGCAAGCAGCTCAGCCTCCGCCACGATTGATGCAATCGAGCGAGAGCGCTGCTTGCCGCGCAGGTGTGGGATAATACAAAAAGCACAGCGATAATCACACCCTTCTGCTACCCGCAAGTAAGCTACGCCTTCTGATGTAGTACGGTAGCGTGGTACCGTCTCATCTGCAATATAAGTTGGCGTATCTGAAACCTCATTGACGCGCTCGCCTGCCTCCACCCGCTGAATCACATCTACGATTTTGTGGTAATCTCCTGTTCCTACTAACGCTACTGCCTCTGGCAACTCTTCCAGCAATTGAGTTTGGAAGTGCTGGGCCATGCAGCCAGTGATCACGATTTTTTTGTCTGCTTCTGCCAGTTCCACCAGAGTCCGGACAGACTCTTCACGTGCGGCTTCTATAAAGCTACAAGTGTTGACAATGACGTAGTCTGCTAACTCTTCATTAGTATCTACTCCATAGCCAGCTTTGACTAAAAGCCCTAACATGTGTTCGGTGTCGATTCTGTTCTTCTCACAACCCAAGTGAGAAATTGCAATAGTTGGCTTTTCCCCCATACATTGGAATGGTACAGCTTTGGTTAAGTTAATCAACTAGCTTAGTGGACTCAACCTCAAGAGTGTTAGCCCTACTATATATAGAAATAATCCCAAGAATACTTAGAGTGCCGTTTAAACGAATTCGGGCAGTTTGAGAATTGCTATGTACTGGCGCTTCTCTTTCATTTTAGAAAACCACCCTCATAATGAGAGAGTGAGGGTAACTACGCTCTTGCTTGAGTAACGCTTCACTGAGGAGGGAGTACACCCTAGGCGTATGTTGGAGCTAATGCTTCCTTAATGCCGATCCCCAAGTCTTACGTTCCTTTGAGTTTAGGTTGTGGCAAACTCATCTTCTGGGTTCTGTTTTATCTTAACATATCTTATGGGTATTTCCACGCCAATTCCTAAGCTAGGGATAGGTATTTTTTTCACTCTGGAAAACTCATCAAATTTAAGTTAAGCTTTTCCATCTGAAGTCCGTAATGATAAACCTGTGGACTTAAATCAGTTGTTTAAAACTCCTCATCCAGTTATTGGTGTTGTTCACTTGCTGCCGCTACCAGCCTCGCCGCAGTGGGGAGGCAATATAAAAGCAGTCATTGATCGCGCCGAGCAAGAGGCAACAGCACTAGCAAGCGGTGGGGTTGATGGTCTCATTGTCGAGAATTTTTTCGACGCGCCGTTTACTAAGAGTCAAGTTGATCCAGCCGTTGTTAGCGCTATGACTTTAATCGTCCAGCGACTGATGAATCTAGTCACGCTGCCGATGGGCATTAATGTTTTGCGCAATGATGCCCAGAGTGCCTTGGCGATCGCGACTTGTGTCAAGGCACAATTCATTCGTGTCAATGTATTGACAGGGGTGATGGCAACCGACCAAGGGCTAATTGAAGGACAAGCACATCAACTCCTCCGCTATCGTCGGGAGTTAGGCAGCAATGTCAAGATTTTAGCTGACGTACTGGTAAAGCATGCCCGACCTTTAGGCTCACCCAATTTGACTACCGCTGTTCAAGATACAATTGAGCGCGGTTTGGCAGATGGGGTTATCCTATCTGGCTGGGCTACTGGTAGCCCTCCTAACCTAGAAGATCTAGAACTGGCATCAGCTGCGGCTGACGGCACTCCTGTTTTTATTGGTAGTGGTGCTAACTGGGAAAATATTGCCACTCTGATGCAAGCAGCAGATGGTGTCATTGTCTCCAGCTCTCTCAAGCGCCATGGTCGTCGCGATCAGCCAATAGATCCGATTCGCGTGAGTCAATTTGTGCAAGCAGCTAAACAAAGCATAGAAAGGAAAACATCACAAGCATCAGCAGCCTCTAATTCCGAGAGGCTGACGTCTGAAGTGTAAATTTACCTCTCGCCCCTCACTTCACAATGAGTCGTCAACCTACTATTCCCTGGATGCATCGCTGGTCTCGGTTACTTATTGCCGCAACCGCAGGACTAGGAGCCTTGACCACTGCTTACCTTACAGTAGTCAAGCTAACACAAAGCACAGCAGCCTGCCCCACAGCAGGCTGCAATACGGTCCTTAATAGTGACTATGCTACTGTTCTCGGACAGCCCCTAGCCTTGTTCGGTTTCCTAGCTTACACCGGCATGGTGATATTTGCCCTGACCCCTCTAGCGATCTCCAAAGAAGAGAAGCCAGAACTCTACTCCACTCTAGAAAATTGGACTTGGTCACTACTTTTAGTCGGTGCAATCGCCATGAGTGTCTTCAGCGGCTACCTGGTGTATCTACTGACTTTCAAGATTCAAGCAGCCTGTCTTTATTGCATTGCCTCGGCTCTCTTTTCTCTCAGTCTTTTAGTACTCACAATCATTGGTCGTGCTTGGGAGGATGTCGGGCAAATCGTGTTTACTAGCATTGTTGTTGGCGTTGTGGTACTAGTTGGTACCCTAGGTATCTATGCTGTCAAACCAACAGCCGCGATGGCTGAACTTCCTCCCGAATCTGCTGCTCTCAGTCTGCTCCCATTTGGTCAACCTATTCCTGGGATTGGTTGGTCTATTACCACCACCTCTGGCAAGGCAGAAATCGCCCTAGCAAAGCATCTGCAAAAAATAGGTGCCAAAGAATACATTGCCTGGTGGTGCCCTCATTGTCACGAGCAGAAGCAACTATTTGGCAAAGAGGCGTATCGTGAAATTAATTCTATTGATTGTGCCTCCAGTGGGGTTAGCCCCCGTCCTGAATGTCAGGCAGCCCATGTTGAGAGCTACCCCACTTGGGAAATCAATGGTAAATCCTATGAGGGCGTCCAATCTTTAGATCAACTGGCAGAGATTTCTGGCTATACAGGTCCGCGTGATTTTAAAAACTTCTCTGGAGCGTTTTAAGGAACAGGGTGTAGGGTATACACCCTACAACCGCGGATGAAGGGGCGAATCGCATTCGCCCCAACTGCCTCCCCCACCCCCTGTTTGCTCAGACTTAAACCATTTGTCTTGTTGTACTAGCGTGTGAACTTGCCAGTTAGGATCTTTTTGGGGATAGTCTAGTCGGTAGTGTCCACCTCGGCTTTCGGTGCGAAAAGCTGCACTTTTAAGAATTAAGTTAGCCACATCTAGTAGGTTGTGGGTTTCTCCCCATAGCCGCAATTGCCGCTCAACATCTGGTAAGTTAAATTTGGCTGGCTGACCGGGGGGTAAAGACAGCAAAAATTGGCTCAGGGGCAGGGCGGCAAACCTTTGCTGCCAGGTTTCCACTTGATCGATAGCTGCCTCCAAACCAGCTTGTTCTCGACAAATGCCAGCCCGCTGCCATACCAGACGCGGTAGCTCTTGGTGCAGTTTTTCTAGCCAAGCTATTGATTGGAATGGCTGCCTGTCGTCTTCGAGACAGAAAGTCTGGACAGAGGGCTGGGCTTCTGATATGTCTTTTTCAGATGAATCGGAAGCAAGCTCAACGGTTCGCTGGAGGTCGCTCCAGCGCGGCGGATAAAGGGACGAGGCTCCCTCGTCCCAACCGCCTTGACTTCCTTGAGCAAGCGCAATATCAGCCATTTGAGAACCAAACACAATACATTCCAGCAGAGAATTACTGGCTAAGCGATTAGCACCATGCACCCCGGTGCTAGCTGCTTCCCCTATCGCGTATAAACCAGGGATGGAGGTTCGGTTCATCAAATCTGTAGCGATCCCACCCATCCAGTAATGTGCCGCTGGGGACACGGGAATCGGTTCTGAGAATACGTCAATGCCCCAGCGTTGACAAATCTGAATAATATTGGGAAATCGGTGACGAATTCTAGCAGCTGGGATTGGTCGCAAATCTAACCAGACATGCGCTGTAGCAGGATCGGCTGAAGTTCTTTGTAAGTGACTGAAAATGGCGCGACTGACTACATCTCTAGGCGCAAGTTCACCCGCACTGTGGTAATCGAAGGCGAAGCGCCTTCCTTCAGTATCTACTAGGTGGGCACCCTCGCCTCGAACTGCTTCACTGATCAAAAAGCGACCAGGCTTGACCAAGGCTGTAGGGTGAAATTGCACAAATTCTAGGTCTCGCAGCAATGCTCCCGATCGCCAAGCGATCGCCACCCCATCTCCTGTACTGACCTCTGGGTTAGTTGTCTGAGCAAACACCTGACCACCACCCCCTGTGGCTAGCACCACGGCTCCCGCTCGTATCCAGCTGACCTGATTCTGATGGATTAAACTGATCCCTTGGCAGTGCTGAGTTTGAGGATGGAGCCACAGACTGAGTGCGAAAGCTTGCGGAATTACTTTTACGTTCTGGCGTTGCAGAACCTGAGCCTTCAAAGTGGAGATCACCTCTCGCCCTGTGGTATCTGCTGCGTGCAGGACGCGTTTGCGAGAATGAGCTGCCTCCAAGGTTAAAGCCAACTCGCTACTGTTACGGTCAAAAGCTACTCCTAGTTTCAGCAGTGACTGGATACAGCTAGGCGCTCGTTGTGCCAAAAAGTTTACCGCTTGGCGATCACATAAACCTGCTCCTGCTTGCAGCGTGTCTTCAGCATGCAGCAGCGGGGAATCTTCTTCTGAAATTGCAGCAGCAATACCACCCTGTGCCCACTCACTGGCAGAAAGTGACAGAGTATCTTTAGTAATTAAGCCGACTTGGAGTGTGTCTGGTAGACACAGTGCTGTATACAGTCCCGCAGCACCTGCTCCGACTATTAGAACATCGAATTGGTTCTTGAGATGAATTTGAGACAAGGAGTTATTACATAATCACTTTTTTAGCCTAGCAGCCCTAGCAAAAACAGCCCACCTGCTTTGAGGTAGGCTGATTCAACTGAATGAAGGTACAGGTATTTACAGACTCATCTGTAGATGCCGTTGTTATAGCGGTCATCCCCCTCATTGAAGACAGTATCTGCCTCAGTGACAGTAAAGTTATCCAGGTTAGCTTGCAGAATTTCTTTCTGGCGCTCGCTTAATCCTGGAATCGATAGTACATCGTTCACTTGACTGTAAGGAGCATTGCCAATAATTTTCCGGGCTAGGTGGGGATATAGACCTGGATACTTCTGAAAGGCTCGCACATTTGTGTTGTTCAAATCAATCTTTTTGCCGAACTCCGTTCCTAGCTTGGCATCCGCTCGGTTTCTTAGAGGAGTTGGGGCTTCAGCCGCCAGAATAGGTGTGGCAAGGTGGAAGGTATTAATGCTCAATCCCGCCGCCAAACTGTATTGGGGGAACACGCCAAACCATCCCAGACATCCAACTAACAAACCCAAAATTATTAATAAGCGTTTCACAGTCTCTACACCTCATTTCCCTCAAAGTGGAATTAATGCACAGCATTCAACAGAAACTACTATATAGTCTAATGATCTCGATAATACGACTACTTCTAGCTTCTGCCCTACTGTTGCAAAAATTTACCTCACTTTATGCCGCTGCCGCCGCTATCCAAAACAGAATATCAACCAAGATAGTACTTAATATTGCACCACTAAAAGCCCAATGGTGGAGTTTTCCTTGGCGTAAAGGTAAAATGCCGAGCACTAGCAGCACTAGGGCTAAAATGACCGCCCAACCCTGTCCCCAAGGTGTCTGGACTTGCTCAATTGCACTCTGTAGGATGGGCGATGCCAGTATTGGGTCAACATGCATTAGCTGCCGCCAGTAAGGGATTAAACCTACTATATAGAAGTAAGCATCTGTCAGTGCCGTGCCAATCAAAGACCCTAAATAGAAAAGGTTTCCTATCTTGCCTCTACCTTGTCTCAAACCGACTAAGGCAAATGGAAGACCAATTGATTCTACTGGTATGTGAAGTAGAGGTTCCCAGCGTAGCCAACCCCAGTAGAGCGACCCTGCAAGCCAACTCCAGCTAAACCCTAGTAGTAGATCGCCCCAGAATCGGGTTGAAGAACGAGACATTAAAGAGAGGCTTAACCACAGCCAGAACGCTGTCAGGGCGAGGCTCACTACGGGTAGCGATCGCACTAGTGGCGCTTCAATGAATACTGGTACTGTCACCAGAAACACAGCTGCGGTGAAGACCATCCAGGTCTGTTGAGCTCTGATTTGCCACCACCCGCGAGTAGAGTCACATCTATCTCTACCCAAGGGGGCAGAACTGGTATGCACGGACAACGTATTGTTAACCAACGGAATGTTAATATTATTTACGTAACTTTACTTTACTCAAGATAACACAACAAAAATCCCCCCTGGGGGCATATTTATCCTAACTTAATTTTTGACGACATCTTGAGGAAAGGTGGGGAGATAAGGAGATAGGGAGAGAAACTTCTCCACATAAACTGACTGGCAGTGTTGTTTCCTATAGGCTATACATGAAGGATTGTCTAAAGCCGCAAAACCCCTATGATGGTCTCTCTACTCTTAACTACCCCGACCCATCCCAGTGATGTGGATTTCGGATTTGTTCAATTGGGTTGGTTTAAGGTGATTGTTTTAGGCATTGTCCAAGGCATTACGGAGTTGCTGCCAATTAGCAGTACTGCCCATTTACGAGTGGTACCAGCTTTGTTGGGATGGCAAGATCCTGGCTCTGCCTTCTCTGCGGCAATGCAGCTTGCTAGTCTAATAGCCGTCATCACTTATTTTTGGCAAGACATAAAAGAGTTGGTAGGAGGGACAGTGAGGGCAGTTGCCAGACGCAACTACCAGTCAGAACCCTTTCGAATAGTAGTGGGAATTGTGGTAGGTACAATCCCGATTTGCATTAGTGGTTTGCTGTTAAAGAAGCTCCTGAACATGCCTGATTCCCCTTTGCGGAGATTGGAAGTTGTTGGGATAGCTTGTATCGTCATGTCTCTTTTATTAGCTTTGGCAGAAATGCAGGGCAAGCACAATCGTAGATTCAATCAGCTAACCCTGTGGGACGGACTTTTAGTCGGAGTTGCTCAAGCTTTTGCACCGATTCCAGGGGTTTCCCGTTCAGGGTCGACAATCACAGCTGCTATTTCTCTTAAGATGGAGCGAGAGACAGCGGCGAGATTCTCCTTTCTACTAGGCATCCCAGCTGTGCTGTTGGCAGGAGCGGTAGAGTTACATGCCCTGTTTCAGGCACATCTTAATGCTGAGGGTTGGCTCATATTGTTAGTAGGTTTGATCTCTGGAAGTATTTCAGCCTTCTTCGCCATCTTCTTGCTCCTGCGCTACCTGGAAAAACAGAGTACTTGGGTATTCGTTTGGTATCGATTGGGACTAGGTATATTCTTGCTGGTTAGCCTAAAAACAGGATTTTTACACAACTAAAACTCGTTTATTTTGCATAGCATGAACTGACTGTTGAGAGTTATGAGCCTTTCGATTCTTCCTGCCTTAATTACGACGGTTCTGCCTGGTTCGATTGCCGCTGAAGTGGGATTCGAGCCAGGTGATCGCCTGATGACAATTAACGGTACTCGACCACGCGACTTGATCGATTACCAGTTCTTGTGTGCTGACGAAGTCTTAGAACTAGAAGTCTTAGATGCATCTGGGAAAACTCATCAAGTTGCAATTGAGAAAGACTACGACGAAGACCTAGGTTTAGAATTCGACAGTGCCCTCTTCGATGGGCTAATTCAATGCAATAACCGCTGCCCTTTTTGTTTCATAGATCAACAGCCTCCTGGTAAAAGGCAGAGCTTGTATCTCAAAGATGACGACTACCGCCTCAGCTTTCTGTATGGCTCGTACCTGACCTTAACCAATCTATCACCACGGGAATGGCAGCGGATTGAGCAAATGCGACTCACTCCCCTTTATGTTTCTGTTCACGCTACAGAGCCAGAAGTCAGAATCCGCCTATTGAAAAATCCTCGGGCTGGTCAAATTTTGACCCAGTTGGAGTGGTTTCAAGCCCGACGACTGCAAATTCATGCCCAGGTCGTTGTTTGTCCTGAGATCAACGATGGCATACATTTAGAGCAGACGCTACTAGATCTGGCTTCATTTCATCAAGGCGAATTACCAACCGTTGCTTCAGTAGCAGTTGTACCAGTGGGGTTAACTCGCTTTCGTCCTACAGAAGATGAACTGATACCCGTGAGCCGAGATAAGGCGGTTGAGGTCATCGTTCAAGTTCAAGCGTTGCAACAGAGATTTCGGCAGCAGCTACAGTCTAACTTTGTTTGGTTAGCCGATGAGTGGTTCCTGATAGCTGGTACAGAATTGCCGCCTGAATCCCATTACGAAGACTACCCCCAAATTGGTAATGGTGTGGGTTCCATTCGCTCCTTCCTCAAGCAATTTCAACACGCCGCTATATCTCTACCGCCACGGTTGAGCCGCCCACGAATGCTGACTTGGGTGGTGGGCAACGCTGTTGAACAAGCCTTTCAACCCATCGTTCAACGACTCAACCAAGTTGAAGGTTTAGAAGTCAATATGGTAGCACTGTGCAGCAATTACTGGGGACAGACAATGACTGTTACAGGATTACTTACTGGTCAAGACTTACTGCACAAACTTCAAGGTAAATACTTGGGCTGTGCTATTTTGTTACCTGCTATAATGCTCAAGCACGGAGATTCTTGTTTTTTGGATGACGTGACAGTTGAAGAACTAGCCCGTAAAATTGGGACACCTATTGTCCCTGTTAGGGATGTTGAAGAGCTAATCAATGCTTGTATTTCTTAATGGTTATTAAATCTTATTTCTCAGTATTAAAATCGAGAACAGAATCTAAACAAGGAACCCAGGATCAAGACTCAGGGATCAGAAGAGGAGACTTTTCTGGTCCTTGGCTTTTGGCACCTGGCTTCTGGGTTCTAACTTTTTACTTTTTACTGTTTCAGCCAGTTGCCGTCCTAGCACAGCAAATGGTGTTGAGCGTGGTCAAAAGCCAGGAAAATGCTAGTCAATGGGCGGGAATTCAAGCCCGCTTGCAAGCAGCTGGAGTGAATTACTGCGCGATCGATCTCTCTAGCGTGAAGACTGCAGCAGATTTGGGCAATACAGGTGTACTGTTTTTGCCAAACATTGAGACCTTGACACAAACCCAGGCAATCGCGTTGAATGAGTGGCTCAGCCAAGGTAGGCGTGTGATTGCGAGTGGTCCAGTAGGCAACCTTTCCGAGCCTGGAGTGCGTCAGATGTTAAGAACTATGCTCGGTGGTTATTGGGGATTCAACCTCACGACTCCAGCTAAATTGGAACCTCTGCGCAATAGCACACAAGATGCTTGGCTCCATACACCTGGACTTGCTGGAAATGTGAGTGGCGGCGTTGTCATCCCAACAAGCTTGACCAGTCAACCTGCTGCCATCTGGGAGTCAAAAAGTAGCGCTCCAGCTGTCGTGACAACCGAGCAATCAGCTCTATTAGGCTGGACTTGGGGAGCAGATGCCGCATCATCAGTCCAACTAGATAGTGCCTGGTTAAAAGCGCTCCTCAGCCATTATCTTCAACTTGCCCCTGGGATAACAACCAATTCCACCTGCCCCACCCCAGTCGTGCAAACTGCCACCGCCTCTCCTAACCCAAAACCAGCAACAACGCAACCCAAACCCACCCCTACCGCCCATCCAATCCTCCCTGTCTCAGTAGTGCAAGCAGCTCCCTCAAAACCAGCAGCCAAACCCCAACCTAAAACACCCCCGATTCACCCTGCAACTCCAAACGCGACAGCCAAAAAACCCCAACCTAAAACACTCCCGATTCACGCTGCATCCCCACCATCATCCTCAAGTAACATTTCTGCCCTTCTCTACTCCCCTCCACTCCCCTCCTCCTCAACCCAGCAGTCAAAGGAGGCAACTGCCCAGTTAATCCGCCAAGGTTTAGAAGTTGTGCCCGGTACTAGAGAGCCAGTTGACAGCATCCAAGCTATCTCCTTGCCGCAAGAGCTAGAAAACATGATTGGTCGGTTTGAGAGTGCAGAGCTAGATGCTAATGCAAAAAATAGCGCATTAGGGACTCAAGGGTTTGCCGGAGGCGGCTCCGGCACGGCAGATGAAGGGGAGGGACGTGGGGACGGGGAACCCGTCCCCTTTAAGTCCCGTGTCGGTGCGACCGACCCCAACCGCCTCAACTTCCTTGAGCAAGCTCAATCAAGGTCAGTAAGTGAGGGTACTGAAGTCGCCAGTACCAATGTGAGTCTTCTCGGCTCAGCAATGCCAGTGACAGCACCAGCTACAGTTGTTTCCCAAGCCAGAGATATTGCCAAAACCTTACCCCAGCTGATTGAACAAAAAAACTACACAGCTGCGCGACAGCAGTGGCTTAAAGCCCAGCAGCTCTTGTGGAACAACTACCCAACAAACCGCAATTTAGCTCAGCCAGAAATCCGGGCAATATGGTTAGATAGAGGCACGATTGTAGGTGCTGGATCGGAGCAACGACTGGCACATATATTTGATGAGTTAGCGGCAGCAGGAATTAATACAGTATTTTTTGAAACCATCAACGCGGGTTACCCCATCTACCCCAGTAGAGTAGCACCACAGCTAAATCCCTTAGTACATGGGTGGGACCCATTAGCCGTCGCTGTCAAATTAGCGCACGAGCGCGGTATGGAGTTACATGCTTGGGTATGGACATTTGCGGTGGGCAACCAACGTCACAATCTGCTAGTTGGTCTACCAGCCGATTATCCCGGACCAGTGCTTGCCGCTCATCCTGATTGGGCAAGCTATGACAACCACGGTAGTTTGTTTCCCCCTGGTCAAGGCAAGCCTTTCTTGGACCCAGCTAACCCAGCAGCGCGACAATACTTGATGCAAATGCTTGAGGAGATCGTCAGTCGCTATCAGGTAGATGGGCTACAGTTAGATTACATTCGCTATCCCTTCCAAGACCCAAGTGCTGATCGAAGCTACGGCTATGGGATAGCAGCTCGCCAAATGTTTCAGCAGATGACCGGGGTTGACCCAATACAAATTTCTCCTAGTGATCGCGACCTTTGGCAGAAGTGGACAGATTTTCGGACCCAGCAAATTGATAGCTTTGTAGCGCGAGTGTCTCATCAACTGCGGCAACAGCGTCCTAACTTGATCCTCTCGGTCGCCGTCTATCCCTTCTCAGAACACGATCGAATTAACAAGCTACAGCAGCACTGGGAAGTCTGGGCGCGGCGCGGAGATGTCAATTTGGTTGTTCCGATGACCTATGCTATAGATACCTATCGATTCCAGCACCTCATCCAACCCTGGCTGACCTCAGCAGACCTGGGTCCGACCTTAATCTTGCCAGGAATCCGCCTGCTGGATCTGCCATTAGCCGAGGTAATGGATCAAATCCAGTTAGTGCGGGACTTACCAGCGAGCGGTTACTCCCTGTTTGCTACAGAAAATTTCAGTCGTGACCTAGCAACCGTTTTCCAGCATACTCAAGGCAACGACAGTAGTACAGATCAGGCTCCTATCCCCTACCGTAAGCCTTTCCAGACTGCAGCTGCCCGATTTGCTGCTTTGGAGCAGGAATGGAATTTTCTTTTAGCTAACCAGCGATTGTGGTTACAGGAGCCAGACCTGTCATTATGGCGCACGCAATCTCAAGAGTTAGGAAAGACCTTGAACCATCTGGCGGCTGCTCCTTCTATTTCTGGCTCAGCAGCGGCTCTAGCCGCTTTAACGAGCTTCACATCACACTTTCAAGTATGGATGCGTCCCCAAGCTTTAGAACATCCTTACCAGGTCACCGTATGGTCTAATCGGCTCGATGCGATAGAAGTGCTTTTGCGCTATGGCGATCGAGTTATCTTGAAGCAAGCTGTTCCAACTATAGCTGAACATTGACAAGAGAACAGAGTGTGGGGAAATCGATAAAATGAAGCTTGTGCTGTTTTTTGCAAAGCTCCAATGTCCAGCATCACGTCTAGTGCTCCATTCTCTGCTGAAGAAATCGCATCTGTTGGTTTGAAGCCTGAAGAATATGAAGAAATTGTTCGACGGCTAGGACGCCATCCTAATCAAGCTGAACTAGGAATGTTTGGCGTTATGTGGTCGGAGCATTGCTGCTACAAAAACTCACGTCCGCTACTCAAGCAATTTCCTACTACAGGCGATCGCATTCTCGTTGGTCCTGGGGAGAATGCTGGTGTTGTGGACCTGGGCGATGGGTTGCGTCTAGCATTTAAGATTGAGTCCCATAACCACCCATCAGCAGTTGAACCGTTTCAAGGAGCTGCTACAGGGGTGGGAGGTATCCTACGAGACATTTTCACCATGGGCGCACGTCCCATTGCCCTGCTAAATTCCCTGCGCTTTGGTTCTCTAGAAGATGCTCATACGCGCCAATTGTTTACAGGCGTCGTTTCTGGTATTGCTCATTATGGTAATGCGGTTGGTGTTCCCACAGTTGGGGGTGAAATCTACTTTGACCCAGCCTACTCTAGTAATCCCCTAGTCAATGTGATGGCACTAGGGTTGATGGAGACTCCAGAAATCGTTAAATCTGGTGCAGCTGGCGTAGGTAATCCGGTACTATATGTAGGTTCCACTACTGGTCGAGACGGTATGGGAGGCGCAAGCTTTGCCAGCGCTGAATTAAGCGATGAGTCAGAACAAGACCGTCCAGCAGTGCAGGTGGGCGACCCTTTTCTAGAAAAATCTTTAATTGAGGCTTGTCTTGAGGCGTTTAAGACGGGTGCTGTGGTCGCGGCCCAAGATATGGGGGCAGCTGGAATTACCTGTTCTACATCAGAAATGGCTGCTAGAGGCGGCGTTGGGATTGAACTCGATCTAGACAGGATTCCAGTACGAGAAACTGGGATGGTGCCATATGAATACCTACTTTCTGAATCTCAGGAGCGGATGTTATTTGTTGCCTACAAAGGGCGGGAGCAGGAATTAATCACAATTTTCCATCGCTGGGGACTACAGGCGGTGGTGGCAGGTACGGTGATTGCGGAACCAGTGGTAAGGATTCTATTTCAGGGCGAAATCGCAGCCGAAATTCCTGCCGCAGCGTTGGCAGAAAATACGCCGCTTTATCACCGAGACAAACTTGGCGAACCACCAGAGTTTATCCGTCAAGCTTGCCAGTGGACGAGTGATCGCCTCCCTACCTGTACACCTACAGGCATTGAAACACCCGACGGCTTTCGCACCTGGAACGAAATTCTGCTGACTCTTTTAGATACTCCTAGCATCGCCTCTAAGCGTTGGGTATACCGTCAGTACGACCATCAAGTCCAGAACAATACAGTCATTCTCCCTGGCAGAGCTGATGCTGCCGTCATTCGCCTACGCCCCCCCTCCTCTTCCAAGGGTGTCGCTGCCACAGTCGATTGTAATTCTCGTTATGTCTATCTAGACCCTTACGAAGGGGCTAAGGCAGTGGTAGCAGAGGCAGCTCGTAATCTTAGCTGTGTTGGGGCAGAACCTCTAGCAGTGACAGACAACCTGAATTTTGGTAATCCAGAGAAACCCATTGGCTATTGGCAACTAGCAGAAGCTTGTAGGGGGTTAGCCGATGCCTGTCGGGAATTAGGAACTCCAGTTACGGGTGGCAATGTCTCACTCTACAACGAAACTATTGCTCCTACTGGTCAACCCCAACCAATTTATCCTACACCAGTGGTTGGCATGGTGGGGCTAATCCCTGATTTGACTCGTGTCTGTGGCCAGGGTTGGCAGGCAAAAGGAGATTTGATCTATCTACTGGGACGCTGTCTCACAGCATTGGATCGGCTAACGTTAGGGGGTTCAGAGTATTTAGCCACAATTCATCACACAGTTGCTGGGTCACCGCCACGAGTAGATTTTAAACTAGAGCGCCTTGTCCAAGCTACCTGTCGCGAGGGTATTCGCCAAGGTTGGGTACGCTCCGCTCACGACTGTGCTGAGGGTGGGGTGGTCGTTGCTCTTGCCGAAGCCTGCATAAGCGGCGGTTTGGGAGCAGATGTCAACTTAACACCCACCGTACACAAAGATATGTCTTGGCGCTGGGATTGCGTCTTATTTGGTGAAGGTGGGGCACAAATTGTCGTTTCTATCCTGCCAGAGCTACAAGTCATTTGGGAGGCTTATCTTCAGCAACATTTGGGGAATGACTGGCAAAAACTTGGCTCTGTCGGGAACTCTGACACTTCTTTACGGGTTTTCACGGCTGACACGCAGCTTGTGATCGACGCTAAGATTAAGGAGATGAGTAATCGCTACAGCAAAGCTATTGAAAGACGTTTAACCTTTTAGCCAGTCGGTCCAGTCATTTCCTACAGAACGACTCCTTTAGGATCGGTAATGAAGTGAGAATTATTACGTTAATGTTTTAAGTAAAATGGTTAACGTTCTGTTTACGTTCAGTTAACCTTGACTGATTTGAATTCAGAGCCAGTTCTCTAATGACTCAATACCCTGCTTAGGAGCAAAGCCGTAGCATGTCCAACAATCCTCTTTCCTTTGATAACCACAAGTGCTTGGATACGAAGGCGAGCAGAACCATTGATCGAGCCGACAAACCAGAAGAAGCCTGTGGTGTTTTTGGCGTTTATGCCCCAGAGGAAGACGTGGCAAAACTGACCTATTTTGGTCTGTATGCTCTCCAGCATCGAGGTCAGGAATCGGCTGGAATTGCCACATTTGTGGGAGAGCAAGTGCATTTGCATAAAGAAATGGGGTTAGTTTCCCAAGTTTTTAATGAAGCAATTCTCAACCAGCTACCTGGTAGCCTAGCTGTAGGTCATACTCGTTACTCAACAACTGGTTCTAGCCGCGTTGTAAATGCTCAACCAGCAGTGGTAGAAACTGATCTTGGGTCTTTGGCTCTAGCCCACAATGGTAATCTAGTCAATGCAACAGCTCTTCGCGAGGAGTTGCTGGAACATCATTGCAATTTAGTAACCACTACAGATTCAGAATTAATTGCTTTGGCGATCGCTGAAGAAGTTAATACTGGCAAAGCCTGGTTGGAGGGAGCTATTCGGGCTTTCAATCGTTGCCAAGGAGCCTTTAGTCTGGTAATTGGGACTCCGGCTGGCTTGATGGGTACACGCGACCTCAATGGTATTCGCCCGTTAGTCATTGGGACATTGGGACAAGACTCCCAACGCTACGTGCTTGCCTCTGAGACTTGCGGTTTAGATATTATCGGTGCTGAGTACCTGCGGGATGTAGAGCCAGGAGAGTTAGTTTGGATTACTGAAGCAGGTTTAACTTCATACCGATGGGCACAACAGCCCCAGCGAAAGCTCTGCATTTTCGAGATGATTTACTTTGCTAGACCAGATAGCGTCATGCATAGTGAGAGTCTCTATAGCTACAGACTGCGACTTGGACGGCGGTTAGCTATAGAGTCTCCAGCAGATGCTGATATTGTGATTGGTGTCCCAGACTCTGGTGTCCCAGCTGCCATCGGTTTTTCTCAGGCTTCAGGCATTCCCTACGCTGAGGGACTGATCAAAAATCGCTACGTAGGTCGAACCTTTATTCAGCCGACACAAACAATGCGTGAGTCTGGTATTCGGATGAAACTTAACCCTCTTAAAGACGTGCTAGCAGGAAAACGTGTAGTCATTGTGGATGACTCAATTGTCCGGGGTACGACTAGTCGCAAACTTGTGAAAACACTGCGAGACGCTGGAGCAGTTGAGGTTCATATGCGAGTCTCTTCTCCACCAGTTACCCACCCCTGCTTTTATGGCATCGACACTGATAGTCAGGAGCAATTGATTGCCGCTACTAGGCCAGTGACAGACATTGTTAAGCAAATCGGGGTTGATTCTCTTGCCTATCTCAGTCGGGAAGGTATGCTGCAAGCAACGAAAGAAGATCCAAACAGTTTCTGCACGGCATGTTTTACTGGTGATTACCCAATTCCAGTGCCTGAGCAAGTTAAGCGTTCCAAGCTCATGCTAGAGTGTTCCATTGTACCAAGCTAACTAGAGCCGTTTTTGCCCCTCCTAGCGGCCTTAATCCAACTGCATTGGACCTAGGTATTTTGTTAGGTAAGGGGAGAAAACTTCATAGATTAGCGTTAAAGGCTGTCCATGGTGCCAGAACAAATAGTGACGTCCCCAAAAGGCACCTTTCTGATTAAAACCTGCTTCCAGAGCAGCCGAATGACCATAATGAATCCCTTGGATATCTCGATATAGTTCTTTCCGCAGGTGGGTCAGACTATCCCAAATAGGTAATGCTCGATTCTGCAAATGCTGACTCACCTGGCTAGCTTCCCACCAGGAGACGGCATAATACAATCGCTGACCAGAAGCAGTACGTACCCATACCTGCCGTCTTAGACGTGGTCCTGGTACCACCTGGATTTGGTCAGGGGCTCCATCTAAATCCATTCCAATCTCCGACATATCGATAACGTCTACTTCTGTTGGTTCACCTGTAAGAAGGTAGACATGTCTGGTCGGAGAGCCATCCCCAAGCAGGAACAGTTGCCAGATTGGTGACAGCTGTGTGTGGGGTAAACCTCGTTGAACAATTTCTTCTCCCCCTTGCCACACTGGGGTGAGACAGTGCCATGCCTTTGGTGGCACTATGGTGTTTGACGGTCTATAAGCAGTCAAGGTTCTTTACAAAACTTCATTCATCTCTTTAAGAGCTTAACAAAGTTGTAGTGCGGATGGCGAGACTCGAACTCGCAAGGCGTACGCCACACGCCCCTCAAACGTGCGTGTCTACCAGTTCCACCACATCCGCAGGAGTTAGCCTTCTTATTATAGGCTTTTTGTGTGTCATACCATTCTCCCCCACACCCTGTTCTCGGTCAGAATATGCCAGGGCACCTCGAAAACTTCTATCCTACAAATACTTATGTACATTAGAGCTGGAAGATGCAATTTTCCAAAATATTAATTGCCAACCGAGGAGAAATTGCCCTTCGGATTCTTCGTGCCTGTGAAGAGATGGGAATTGCTACTGTTGCAGTTCACTCTACGGTTGATCGTGATGCCCTCCACGTTCAACTTGCTGATGAGACGGTCTGTATTGGCGAGCCTCATAGTAGCAAAAGTTATCTGAATATTCCTAGTATTATTGCCGCTGCTCTGACCCGAAACGCCACTGCTATCCATCCTGGCTATGGCTTTTTAGCAGAGAATGCTAGGTTTGCTGAGATTTGTGCCGATCACGGCATTGTCTTTATTGGACCTTCCCCTGAAGCGATTCGAGCTATGGGGGATAAATCAACTGCTAAGGAAACAATGATCCGATCTGGTGTGCCAACAGTGCCAGGTAGTGATGGGTTGCTGAAAGACGAAATATCAGCGCGGGAGAGCGCCCGTCAAATTGGCTACCCTGTCATGCTTAAAGCTACAGCAGGTGGTGGCGGACGGGGGATGCGGCTAGTGCGAGATGATAGCGAACTAGGCAAGCTATTCCAAGCTGCCCAGAGAGAAGCCGAAGCTAGCTTTAGTAATCCTGGCCTTTATCTAGAAAAATTTGTTGAACGTCCCCGCCACATTGAATTTCAGATTCTAGGCGATCGCTTCGGCAATGTCATTCACTTAGGTGAGCGCGAATGCTCAATCCAGCGCCGTCACCAGAAGCTTTTAGAGGAAGCTCCTAGTGTTGCCCTCAGTCCAGAACTGCGAGAAAAAATGGGTGCAGCAGCCGTTATGGCGGCTAAGTCAATTAACTATACCGGAGCCGGTACTGTCGAGTTTCTCCTGTCTCAGTCTGGGGAATTTTATTTTATGGAGATGAATACCCGGATTCAGGTCGAACATCCAGTGACAGAAATGATCACTGGTCTCGATTTAGTATCGGAACAAATCCGGGTAGCACAAGGAGAGAAACTCCAACTGACTCAAGACCAGGTAGTACTTCGAGGTCATGCAATTGAATGCCGGATCAACGCAGAAGATCCTGAACATAACTTTCGACCTTCAGCGGGGCGAATTAGTGGTTATCTACCACCTGGAGGCCCCGGAGTCCGGATGGATTCTCACGTCTACACGGATTATTTCATTCCTCCCAACTACGACTCCCTGATTGGTAAATTGATTGTTTGGGGACCAGACCGCCCCACCGCGATCAAACGCATGAAACGAGCGCTACGAGAATGTGCCCTCACGGGGCTACCGACCACGATTGGCTTTCATCAAAAGATCTTGGAAACACCAGAGTTTTTGAGAGGTGAGGTCTATACCAACTTTGTAGAGCAGGTCATGCTATCGCAGTAATAAGAGGATGGGGAGATGTCCCCCATCCTCTTCTAGGAAATCATATGTAACAGCCCTTGTTGACCTAACAGTAACTCTCTTACTAAACTGACGACACCAACCCAGATGACTGGAGTGATGTCCACTCCACCCAAAGGTGGCACCAGTCGTCGCAATGGTACTAAGAAGGGTTCAGTGGGCCAAGTAATCAGATTAAAGGGAAGGCGATTTGGATCAACTTGTGGATACCAGGTAAGTACGATCCTAAAAATAAACAACAGCGTCATTAGACTCAATAAGGGGCCTAAAATCCAACTAGTGATGTCAATAGCAGTCATGGCTTACTGCAATCTCTAAAGTTAAGATGTGTAAACAATCTATTCATTATTCTAGCGGATACTGCCTGCTCACTTCCATTAGAAGGAAACGGAATACCTACACTACGTAGACTAGATTGAGCAAATTTTATCTAAAAGTTATTCCTTAGAAGCGTAACAGACGATTAAAATTAGTATTGAAGTATGTAGGAAAGGTTGAGGTTCTATGACTCCTTCTTTAATGAATTTCTTTTACAGTCTGCTGGCAGGTGCAGTGGTAGTCGTCATTCCAGCGACTGCTTTCCTGATTTTTATTAGCCAAAAAGATAAAATTCAGCGTTCCTAGTGCTTTCGACATAGGGAGTGAGACCGCTTACTCCCTAAAATTAGCGTGGTGATTTTCAGCGTGAGTCGCTAGGATAAGACATACTTGGGAGATGACAAATGGTTAACTTCGGATTCGGTACAGCAAGCATCCTGGGTATCTGCTTAGCCATAGCTGGAGCAGCGCTATATTTCCTACGCTCAGTGCGTCCAGAGCTATCGCGAGATCATGATATCTTTTTTGCTGCCGTAGGCTTACTCTGCGGCTTCATTCTCCTGTTTCAAGGTTGGCGGTTAGACCCAATTCTGCAATTTGGTCAACTGTTGTTGACTGGTTCAACTGTATTTTTTGCTGTTGAAAGTATCCGACTGCGGAGTGTGGCAACTGAACAAGCCAAGCGAAACACACCGATTGTTGATGAGGAGCGACGACCTAGTCGAGTCTATCGGACGGTGGCACAGCTAGATGATCTACCTCTAGAAGAGGAGGATGAAGAGCAATATAGTCGTCCTCGAATTAGGGGAAGTAGAGATGTTCGGTCCAGTAATAGATTGGATGAATATGAGGAAGATGACAATCCTTCTCGGAGTCGCTATCGCTTAGATGAGTATGATGACGCTTCTTCCCGTCGCTCTACTAGTCGCTCTGCTAACCGAAGTGGTTCTGATAACCAGAATCAGGGCGAGAGAACTCGTCGGCGTCCCTCCCGTCCTGTAAGTCGTGTAACAGCACAGCCTGAAGCAGATGAATGGGGTGCTTCGGAGCGAGTTGAAGACGACTGGGACGTATCAAGCAGCCGAGTGAGGAAGTCGTCCCGTTCTGGAGCTAATAATTCTTCTCGTACCGATCGTAACCAGCAAACACCTAGACTAAAAAAGAAGAGCCGTCCATCTCAATCGACGAGTCAACAGCAAGAGGATGAGTCAGCAACTTCAACAGAATATGTTGATTACCAGCCTGTTAATCAAGCTGAAGAGGAGTCAGATAACACGGCAAACTTCGACGACGTTTAACTGGTCTAGGTTTTTTGTACATTCAATGGTAAACCAGTATATTAAGGAGATTAGTGGGCTTTTGACCCACAAATTAAAGCTCTTTTAATCTTAGTTGCGTCAGCAACAAGCGCGTTGCCGAAGGCATCCCAAGCAAATTGCGAATTGCGAATTGTTTTGTCAAGGCTCGGTGCTTACCCCGGCGTTGGGTTCACTGGAGTTTAATCTTAGGAATGACCAGTTTAGTGGTAGCATGTAGTCCCACTAATTATCTCGACAACCCCACTTATCTCAACAGTCGTTACAACGACGAACAACCAGCATTGAGTGGAAACGGTCGCTTTTTGGCATTCGTGTCTAATCGATATGGCAATCGCAGTATCCTACTATACGACTTACAGCAACAGCAATTGATTCCTTTACCGGGCTTAAATCAGCGTAATACGATTGCTGAGAATCCCAGTCTTAGTTACACAGGGCGCTACCTTGTCTACGTTATTGGTATTCAAGGTCAACCGACGGTTGCGCTTTACGATCGAGCTACGCAACAGTCACAGCTTCTCACCCAGTTTTACCCAGGGTGGGTACGTCATCCCAGTATTAGTCCTAATGGGCGTTATGTTGTCTTTGAGGGCAGTAGCCGCGGTCAGTGGAGTATTGAGGTACTAGACCGAGGACCGAATATTGAGTTAGATATTCCAGATAGTGTTTTACCAGGAACTTCGGCTGCACCATCACCCTGAGAAAAGAGAGCTGTTCTTGAGCAGGGGAGGCAGGGGGAGAATTAGAGAGCTGAGAAGACGACTTGGGGACAAGAGGACAAGGGAAAGAATAACTTGTGAGATGGATTGTTTTATCAGCAATTACCTTAGCTGGGTTGTTGAGTAGCTGTACTGGCTCTCCCCGCTTGTTAGAGTATCCCTTTGACCCTGGAGGTCGCAGTCTCAATAGTTTAGCTTCACAGTTAAACCCTAGAATAGCTGGTCGATACATTGTCTTTACTTCTGACCGACGCGGTAGTCAAGACATTTACATGTTCGATACTGTAGACGGGCGTTTAGTAGATTTACCTGGATTGAATCAATTGAATACAGTCGCCTCAGATCCAGCTGTTTCTGAGAATGGTCGTTACATTGTGTTTGCAGCTAGCCAGGACGGTCGCTCGGCTATCTTTCTCTACGATCGTGAAACCCGCCAACTGCGGAATCTTACAGCTAATCTGTCAGCTTCGGTAGTCCGCCACCCTACCATTAGCGCTGACGGTAGTAAGATTGCCTTTGAATCAAGCGCTAACGGTCAGTGGGATATCTTGGTCTACGATCGCTCCGGGCAACCTTTGAGTGTACCGACAGAGCCCCGTTAGGGGATTATTTACCCCTCTCCCTCTTCTGGACCGCTTCGATCAGTGATCGCACCACCGGAGCACCGGGGGAAGGCTCAAATGAGAGTGGGAACTTACCTCGAATTAACATTCGTAGTCCCAGTGGTCCAATACTTAACAATCCCCTAAGATCGCGGAAATAGTTACCTACTACCTGTAAACCAAATTGCCGTTCGTCAATCCACCCTCCTTGCTTTACTAAGTCTACTAAAACTTTTCGGTGACGAATTGAACGGCTGTCTTGTGTTTCCTTAAAAGCTAAAATTTCTTGTTTAATTTGATTAATTTGTTCTAGGGGCTCGACACCCATAGGACAAACTGTGTTGCAGTAAAAACAACGGGTGCATCCCCACACTCCCTGAGTACCTTCGTTATATTCCTCTAAACGGCTTCTTGTGCGTTCATCACGGGAATCTGCTACCATCCGATAAGCTTTTGCCAAGGCATGGGGACCAACGAAGTTTGGATTAACCTCACGTGCATTGCACTCAGAATAGCAAGCGCCACATAAAATACAATTGCCAGTTTTTTCAAGCTGTGATCTCTCTTGGGGCGTCTGCAAAAACTCTCGTTCTGGGACAAGTCTTGCCTGGGTACTGACATAGGGTTCAACCGCTTCCAAGTGGTTCCAGAAACTACTCATATCCACTACCAGGTCTTTAATCACTGGCATGTTTCCCATTGGAGCGACAGTAATTTCTGGAATCCTGTCTAAATCAGTTGCTTGTGTCGGCAGTGATTGTAATCTTTGCAGTTCGCTGCCGACATTTTCCTTACAAGCCAAAGCTGAGCGACCATTGATTCGCATCCCACAGCTGCCGCAGATAGTGTTGCGGCAATTTTTACGAAAGGCTAGACTACCATCTTGCTCCCACTTAATGCGATTGAGACAATCTAGAATCGTATTTCCAGCTTCAACGTCTAGTTGGTAAGTCTGGATATGAGGCGAGGAGTTCTTCTCCTGCCGAATCACCTTAAAAATAACTTGCATTTTCACCTACTAAAATTTTGTGATTCCAAAACTCGCACCTAGAAAAAGAGGTTTTTCCTCTCCTCTCGTATTACTGGCGTAATGCTTCTATTTTAAGACCCGTTACCTTATCTTAGGAGGAGACTCTCAAACTCCTGTGCAGATTGCTATATTTGTAAAGTCACAATAGAATTGCACAAAATATTGAAAAGGGACTTAGTCTCAATTCGGGAATAGTTTAGTAATTTGGAGATAAGGATATTTTGAGCGCGATGACTGAAACTGCAACTGCACCATTAACAGGGAAGGCACTACTGCAAAAGTTCAAAGAACTTTCTGACTTACCGCGACGAGAAAGAGCAAAGCGCTGTGGCTATTATACTCTTACTAAGAACCACCAGACTCGCGTCAATCTGACTGATTTCTACGATGCGCTGCTAGCAGCTAGAGGAATTCCTCTAATTTCTGAAGGAACAAAAGACAGTAGCGGTCGGGAGCCAACCTATCGAGTTAGCGTCCACAAAAATTATCAGATTGTTATCGGTTCCACCTATACCGAGTCAATGGGCTTAAAGCCTGGCGATCAGTTCGAAATTAAGCTAGGTTACAAGCACATTCATTTGATTCAGCTCGATAATGAAGATGAAAAAACAGACGGACTAGATAATAAGTAGATTCCCTTCTAGAGACTCTCAGAGAATGTTAGTCCTGTACTGGTGAATATGTATGCCAAGTTCACTATTGTGGGTAATGGCTTTTTTCGTTGCTTGGGCTGTATGCTGGTCGCCAGCAGCAGTTACATGCGCGCTCGCTCTTGATTGGCGACCTTCTAGAGCCCTAACAGCAGAACAAAAGCTGTCTTTACTAGCATCGCTCTACCTCATTGCCCCGCTCGTTCTTTGGGGAGTGAATTGGTTAACGGGAGCATCTTTCTCAGATTACGGTTTGAGCTGGAATTCCTCGATACTAACTGTTGGTGCAGGTATAGGGGGCGGAGTCATAGGCATGATTGTGTTGTTTGGTTGCCAAACAGCACTGGGCTGGATTACTTGGCAGCCAGTTATCTGGCAACGACTGGGATTAGTATTGTTGACAACCTTGCCATTAGCCCTCTGGATTGGTGGTACGGAAGAATTAGTGTTTCGTGGCTTCATCCTGACTCAGCTCCAGCAGGATTACCAAATTTGGCTAGCAGCAGCAATCTCCAGCTTGATTTTTGCCCTACTACATCTAGTTTGGGAGCAACGAGAAACACTGCCTCAACTGCCTGGGTTGTGGCTGTTGGCAATGGTACTTGTGCTAGCACGCTACATAGATAGCGGCAGTTTGGGTTTAGCTTGGGGACTTCATGCTGGTTGGATTTGGGCAATTGCTAGTTTAGACTCAGCCAAAATCATCAGCTATACAGGTAAAGCTAGTGAATGGATAACAGGTAAAGCCGGAAAACCCTTAGCTGGCATAGTTGGAATTCTCTGTTTACTGGCAACTGGAGCCATCCTCTGGTTGTCTTCCCCCCTGGTACACTCGCTTTGAGTTATTACCGTGTCTTAAGCAATGCCTTTCCCCCTCAGTACTTGAGTGAACTGCGGGGGCAGATTATGGCCTGCCGCTATTTCGCTGTCAACAACCTAAACCGCGACTTTGTTGGAACGAAGGGGTTCTCGGTAGTATTCCAGCGTTCCAGCCTTGATGAAATGAGCAGGTGCTTTCCCTTTTTTATACCCTATTTAAGGGTAGCGCTCCAGCCCACCTGTAATGCCTTCTATCTCAACCCTCTACTGTTACAGACAGGTTCGCGTGTAGATCCCCACATTGACCGCAGTTTGCGTTCTTACTGCAAAGCAATCGAGCCTCCAGCCACAGTTAGCGTCCTTTATGTCCAAGTGCCGTCCGCTTTGAATGGAGGGGAGCTAGTGCTACGTGATCGCAAGCACCAAGTTGGCTGTATCCGACCCCAACCTAACACGCTACTTCACTTTCAAGGCGATCTGACTCACTCAGTCAAGGAAGTCAAAAGTCCTCAGGCTTCTCGTCTCAGTCTAGTTTGCGAACAGTACAGCTTGACGACGGATGAACTCCAGGAAATACCAGAGTTTACCATTGAAACCAGAGCTATCCGCGTTTAACTTAGTTGAGCAACCAACTGATCTTGCAATAGCGTTTGGTTTGTCAGGAGATCTTCAACCGTCATACGTAGGAAGCGCTGCCGATCGACTTGGAATAGAACTTTAATGCGATCACTACCCGGATGCCCAGGAGGTGTCAACTGGGCGATTGTCCTAGCCCCTTCGCGATCGTTAAGAGGCTGTACCTGCGTCTTTTGATTGTCAAAGCGACGAGTCATCAGACGATCGCCATCAAAATAAACTTCCACCCCACCCGACTCGGCTCCCAACTCCCCAATCACTAATTCAATGCTGGGTTGATTGTCTACCGAAGCTCCCAGCACTAACTCTACAGACTCACTCATTGGGTAAGCCTGTCCTGCCTTAATTAAGGGGTGCCATTTATGGCAGTTATGCCGCCTGTCCCAGTAGCGGATACCATAACTGTGGTAAAGAAAATCCTGTAATTCGATACCCTGACTAAGCTGGAGCGCGCCTTGGGCGATCGCTTCAAAAGGTCGCTCGCATCGAATTTTTGCTAGCTCAAAGTACTGCTTTACCCAATTTTGCACTGCTGGCATCTGGACTGTGCCACCAACCAATAAAACGGCGTCGATATCAGAAACTTCTAATCCTTGCCGCCGCGCCTGCTGCAATAGCTGGGTCATGCTATCATCTAATATTTGAAAAAACTGATGCTCTTTAAGAATTATTTCTATCCGATCACGGTCTAATTTCAGTTCGTAACTTTCAAACGTTTCATCATTAAAGTAAACTTCTCGCGCCTGGGTTTGGGAAGATAGCTGAATCTTTAACCTTTCTGCTAGCCGGGTTGTCAAGGGAGTTACGATCAACCCCTGAGTAGCAGCAAAGTGATTTGCTACCCAGCTGTCAATATCAGATCCGCCTAAATTTTGTCCGACTTTTGCAAGTACCCGAGCCGTCTTGACTTTCTGCCCAGACTTTTGAGCCATGTGCTTCTCGCCCCACTTCAAGATAAACCCCAATGGCTTTTTTCCTGCTTGGGCACCTCCATCTAGGCGCACCAAAGATAGATCTAGCGTCCCACCTCCGAAATCTATTACTAGCAGAATTTCTTGTTCTACCATTCCGTAACCTAAAGCTGCTGCTGTCGGTTCATCTAATATTCGTACCTGCTCTACTGGCAGAGATTGACAAACCTTTCCTAACCAGTGTCGATAAGCTTCAAAACTATCTACAGGGACAGTTAACACTAAAGACTCACTATTGCCAGCATCAGACTGCAACTGCGATATGAGTTGGGTGAGAAACCATTCCCCTACCTGGGCAAAAGACACAACCTGCCCGTCTAGCTCTGGTAGGAAAGCTTGGATATCAGTGCCAATTCCTCTTTTGAAGCTGCGGAAAAAGCGCGGATTGTTACTGAGATCGAGACCTCGATCGCGCACAGCCTGTCCCACCAAGACTTTTCCCTGCAAGGCGTTCTCAACATATACCAAGCTAGGAATGAGTGGCGGATTATCAGATAACTGCACTGACAAACCTGGCAGAGAAAGGGTTTCTGGCTTTTGGGTGACAGGATTCCAGCGAGCAATTACGGTATTGCTAGTGCCAAAATCGATTGCGTAGGACAGAGTTTGAATCGTGGATATCGCCATCTAAGGAGCTAGGAACTAGGGGAATGAAAAAAAACTTTTGTGGGTCATAAGCCTACTTATCAACTGCCGACCCCGCTTGAATCAAATTTGAGCTGGAAAGCGGCAGTGCATTCCGCACAAATAATTATATCGAGCTGCTTAGCACGAGGTTAATGGTGTACTTGTGTTTCCAATCCCATGTTTTTTTTAACGTGAAGAACCCTAGCTCCTAGACCCTCCTATTGAATGCTTTTCCAAGCTTGAGTGACAATGTCGCTGAGCCAACGCCTTTGAGTAACATCTAAAAGACTGTCATCGGCTAAAAGCTCAGATCTCAGGTATTCTAACGATTGACCCTGAGCGCGCACAACTTTGATGACGCCTGCTATTGCGGCAGCCACTAATTCTTCATCAACAGGTTTTTGCCGT
Source organism: Chroococcidiopsidaceae cyanobacterium CP_BM_ER_R8_30 (assembly GCA_019244235.1). Taxonomy (GTDB): domain Bacteria; phylum Cyanobacteriota; class Cyanobacteriia; order Cyanobacteriales; family Chroococcidiopsidaceae; genus JAFAVL01. The sequence goes on from JAFASY010000227.1 coordinate 60,737, forward strand.
AAAGCAGCAATTTCTTGGGTACTAGCTGGAATGGGATAATGCATGGCGTGAGTCTTCATAAATGGGAAATGTCTTAATAAAACTGGCAAAATCGTAAACTTTCTTAAACAAATTCTCATCAAACCGTATAGGGAAGTTTAGCTTACTCTGTGCCTTTGTCAACTCTGTCTGCGTTAGTAATTAACAGGAGCTGAAATCATCCAAAATGAGAGAACTACTTTACATAGAAATTCCTACCGCGGATATAGAGACGGTATGCAGATGGCTGCAAGAAGACTTCGAGCCAGAACTAGGGGAGAAAATTATTACCCCAGTAGGCTTTCGTCTCCGGTTGAAGGCTACAACTCGACGGTTTGCCAGAGGTAGCTCCAGCAGCCGAAGAGCGCAAGCTCCAGAAGCAACAATTTCGGAAACACATAAAAACTTAACTTATGAACTTTCAGTGTTTGTATGGTCAGCACTGCAAACAACCTACCTGAAAGTCTTCTGCTGGGCAGATCGGCCTATACCAGATGAGAGGAAAATCCTGCAACGCCTGAGTAATGAACTGAGAAGCCGATTTCCCCATCATTATCCTGAACCACCAATCGTCAATCTACAACAGCAGTCCATATTTACTGCACTTGCACCGCATTACCCCCTCACCGTTAAGTATTTTCAGAAAATGCCAAATGGCGAGCGCGATCTACAGCGTGTCTACTGGTGGGAGCAGCGGTGGCGTGAAGGTGTCCGTAATCCCCAGAGGCCGAGGCAGGTGGTTTTCTCCTCATCTCCTCATCTCCCCACCCCCCTACCCCCCCACCCCCCTACCACCTACGATTTAATCTACATTGGTGGTGCTTTAGGGGTAATCCACGCGGCAGTTATGGCTCAATTGGGCTACCGAGTGCTACTGATAGAGCGACTGCCCTTTGGTCGGATGAATCGGGAGTGGAATATTTCCCGATCGGAGTTACAAAGTTTGATTGATTTGGGCTTGCTGACTCCAGTCGAGTGTGAAAACATCATTGCCCGAGAATACAAAGATGGATTTAATAAATTCTTTGATGCGAACAACCCAATCAAACTCAAGGCGCCGATTTTGCATACCCCAACGGTGCTAAATGTGGCATTGGACGCAGAGAAACTGTTGCGTCTATGTGGAGAAAAATTGCAAGCAGCAGGGGGTGAAATCTGGGATGAGACAGAGTTTACCAGAGTGGATGTTGAACCTAAAAAGGTTGTCGTGCAGGCTAAGCATATACCTAGTCAGGCAGATAGGCACGCTTGGGGACGGTTATTAGTAGATGCAATGGGCACCGCTTCCCCGATTGCCTGGCAACTGAATGGGGGTAGAGCATTCGACAGCGTTTGCCCAACCGTAGGGGCTGTCATTGCTGGTGGATTGGCTCCAGAAGTCTGGGATACACAATATGGTGATGTTTTGAACAGTCATGGAGATATCTCACGGGGACGGCAGCTGATTTGGGAGTTATTTCCTGGTGCAGGGGAAGAAATCGCGATTTATTTGTTCCACTATCACCAAGTTAATCCCGATAACCCCGGCTCCTTGCTAGAGATGTACGAAGACTTTTTCTCGATTTTGCCAGAATATAGACGTTGCGATCTAGATCGCTTGGTTTGGAAGAAGCCAACTTTTGGTTACATTCCAGGACACTTCAGTGTGGGTGGCGGCGATCGCCGAATTGCCTTTGACCGACTAATTGCTCTTGGTGATGCTGCATCCCTGCAATCTCCCCTCGTCTTTACTGGCTTTGGTTCTTTGGTTCGCAATTTGGGTCGCTTAACAGCACTTTTAGATACTGCTCTGCGGCATGACTTGTTGCAAGCAAAATACTTAAATCAAGTTAGCGCTTACCAGAGTAATGTTGCCGTCACTTGGCTATTCTCCAAAGGCATGATGGTTCCAACAAACACATTTTTGCCCCCTGAACGAATCAACTCAATGCTAAACTGCTTTTTTGGTATCTTGGCGGAAGAACCACCAACTGTAGCAGATAATTTCATTAAAGACCGAGTGGATTGGTTGACTTTCAACCGATTAGCTCTGAAGGCGGCAGCAAAAAACCCAGCCTTACTGCTATGGATTTGGCAATTAGCAGGTGCGAAGGATTTGCTACGTTGGTTGGGTAGTTACTTTAACTTTTGTCTTCATGCCCTCCTCAGTGCCGTGCTTGGTAGTTGGTTCGGGCGCTGCCTCCGCTGGATACAACCTTGGCTAGAGCCTCGGTATCCGGCTTTATGGTTTTGGCTGCTAGCTCAGAACTATGCCCTTACCAATGGTATGGGACGTCCTCAACCAGATATCAGCTATCAGCCGTCAGCTATTAGCTCGCTCTCACATTAAAAGATCGGTAATTCAACTGCGGCAAAGGACTTACGTCCTTTGGGAGGACGTGATGGATAAACGACTGGTGAAGGCCAGTTGCTATCGGTAGGAGAGGTAGTTTCACTTATAGGTGTCTCAGATTGCTCTGTTGACAACGCGAATTCAGATGTCGATTCCGCTCCTACCTCAAGCAGGCTGAATAAATCTTGGTATTGTACCTGTTCCGGTTCATTATTATCAGGTTGCCAGATTTCTTGAGGTCTTGTAAAGTCTGTTGGAATAGACTCTGGTGTATCAACTGAAGATAGATGCATCACCTCATCTGATTGTGCCGATTGAGAAGAGTGCAGGCTGAAGTTTACAAACGCGTCCTCAGTCATGATTGGCAACCCATCAATACTCGCTTCTGGTAAGGTGATGGACTGCTGGGATGTCCTTGAGACAGACGAATAGAGCGTTGGCATGCTTGAGGAAATAGACCAAGGTGGAATAGATTGTGCCCTTGACAGTAAGATTGGCGGCAGTTCAGGTGCAGTTCTAAACTTGCGTGATGAGTTGGTAATTTGCGGGAAAAGGTTGGCTGAGGAAGAGTTGGGAGGTAAGTCTTTGACCTGGAATTGATATTTAGGTAAAGGTACCTCTAGACACTTTTCTAGAGCAACTTTGAATTGTAGGGTATGGCTTTGCTGTCGGCTTAGACGGGAGCGTAACTCGCGGCAATCATTTTCCAGCTGCACCAGTTGATAAGATTGTTCGTTATAACGCTGCTGATTGAGGGCGAATTCCCGTTCCAACTGGGCTACACGTTCCTGACTGCTTTCAAACTGAACTGTTAAGGTTTCAATTAAGATCTGCTGGCGTTGGATAGTTTGATGAGAAGTCTCCAACTCGTGCCATAGCTGTTGCAGCTGTGTTTGAGTAGTGGCAAGTTCCTGAACATGTTGGCTGAGCAGTGATTCTCTTACATTCGCCTGCTCTTTGTACTCTTTTATTGCCTGCTGTGATTCGGCTAGTGCTTGACGGAGTTTGTTCACCTGGTTGAGGAGGTCGATATTTGAAGAAAATTGTACTTTCTGAGTCAGGGCAACCGAATCTAAACTGTGAGAGGATGAGGTTGCTGGCAGATTGATGGATGTGTTCTTCTCATCAAATACACTATCAGCAGGCGGGTTTACCATAGCCGCTTCAGGATTTGCCGCGTTGGTTGACCTATCAGCTTCATTCATGATTTTTCTCCAGCAGCTCATAACTCCTTGTGCATTACAGGTCTCATACCACGATCTCATCTCAAACACAAGTAAAGG
>JAFASY010000005.1 GCA_019244235.1 Chroococcidiopsidaceae cyanobacterium CP_BM_ER_R8_30
ATTGGCAGAGAATGTTAGAGGACCAGACCTAGGCACTAACAGCCCCTTACTACGGGTGCGTCTACAACAGCCTGACTCAACGACTGTTATCATTTGGTTACAGCCAGCTACCGGAGTACAAGTTGGGTCACTCATCCAGCCTGATGCCCAGATGTTATCCCTCCAGCTACAACGCTCTGATGCAGCGGCAGAGCCGTCTCCTCCAGCTCTACCCCCCCCGACTGTTCCACCTGTCACTTCCCAGATACCGCCAGTCGAGCCATCCCCCACACCTAAAGGGCGAATTATCGTGGTTATTGACCCTGGACATGGAGGTAAAGATTCTGGTGCAGTTGGTCTCGGCGGTTTAGAAGAAAAGGATATCATTTTGCCGATAGGCAAACAGGTAGCGGCAATTTTAGAACAACATGGCATACAAGCAATTATGACTCGAGATGCTGACTACTTTGTCGATTTGGCCCCACGAGTTGAGCTGACGCAACGGGTTCATGGCGACTTGTTTGTCAGTATTCATGCTAACTCAATTGATAACGCCCCCCAAGCAAATGGGTTGGAGGTATATTACTTCTCTAACGAGAGTCTACCTCTAGCTAAAACAATCCAAAGGAGCATTTTGCAAAGTGTGGATGTTAAAGACCGTGGGGTGAGACATGCAAGATTCTACGTGTTGCGTAACAATTCTATCCCGGCTATTCTGATAGAAACGGGTTTTGTCACTGGTGTTGAAGATGCTCCCCGGTTGGCAAGCCCTGCCTATCAGACCCAGATGGCTGAGGCTATTGCCCGCGGTATTCTTCTATATATCAAGCAGCATTTCTGAAGTCGGTCTCATAGATAGCGCTCCTTTGCCAAGCCACGGAGCGCTATCTATAATGACGTTGGAGTATTTTTGACCTAATGCATGCCACTAGCTTCGCTGACTTTCCGCGTCATCAATACTTCCTTCTTGTAAATCGGTTTTGAGATGCCAGAGGATTCTGAACCTGGCGACTCTTTAGAGTTTCGCTGTGCTAGTACTAACAGTAGGTAGATAGTTAACAAGTAGCCAGTTGCTAGAATCGGGATGATCAGAGGTATATTGTAAGTCATCTTGTAAGAAGCAGGCGAGTAGAGGAGTATCAAGTTTTGTACCAGCAATACAGAGTTAGCCGACCAGAGCAGTTCCCGGTTGATGTCATTTTCTCTTAGAGACTCTGCTATTCAAATTTCCAAGTATCTCTACCTAGCCGAGATAGTTGTGATCAACAGCAGCAAGAGAATCCATAGTCATTTAGCAGATTACATCCATCTTTGTGGCACCAACATCACAGGGCTAACCTGGGGTAGCTCTAGATGCCTTACCACTCCCTACCCAAGGCCGACCTCAACTAGAGGCAAAGAGCTACAATTATGCAACTCAAACCTATGGAGCAAGAGTGTTAAATTCTTAAGATTCCTATAATATTAGAGTAACACAACAATCTAAAAATTTATGGTTTAGTTTCTAACTAGTTGAAGATTTTTTGATGATGATTTTAATATCGTTAAGGATCAGTTCAAGGGAGGTCTGAAGCTCACTCTTGGTAAGCAAACAAACTGATATTCTGATTCGGTCTTTTGAAGTTATGGCTTTGAGTCAGCAGTGATGCAACAGTTGAAGGCTTAGCTTAAAATGAGGACAGAGTATGTAAACTTTCGTAACTAAAGCCTAAGTCAGCTTATCCATGACCTCAGTCACATCCCTCTTTTCCCCCATTGAAGCAGACCTGCGTTTGCTGTCACAGAATTTAATAGATTTAGTCGGTACGCGTCATCCCATTCTCTCCGCAGCAGCAGAACACTTATTTGGGGCTGGAGGAAAACGACTGCGCCCAGCAATCGTTTTGCTAATTTCGCGGGCAACCATGGTAGATCAAGATATCACTCTCCGTCATCGTCGGTTAGCAGAAATTACGGAAATGATTCACACTGCTAGTTTAGTGCATGATGATGTGGTGGACGAATCTGAGATGCGGCGTGGTGTTCCCACTGTTCATAGTATGTTAGGCAGCAATCGCATAGCAATTTTGGCAGGGGATTTCCTATTTGCTCAATCTTCCTGGTATCTAGCTAACCTAGATAATCTGGAGGTAGTTAAACTGCTCTCGGAAGTGATTATGGATCTGGCGGCGGGAGAAATTCAGCAAGGGCTGAATCGCTTCGATCAGAATTTATTGCTTGAAACTTACCTGGAAAAAAGTTACTATAAAACCGCTACTTTGTTTGCCAACAGTGCCAAGGCAGCTGGTCTACTCAGTGACGTCTCTAGAGAAATAGCTGAGCATTTGTATAGCTATGGTCGTCATATTGGATTAGCATACCAGGTTGTCGATGATATTTTAGACTTCACAGGTTCGACTGAGACTTTGGGTAAACCTGTTGGCTCAGACCTTAAAAGCGGCAATCTGACTGCCCCAGTTCTATTTGCCCTCGAAGAAAAACCTTACTTGAGAGTGCTGATTGAGCGAGAGTTTGCCCAAGATGATGATTTAGAGCAGGCAATTGCCCTAATTCGAGATAGTCGTGGATTAGAACGTTCGAGGGAATTAGCAGCTCAACATGCTCAGATAGCAGTTGAACACTTAGTTGATTTGCCACCCTCAGAATGCCACCAAGCCTTGATCAATATGGCTGACTACGTTCTAAGTCGACTCTCTTAATACAGCCTGGTAAGATTGAGTTATGCTTCAATCCTCTTGGTCGAGCGGTAAGGCAAATATTATCTATTCTTCTTCATTGCTGCGGCAAATTTGGCTTCCCTCTGAATGCCAGGATGTTAGCATTGATTTTTGGGTTGGTCATGTCGTCATGCATAACAACCAGCTTTATACTTGCACAGAGAACTTGTACCTATTGCCAGGAAAATCGTCTTATTCAAGCAACCAGCCTCGCTTAGTCAAGACTAGGGGCAACCAGCAGCCTGATGAGGATAAACAACAACAAATAGCAATCCGAAAAATTAACTGGGCGGCTCTCCGCAAGAACTGTCGGGGATACACAACTGTCATGAAACTTGATCGGTGTTCGCTGAGATGTCTGAGTCAGGAAGCCTTTGTATCTCTCCAAGAAGACACTAGAGAAGCAATCTTACTACTAAAAGACGAACTGTGTGACTAAAGTACAAGGCTCATTCAATCTATTAATTGCGAATTACGAATTACGTCAGCCGCTAGCGTAGCGAAGCGTTATTGCAAATTGTTTATAGCAGGTTGCTGTGCAAAATTGACTCAAGAGACCGCCGTTTGCGAATATCCATCATTTCTGCTAAGGATTCAGAGCCTGAAGCATCAAGAGCGGAGGCGGAAGGAGAGGAGGGTACTGATAGAGGATCTGTCTGAATGATTTCCTCTTCACTCACCCTAATCTCTGCTTGGAGGTGTTGACTTTTCTCTTGGTGCTGTGTTGTCGTAGAACGTCGAGTGCGTGAGCGGAGTCGGCGAGAGCGTGATGAACGATTCAGATACTTGCCAATCGCGATAAAACTGGAGGCCGAAATTAGGGCACTTAGCAACCATAAAGCCCTATGGCTACTGGCTTGAGAAGCATCGGGTTTCTGAAACGTCGATATGATTGCTGGTGTTGGTCCTGTCTCCATAGGACCAATATGGGTTAGGTTGAATGCAGCAATAGCAGTGATCGCGAATAGGAATACCAATACTCCGCCCCAAGCTAGCCAGGAACCCCGTAGCAGCAGCCGCAACAAGGTATTGCCGCTAACAATGACTCTTTTATACCTTGACCGAGCCGACCGGAGGGAGTTCAATTTGGAGGACTGCTTTGTTTTACGATGATTCCGCATAATCCCTTTTAGATTTCTTCCCTAGTTGCTATGTCGCTCTAATGCAAGTTGAATCAGCTGATCTACCAAGTCAGAAAAGGAAATCCCGCTAGCTGCCCAAAGTTGAGGATACATACTTGTTGCCGTAAAGCCGGGTAGCGTGTTTATTTCGTTGATTAGAACTTCTCCAGTTGCTTCAACATAGAAAAAGTCTACTCGTGCTAAACCAGCAGCATCAATCGCCGCAAATGCTTGTAGGGCCATCTCTTGAATTGATCTAGTGACTCCTACAGGAATTGATGCTGGGATCAGCAAATCTGCCTTTCCTTGAGTGTACTTTGTTTCATAGTCATAAAAATCGCTTTGATAAGTAATCTCCCCAACAGCAGAAGCCTTGGGATGATCGTTGCCTAAGACTGCACATTCCAGTTCTCGTGCGATAACAGCCGCTTCCACAATCAATCGTCGGTCGTAGCTTGCTGCATTGTCTAGAGATGTTTCTAACTGCGATCTCGATCGCACTTTAGAAATTCCCACTGACGATCCTAAATTAGCTGGCTTGACAAAACACGGATACCCTAAAGTGACTTCAATTTGATCGCAAAGCTTGGGAAACACACAAGGATTCGACCAAACTTGCGAACGGTTAACAGCAATGTACTTGACCTGCGGCAGCCCTGCCATTGCAAAAGCCATCTTCATCGCAATCTTATCCATGCCCATAGCAGAGCCTAAAACCCCAGAACCGATAAACGGCACTTGCATGAGTTTCAGTAGTCCTTGTACTGTACCGTCCTCCCCATTCGGACCGTGGAGAATAGGAAACCAGACATCCACTTCAGCTACTTGGGGGAGAGATTGCAGTTGGGCAAGTTGCTGAGTACTAGGGATAAGAGCTTGGGTTTCTAGTCTAGAAGTTGGAGGTGGGAGTTGTAGAGAAGTGCCAGCTGTCAAAACCTGTTGTGCCAATTCTCCCGCTTGCCAACGCCCATCTTTTTGAATGTAAAAAGGTAACAGTTCATACCTGTTGGTGTTTTGGTCTGTCAATAGGGCATTAGCGATCGCCTGTGCTGAGCTGATCGATACCTCATGTTCGCCCGAACAACCACCAAATAGCAATCCTACTCGCAGTTTTTTCATCTTCCAGACCTCTCTCACTCCGCGTTTGGGATAGCCTACCATAGTAGGAGAGCGAGATAGATCAGATAGCTCTATTCCGATAAGCTTTAAATTCAGCTTCTAGACCAGGTAGATGCATAGGCTCAGAGGATAGGGCCTCTAACTCATCAGCAAATTCTCTTAACCGCTGAATATTATCCAATAGCCGACTTCTTATCCCCTCAGAGCCTGATTCTATGCATTCGGGGCACGCATCCCCATATTCTATACCTTGCTGGCTATATACAGAAGCTCTCGCTTGCCTGAGATTATAGATACTGCCACAGATTACGCATTTATTCTGGCGTCCCCGCATGGGCTCTTGGTGGAACCGGATCTTCATGCTGCAACCTTAAGTCGGGTGAGTTAAACTAAGCAGCGTAGCGTGACAATCGCACTAATTTT
>JAFASY010000007.1 GCA_019244235.1 Chroococcidiopsidaceae cyanobacterium CP_BM_ER_R8_30
CGAAGAGTAGACCCACCCCTGTCAGCCCACTGAACTCGGTAAACAGCGCACCCACACAAGCTATAGCCATTGTGCCAATGGACAAAAGCGCCCAAGGGAGTCCAAAAGTTTCACGGATCAGTTCCCCATGTCCTTTGCCGGTGACCAACCCCAAGCGGACAGTCAATTCCTGTACAACAAAGAGGATGGGAATTAAAAAGAACTGTACTGCCAGTAGCTTGTAACCCCATTGAGCACCACTTTGGGCAGCAGTGATGATACTACCAGCATCGGTATCTGCCAGCATCACTACCAGTCCAGGACCGAATACAGCCAGGAAATGCCGCCATCTTGATGCCCAGGCAGAGGTGTGCGGGGGAATTGGCTCAGGCGTCATCTTGAAAAACCTCCAGCAAGTAAATAGGAAAATTTAGCATTTGTGGTTAAGACTGGCATTTGGCAAGAATTTGGGAGATTGTGCTACGCTTTGACTCCTGATAGCCAGAGAGACAATTGCAAATGATTGGCATTAACCTCCCTATTTATAGGACGTATTAAGAAACAAAGTCAATAACTGAGTCAACGTTCTTCGACACAGCAGGAGCGGCGCTGACAACGTAGTACGTAAAGGAGCGGTGCTCGGCTCAGATAGTGATGATCTCAATGTGCAGGGAATCCGGCGGTTTAACGAAGTGCTGACGGCTGAATCGCATGTCACCGCCACCATGATTCAGACAGTCGGTAATAAAGGGTATGATGGGTTGGCGATCGCCTTCGTTAATGCTGATTAAGCAGTGAATGTTATAAAGCCGTTGGCTTACCCAAAAATCTGCGGTTTCGATTATGCTGCTTCTAACAGCTAGCTTATGAATTGCTAAGCTGGCAACATAAATTGATACTTTAAAAATGAGAGAAACAGTTCATCAAGCGATTCAGACAATTGAGGAGCTTTCATTCAATATTGAATATGCTATCGCTTAAATCCCAAGGTTAAGAATAATGCCAGTCTCTTGTCCAAATTGCGGTCGTCCAGTCGCCTCCACAGATAAGTTTTGTGGCTCTTGTGGCAATCCAGTTATCCAAGCTCCCCCGGCATCTTCTGACTTTAGGCAAACGCCTGCTGATCTGGAATACCAACAGATGGGTAGCCCAATGCAGGGGTTCAATGACGAACCTATCCCTGAACTGAGTAATCCCAAAGACCCGATACGTGTTGGCGATCTGCTTGTAAAAATTGAGGGTGAACTAGTTCCTGTTGTAGATGTCGAGCTAGGTCAGCAACAGTCAATTTACTTTGAACATCATATCTTGCTATGGAAGCATCCCCATGTCCGCTTGGGAATGAAGGGCTTAAAGGGCGCAGGTAGGCGCTTTTTTGCAGGTTTGCAAATCTTCATTAGTGAGGCGCACGGACCAGGTAATATTGCCTTTTCGCGCGAAGCCACTGGGCAGATCGTTGCTTTGCGTCTGCAAAGAGGTCAGTCTGTAGATGTCCGCGAACACCAGTTTTTGTTAGCCACCAGCAACATTGACTACAGCTTCTTCTTTCAAAGAGGACTCGCTAACATCTTTTTTAGTCGAAGTGGAGGCTTGTTTATCGACCGCTTCACTGGCACGAATGACGGAGGCTTGCTGCTGATCCACGGATATGGAAACGTATTTGAGAAGCATCTAGCTCCTGGCGAAGTGATTGATGTTGAGCCAGGGGCATGGGTTTGGAAAGATGCATCAGTTCAAATGGATACGGTGACGGCTCTACAATCAGGTGGAGGTGGCATTATGGGTGCAATCGGCGCAATGGTAGGCGGCTTCTCTTTGGTACTTAACCGCTTCACTGGTCCAGGACGATTAGGTCTACAATCAATGACCTATCACCCCCCGACAGATGAAGGCGCGACTCAAGAGGGTGGTACGAGTAATGTTGGCGGGGTTGGTGGAGTCATAGGGCAGTTATTCAATTCTTGATACTGCGAGAAAATCAAGCCATAGAGCGGATCTTGGCGTTCGGAATATGTCGCAGTATGGCTATCCTTAAGCTGATTTTTTTGTTTGTCCCCCATCTAAATCAAGAGCTGTTGCGATCGCAGCGCATAACTCTTTCTCCTTGAAAGGCTTGAGCAGGTATAGTAAGGGCTGCGTCACCTTCGCACGCTCTGAAATTTCCTTGTCTGTGTAGGCTGTCAGATAAATGACTGGAATGTTGAAGCAAGACTGAAGCTGCTTTGCAGTCTCTACCCCATCCATCTTGCCTTTCAACCTAATATCCATGAGCACCAAATCTGGAGAAACCTCTTTAGCTTTACTTAGAGCTTCTTCTCCAGAAGAAGCTGTAGTGGGTACAACGTATCCAATTCTTGTAAGTCGCCTTTGTAAGTCCTTGGCAACAATAGTTTCATCTTCAACCACCAAAATCTTTGCAGTTGTCATAGGCTCGACCGCCTCCTAGATGGTTGGAAAGCTCTAAAGTGTAAGTCATCCCTAAAGTATATTCTGAAATCGTGTGAATTCATTTCCTCCTAAGGAGGCGTGTTTAAAATAGCAGGAGGAGTATGAGAAAAACTCATACTTAGAGTATTATTTTTATAATAGACTTCCTATGAAATCGTATATTTACTTAGGAATTTACAGAATCTTTGCTTCCCATCGGTAATATCTCGATAAATCCACGGTTATAAAGCTTGACTAAAACAGATATTGTGGGAGGCAGTATTGCTACTTCCCCTCATCCTTATGCAGGATTGCGTTTGACATAATCTAGAAGAATGACAAACAAAAAGATTTTGGTAGTCGAGGATGAAAGCATTGTTGCCAAGGATATACAAACAAGGCTTAGGAAACTTGGTTACGATGTCTCTAATGTTGTTAGTTCTGGAGAAGAAGCAATTAGTAAAGCCGCAGAAATTTCTCCAGATTTAGTGCTAATGGATATTCGGATAAAAGGAAACATCGACGGGGTAGAAGCTGCCAGAGAAATCCGTGCCCGTTTTGGCTTTCCGGTTATCTATCTAAGCGCCAATATTGACGACAATACATTAGCTCGAGCTAAGCAAACCGAACCTTCTAGCTATCTTATCAAACCTTTCAAGGAGAGAGAGCTATATATTGCTATTGAGATAGCGCTT
>JAFASY010000039.1 GCA_019244235.1 Chroococcidiopsidaceae cyanobacterium CP_BM_ER_R8_30
CTCTGCCAATTGGGCGTTAGAAATAAAGATACGATAGAGACCAGTTGAGCGGTCCCAGCCCGTGGAGTAAGCTAAAGGTTGGTCTGCTCTAACCTGGAGTTGCGTACCATCATGAGTCAGCTGGACAGACTGAATTGTTGCAATTCCTGGTGCTCTGTAGCGGCTGGAGCGGTTAGCAGTAGCAAAGCTATTTGTGGGCACCACAACTATCCCACCCAGAGGACTGGGTGTTGCCTGCCAATTGGGACTATTTGGATCGACCTGCAGTGTTAACCGTGCTATGGGTGGCGAAGTAGGCACTTGCAAAACCCGTAGACGCTGGACACCATAATAGTTGGTGGGCACTAGGGGTGTTGTTAAATCTGGTGATAGGGTTGCGCCAGCCAGATCAATATTAATCAAGCTGCGATCGCTGCTGCGATGCACTGTAATCTCAGGAGTGCCACTGCCAACAGTGCGGAGAAAAAAACCATCAGGCGTGATATTGACCTGAGTCAATTGCATTAAATTTGGTGCAGTAACCGCAGTCCTTAAAGGTGGGGGACTGTCTTCGGGGGATTCAGAGTCAGGTGTGACCGCAGCCAAGGCTTGTCTTGGCACTGTTGTGGGTGAACGTTCTGATAAAAGAGGTGTTCGATCTGGGCTAGGGAAGTTAGATGCCACTCTTTGTGGCAGAGGCAGGTAGACCGTCCACTTGCTAGGGGATTCCCCGCGAAACCTCACCTTAGTTGGATCGAGGGTATAACCTGGCATCAGTTCTACCACTATGCGAGTCGTCTGCTCGTCAAACTGTCCAATGTGTAAAGAGCGGATTGCTCCACCCACCCTCTGCGTCACTGTTGGACGATCCGTCGTAGTTCCTGGTAGATCGATCACCAGGCGTGTCGGGTTGAAGATTAATTGTGCCCGAGGTTGAACCCCTCCTTTGGTCTTAAAGTCCAGCTGGGTATGACTGGAATTTAAACGCCAAGATTGTAGTCTTGCTGCCCAAGAGGGAGACGCTAACAGAAATATGCTCAAAGTGCCGGGTATTAGCCAGTAGAATCTCAAAGTGCTTTCTCCTGATTCGCAATTCGGGTACGGTCAACGTCTCCTCTGCTAATTCGCTTTCACTCTACTAAATGTTGAAACTTTTACTCTGATACGACATTAAATATACCCAAGTAGAAGTACAGAATCCAAATTAGGCTTTGAAACTCATCGCGACCTGCTGGTATCGATATCAGCCACAAAGCCACTAGTCCATCGTTAGATGGCTCAGCTTACACCAACAGGTCTCTTATAATCAACTGCTTGTGTTTATGACTAGATCTCCCTATCCCCCCATCTCCTTGTCACTTGCAAAAGGCTCAGGTTCTACTGCGCTCGGCTCAGAAAATACAAGTCGTAATAAGGGAGGTGCCAAAAAGGTTGTAAGGATAACCATCAGGATAATTGCCGCCTCTAGGGGTTTTGAAAGAACCCCACTGGTCGAACCTACACCAACAAAAACCAATCCCACCTCGCCACGGGGAATCATCCCAACACCAATCGCCAACCGATTGATTTGGGGTTGACCAAACACAGTTAAGCCTGTAACCACTTTGCCTAAAATCGCTACAGTAATTAAGAATATGGCAACTAAAAGACCCTCCCGATTGCTAGGAATTGCGGGATTGAGGACGCCTAGGTCAGTTTTAGCCCCAACACTGACAAAGAAAATTGGAACCAGCAGATCGGCAATAGGAATAACCTGCTCTTGTAGTTCTCGCCGCTTATCCGTCTCGTCAAGAACTAATCCAGCTGCAAAAGCTCCAAGAATTGCTTCTAACTGGATAGCAGCAGCAAAGTAGGCTAAAATTAATGCGAATGAAAATGCTGGGATAACTAGCTGACCCCGCGTTCGGAGCTGATTTGCGATCGCAACAAAGGATTTATTAAATACACTACCTAGCAAAATCGCACCTACCAGGAAAACGGTAGCGCTGACAATTAGGTAGATGATGTTACTAACATCTACCTCACCAGTTTTAGCCAGGCTAGCTACAACAGCGAGGACAATGATTCCCAAAACGTCATCTAGCACAGCAGCGCCTAGAATAATTTGACCTTCTCTAGTATTAAGGCGCTGTAACTCCGATAAAACCCTCGAAGTAATACCAATACTAGTCGCTGTCAGAGCTGCTCCTGTAAAAATAGCCGGAACCGCTGGTACCCCGAACAAAGTCATGAGCCCTACCGTGCCTGCCCCAAAGGGTGTGGCAACCCCAACTATGGCGACAATCGCTGCTTGGGGACCAACAGCGAGCAGTTCTCTCAAGTTAGATTCCAGTCCAATTTCAAAAAGTAGGACGATTGCGCCTAGTTCAGCTAGAACGGTGAGAACCTCACTCTGCACTTGAAAGATGGCATCTGCTGTTTCAGGACTTAAGCCCGCTGTAGATTGCAGCAGAATTGCGACCAGAGAGTTCGAGATGTTTCCCCCACCTGCAGGAAACACCAGCAGATGTAGAGCAGAGATGCCTACTACCACCCCACCAACTAGTTCGCCTAGGACTGGCGGTAAGCCCAGTTGATTGGAGAACTCTCCACCAATTTTACTGGTGATGTAAATCACGACTAAACTCAACAGCACTGCCGCCAGTACCAGCGTGTTGCTATCTGTTGTAGCTAGAGCGGCTAGCAGAGAAATATTTTTGCCCCCGGTCGAGAACCCAAAATATGGGATGAAGGCGTTTGAGAGCAGCAGTTGCATCTAACTCCATTACCGTTAACTGTAAAGAAATTATCCTCTTTACTGTACCGATATGAACATACGCCGCTACATCGTAGGGCAGTGCGTCTGGTGACGCTTCCTATGGCAGGGTGGGACGAGCACGAAGCGGAGGTGTATCGTCCGGTTGAAGAGCAAGTAGGATCGTATGTACTCTTGATTTTTCAGACCGAGCTATACATGTCATCTTTACCAAAACTGACAGAAGGCAAATATCTAGTCCATCGAAACCGTTGGGTTGAAAGACTAATAGCAATAATTGCTGCAATCAATTTAAGCTTCGTGTTCTTTGATCTAAGCTATGTTCCTTGGCGTGATTTCTATTTTCAAGAATTTCCACGCCTAACCCAGCTGTATGACCCAATTAAAGGTATTAAACCTCATCGGGAAACACAAAATTATCTTGCCCAAGTCAACAAACTTGAAGATCGGGTAGAACAAACTGGGCTCCAATCAACTGATGTAGAAGGTTTACTACAAGAATTGCGTAGACTTAGCAATGAGATGATTCAGGATAATCCATTTGCTGTAGCAAACAAAAGCGGTACTCTAGAAAAGATAAAAAACCAGATACGTACTCATGTTGGTCTAGAATCTGCTCATCAAGCCTTTAACCGTTTTTGGAGCTATGATTATCTTTCTCAAACAGGATGGCAGCAGGAGTTCAAGTTTTTTGACATACATGTAAGACCTTTAATTCAGACAAATTACTATCGTCGCATTGGTTTCAACGGTAAATTTATCGATGCTTTCTGGCTAATCGATCTACCGTTCCTTGCTCTATTTAGTGTAGACATTTTGGCTCGTATTTTCTCTATCAAGCGCACTTATACCAAGCTAACTTGGATGGAGGCAATATTACGACGTTGGTATGACCTCTTTCTATTATTTCCCTTCTGGCGCTGGTTGAGAGTTATTCCAGTAGTCATTCGTCTCTACCAATCCGATTTGTTGGATCTTAAACCCGTACAGAGACAGATTAAACGCGACTTCGTCACTAATTTTGCTGAAGAACTCACCGAAATTGTTGGCATTCAGATAATTAATCAGATTCAAGAGTCAATTAGACGAGGTAATTTCGCCCGTTGGTTATTTCAACCTGAAACTCGCCGTCCATACATTAAGCTCAATAATACCAATGAAGTCAAAGCGATCGCCAGTCGCCTGCTGCACCTGAGTGTCTATCAGGTTTTGCCAAAAGTTCAGCCTGATATCGAAGCCCTAATGCATTACAACATCGAAAGCATTCTCAAGCAGTCTTCCATTTACCAACAGCTCCAAGCTGTACCTGCTTTGAACCATTTACCTACTCAGTTAACAGAGAAGTTAGTGACACAGATGTCTCAGGCAGCCTACAGTACACTCACAACTAGTCTAGAAGACCCGGTTGTCATAGAACTATCAAATCGTATATTCCAAAACTTTAGTACAGCTCTAGCAACAGAAATCCAAGAGAAGCAGAACCTTCAGGAAATTCAATCCTTACTTCTAGAGCTATTGGAGGAATTTAAAATTAACTATGTCAAGGATATTGCAGAAATAGGAGTTGAAAAAACTTTGGCAGAAGCAACACAGATCCAGCAGATTGTTCGTAGTTAGGCAAAAAAAAGATACTCGAATGTTATTAGAGGTAAAATCAAAGCAATTGGGTAATGCTAGCAATATGAGAGTCCTATGCGTCGCTTGAAATTTCTACCTTGGCGATCGCTCATCCAAGTTTCTGCCCTCGTGACCTTAATTGTTGTAGTCCTGGAGTTCTTGCTAGTACTGGGTTACGAACAATCTTCTGCAATCCGCAGTGCCATAGTGATTCTGAGTAGACCCCCGTTGGGATTATTGTTTCCCTTTGCAGTAGCAGTCGGTTTAGGAGCTTTGGCAGTCTTATTGCTAGAGCGTTTACACCAACAAGTGAGCATTAACACTAGCTGCTTGTGGGCGCTAGTTTTGTGTCTCGCGCTACTCCTGCTTTTCAAGTCAATGGTGCCTCAAATACCAGCTATCCTCGTAGCCTTCAATGAAATTCAGTTGATCGGTATTATAGTCGGTGTTTTTTGGAAAGGTCGTCCCTACTGGCGATAGCTTTAACACTATGGCTGCTAATCTATCAGGCTACCGTTCGCAATCAGAGGATACCACTCCAGAAATTGATCGATTTCTCATGCTGGCTTTCCGTCAGATGCCCATATGGAAAAAGGTACACTTAACAAACGAAGCAACCAAGGGGCTTCAGCAATGGGCACTGATCGGCATCCGTAATCAATACCCTGATGCTAATCCTGCCGAAGTGCGATTTCACTTAGCAGTTAGATGGTTGGGTAAGGAAATTGCACAGCAACTTTATAGGGATGGTGAGGGAAAAATAGTGGAGGCGGAATCAATTAGCCTAGCATTAAGAATGGCGGAAATTCTGGATGCTCTTGGTATACCCTACTTAATTGGTGGCTCTGTAGCAAGTTCAATTTTAGGGGAACCGCGTGCCACTCTAGATGTAGATATAGTTGCTGACTTACAGCTTTCTCACGTACAGCCTTTAGTATCAGTCATGACGGGGGAATTCTTTATCGACGAGATGATGGTAGTAGAGGCAATTGAACATAAATCGTCTTTTAATGTCATCCATCTCGACACTATGCAGAAAGTCGATATCTTTATACTCTCCGATCAGCCTCTAGCACAATCTGAAATGCAGAGACGGCAGCAATTAGTCATCAATCAACGTTCTGCCGGAGCTGCCTCCGGCAGCGCGCCCGTGTCAGCTCAAAACCCTGAGCGCCTAATTTGGTTGTCTTCCCCAGAAGATATCATTTTACAAAAACTCCTTTGGTATCGCCTTGGTCATCAGGTTTCGGATCGACAGTGGCGCGACGTTTTGGGAGTGTTGAAAGTTCAAGCCACACTTGATTTTGGCTATCTAGCTCAGTGGAGTGAGACGTTGGGACTAGAAAACTTGATGGCGCAAGCACTGCGAGAAGCGGGGCATAGTGAGAGTCGCTGATAACCTGGCTCAGCAGATGTGATATGTGGCGCTCCAAGGAGATACCACATATTAGATCATCTTGAGCGAACCTCTCGCACCAGTTCTGCACTATCTGTATGCACTCTTCCAGATAGCGCTTGTCGCATCTGGGCTGCTTTCTCGCTAAAGGTTTTCATTTCGGCAGCCTGTTCAGTTTCTATCGCCTCTTGCAAGATGGCTTTTAATTCTCCTTGCTGGTGATCGCTGGCACGAATCTTTAGTTTTTCTAGAAGATATGGATCAATATCATCCAGTATAAATTGAGACATTATAAGTTAGGAGTAGAAGGGTCAATATGATGCTTTCGACTACAACGTTTCATGTTATCGATTTCATCTGACATTTAGCCTAGTGGAGTGATTTCAGAATGTCTAACCCCATTTTCTGGGGTTATTTTTGGCTCTGTCAGGCAGCCAGCTTCCCTCCTTCACGGGAAATGCCACTAATCTTTAAAAGCTCTGTGGGAGTGGTACAGTAGTTCTTAATCCAAAACTGGCTGGATTCACAGCTTTTTCGTAAGTGAAATGCCGATAGCGCATGCAAAATCTATCCCAATCAGCCATCTGTAACCGGAACAAAACATCTCGCCTTTGTTATTCCAATACTAGGATCTCAGCCGTTACCTTCCCCTCTTTGCAAAATATTCCTAATGTCAGCTTGCATCTGAACGATGTTGGCTTGCTGAATTTGTACAATCTCTAATAGACCGGATATGGCAGAGGTGTTGCCTGCTATAGCTTCTGTGTTAGATGCTATGAACTCTCTAAGCGCTGCTATCTCTGCTTCCCTCGCCGCCCGTTCTTCTGCAATAGCATTACGCAATTGATGAATTTCAATTGTGTTCTCAGCTTGTTGCCGAGAAGTACGGATAAGGATAGCCTCAATCTCTCGTAGGCGATCACGATCGCTTTCATTATTATATGTCATAGTTCAGACCTTGTTTTTAGTTTTTATTAGTAGAGGTTTTATGTTAAATACCCTCTAGAAGTAGTCCTTCTGCTAAGATTAGTTATTGTCTATTGCTTTACTCTTGCCTCCTCCACGGGCAATGCCACTAATCTTTAGCAGATCTGTGAGAGTGGCACAATAGTTCGTTAATCCAAAACTAGCTGGATTCACAGCTTTTTCGTAAGTAAAATGGCGATAGCGCATACAAAATCTATCCCAATCAGCCATCTGTAGCCGGAATAAAACAATAAAAAAATCGGCTAGAGACATAGATAAGGGGATGCGAAAATAAATCTTTTTTCCCAAATACGCGCAAAACTCAGTAACAGTTTGGTTAAGTGTCAGCGGTGCTTGACCTAAAACGAAATAGTGCGGTCCTTGCTCTTGAGGTGGATGATTGATGAGATATCGCACGACTCTGGCAATATCTCGTCCGTGGATGAAATGAAAACTACCGTCCGCCTGAAAAAAGCGAATGAGGTTCATCCATTTCATAAATTCTGGTAAGCCAGCCGAAAGGTGAGAATAGGGTTTTTGCCCATCACCTCCCATAACTACGGTAGGAAAGACAACCGTAGTCTGGGGCGCAATTGCTAATGTTGATAACTGACGCAAACATTCATGCTTGGAACGGATATAGTCATGGCCTATTTCACCTGCTTCCTTAAGAACTTGATTGTGGCGATCTAGAAGGCTAGCAGTGGAAAAGTAAATGACTTGCTGACATTTAGCTGGATCGAGCAGATTGAGCAATTCAATCGTTCTCAAGACATTTGTATCCAGCAATTCTTGACCGCCCCAAGCAGTGGCTGTTAACACAGCAATATCAATAGTTTTGAGCAAGTCAGCCAACTGCCCAATCTGTGCCATATCGCCCTGCAAGACGGTGACACCAGGGCGGGATTGAGTGTCTAATTGCAATTTCTTGGGATTTCTAACCAGCAAATACAGCTCGTGATCAGTTTCCTGAATCAAGTCTTCACTCAGATAGTGACCAATGCAGCCACTTGCACCAGTCACTAGAATTCGTTTCATCAGTTAGCTCCCAGAGGATTAAACTGCTTTGCTGTTTCAAAGAAAAAGGCTACATTTTCTTCTGGAGTATTTTGTAAAACACCATGACCAAGATTTAGAATATGCCCCCGGTTGCCTGCTTTACGAATCGTGTCATGTATGCGATCACGGATTAACTCTTTAGACCCGAACAAAGCACAAGGGTCAAGATTTCCTTGCACCCCAACATGAGCACCCAACCTATTCCGAGCCTCTGCCATATCAACTGTCCAGTCTAGACTGATAAAATCCATCCCAGATTGTGCCATTCGCTCTAGCAACCCGGCACTACCGTTGATATAAAGGATGAGTGGCGTATCAGGGTGCGTTGCCTTCACCTGTCTCACCACTCGTTGCTGATAGGGTAAAGCAAACGTCTCAAAATCCTGGGGACTGAGTTGCCCTGCCCAAGAGTCAAACATCTGTACCATTTGGGCTCCAGAATCAATTTGATAGCGGATGTAGACAGCAAGTGCGTCTGCTAGTTTCTCTAACAACTGATGCAGTAGACTTGGCTCTCTAAATGCCATGCCCTTGATTTGCTCGTAGTCTTTAGAGCCTTTGCCTTCAATAGCATAAGCTGCTAGTGTCCATGGGGCACCAACAAAGCCTAATACAGCAGCGCGGTTGCCTACTTCCTGGCGCAAGGCTTGCAAGATTTCGCGAATGAAGGGGAGTTTTTCTTCTGGTTCAAGGGGGTACAATTGGTCAATTTGCTCTTGAGAGCGGATCGGGGAATTGATAATCGGTCCCTTACCTTCAACAATATCCATATCGATGCCAATTCCCGGCAGTGGGGTGACGATGTCTGAAAACAAGATCACCCCGTCTGGGGCAAAAGCGCGAAACGGCTGCAAAGAAATTTCAATAGCGACTTCTGGAATTTCTGAGCGATCGCGAAATGAAGGATATTTATCCCTAAGTTCCCGATAAGCTTTCATATATCGACCCGCCTGCCGCATCATCCACACTGGCGGTCGGTCTAGCACTTCATGACGTGCAGCTCTAAGCAGATAGGGAACTTGGGTTGAAACGGTCATTTAACTCTTTACCTAAACTATTTTTTATGCATTTGCTAGCTTAGCATTCTGGAGTTACCTAGCTTGGAGGAATTACTATCCTTTGGAACCAAGTTTCAAATCGATCTCCCGAAGCCTTTAACGAGTATTCGGTTTCAGCTTGTTGGCGACAGGCATAGCGATCGATCTCATCTAGCCGAGCGATCGCCTCTACTAAGCCAGCCACACTGTCAGGCTCCACTAAAAAGCCCGTTTTGCCATCTTGGACAATTTCACCTGGACCACCACGTCGATAGGCAATCACTGGTACGCCACAAGCCAGCGCTTCAATCGCTACATTCCCAAACGCCTCTATCCAATGAGGAGTCATCAATAGTGCCCGACTTAGGCGTAGCTCTTGCTGAAGTTCAGCAGTTGTTGGCAGAAACCCTAAATACTCAATAGGTGCATCAGGGTAGTCTTGACAAATCTGCTGCCAGTAGTTTTGATCTTGAATTTTGCCCATAATTTTCAATGGCACATTCGCAATTTTTGCTGCTGCCACAGCATCCTCTAAACCTTTTTCTGGAGCGATCCGACCCAACCAAGCTAACCAAGGTTGTGGTTGTGGGCAAAACTGGTAAAGGGATAAATCAATGCCATTCCATAGATAAGGGCACTCTTGATTAATGGCAAACGTTGCTGCCTGCGAGGGAGTATGGAAACCAACTGTACCGGGAAACTGAGCTGCTACTTGGGCAATGATTCGATCCATTGCCTCAGAAAGTGAACCCATGCTCACAAGATGAGTGATCGGACGGGTGAAGAAGGGTGTCAGGTAGAATGGCAACCAATCGTAAGCAAAATTAATAATTAAGTCGTAATCGGCTTGAACCTGGCGAACATACTCCCACATATTTGCCAACACCGAATCTCCTGGCATCGTAATTGGGTCCGTACGTTCTTGGCTTTGGGCAATGGTTTGCAGGGAACCATGGATCTCGACTAACGGAATCGCTGCAAGCGTTGAGCCTTGAGGGGCAACAACCTGTATTGTATGTCCTCGCCTGCTCAACTCTTGGGCAATGTTATACAAGCTCAATTCGACTCCACCGCCTAAGCCAGTACCGAGCGGTCCTACAGGAGTGGAAACAAAAAGTAGTTTTAGAAAGTGATGAGGAGAATTAGTCAAGATGAATAGGTATAATAATCCGTTAGATATGACTCCTCCTCAAGATATCTCATTAATCCGGGCTGCTAGAAGTGGTGACATCAAGCAGGTTCAGAGGCTAGTTGCCCAAGGTGCTGATGTCAATGCCAGCGATCGCGATGGCACCACGGCTCTCATGTTTGCTACCCAAGCGGGCTACGCCGAGATAGTCCGCACTCTGATTGCCGCAGGTACTGATATTAATTTGCCTAGAAGATTATTTGGCGTTACGGCTTTGATGTTAGCAGCCGCCAATCATCAGATTGATATCCTTCAGCTGCTGATTGCCAATGGTGCTGAAGTCAACGCTAAGAATGACGACAGGAGTACAGCATTGATGGCAGCAGCATTAAAAGGTGATGCTGCTGCGGTCAAAATTCTCCTGGATGCGGGCGCAGATATCAAAATTAAAGATCGGGATGAGGATACCGCCTTAAATGTTGCTGTCCAGCACGGACATAGTAGTGTCGTGCAGGCATTGCTGGCTGCTGGAGCTGATCTAAATGAAACCAGACGGGGCAAGACGGCTTTGACCTTGGCGGCGAAGTCAGGGCACATTCAAACAGTGAGGGTTTTACTAGAGCATGGGGCAGCTGTGAATGGTAAAAACGTGGATGGTAGCAGTCCTCTCATGCAGGCAGCTAGTGCTGGTTACTTACCTATTGTTCATCTGTTGTTAGCTAGAGGGGCTCAAGTTGATGCTAAGGATCAGGAGGGGGAAACAGCCTTAACGTTGAGTGCCGATCGCGGTTATCTTGAAGTTGTGCAAACACTGCTGGAGGCAGGAGCTGATGTGTCAGCCAAAAACCGGGATGGCAGCACTGCGCTATTGGCAGCAGCGGCTTCTGGACAGGCAGAGATAGTGAGGGTTTTACTAGACAAAGATGCAGAGGTTAATGCTACAGATAGAGATGGTGAAACAGCTCTTCACCTTGCTGCGGTAGAAGGCTATATCGATGTTGTAGCAGTCTTACTTGCTCACAGAGCTGATATCCAAGTGAGAAATCATTTGGGCGATACACCTTTACTGGTGGCAGCATTGCAGGGACATAGCCAAGTTGTGGAGATGTTATTGCAGCAGCAAGAGACGGAACAGAAAGATGCTGGTTTGAGCGCCAAAAACTTTGGCGAGACACCTCTAACCCTGGCAGCAGCACAAGGTCATACAGAGACGGTCAAGGTGTTGCTAGCTCATGGGGCTGATGCTAATACCACCACGGATGATGGCAAAACCGCTTTGATGATTGCAGCCGATCGAAATCATGTTCGTGTCATGCAACACCTTTTAGCGAAGGGGGCAGATGTAAATCTACAGGATTCGGATGGGGCAACGGCTTTAATGTGGGCAGCTCATCGAGGTTTTGTAGGTGCTGTCAAGCTCTTGATAGACGCTGGGGCAGATGTGAATTTGAAAAATCAGGGTGGTTATACAGCTTTGATGATTGCAGAGTTTAACGGGTACAGGCATGTTGTGCAATCTCTGCTGCAAGCTGGAGCGCAGGAATAAGCTCAAAAAACTGTGACAAAGGTCCCGAAACTCATCATGACTTTTGTCATGAAGGATTGTGACTTTCTCTAGATGTAGCAACTCATCTCCAATTCTACGATTGAAGCTATGAAATCAACTTTACTAACTAGCTTTCTGCAATCGGAGTTAGGGATTCCTACTGCCTGGATTTCTCTAGCTCAGCAACAGGGTGAAGCAGATCCAGATCTGTTACCTATGATTCTGTGGCAGTATGGAATGCTGACCCTATCACAATTAGAACGAGTGTTTGATTGGTTGGAAACGTTTACTCTGCCTTGCGTTGAATAAACATCAGAACTTGAGATAACTGTCGCTTCAAGACATCAATTTCTGCCTGCATCTGGATGATTTTGTCATTGAGCACCTGCAGTTGGTCTCGCTGTGCCGTTAGAGCAGTCGGGGCTGGAGCTACATTGGCCGCTGCTACCCTTGGTTGTCGGACCTTATTCATCGCAGCTTTGATAGCCAAGACCAGTTCCTTCTGATCGAAGGGCTTTAAAATAAATTCAAAATGCTCAAATGGCTCCTGAATTTTTTCCGTCACCTCTTCCTTACGACCTGACATCAGCACCAGGGGAATCTTCTGCAATTCAGAATTTTGCTGGATCTGCTGAAATACATCCCAACCGCTCAGTTTAGGCAATAGGAAATCTAACATGATTAGGTTTGGGCGTTCCTCGCGAATTAAATTAAGTCCTTCAAGACCATCTTTGGCTTCTAAAACTTCAAAGTTACCTGGGGGTAACATTTCTCGGACCCGTGACCGAATCACGCGACTATCATCAATAACTAGGATCTTTCGACTTGTCATTACTGAGTTCCTCTAGTAGTAAACATCACGTGATATATTAGGCTTGCTAACATTACTTTTCTAAGTTATGTAGTATGCTTGAATATAGAAAAACTAATGAACTATATGCTCCAAAATGGAGTTTTACGACAAAAAGCCTACTACTTGACTTAGTCAACGTTTTCCTGCCGTGCTACGGCAGGAAAACGTTGACCCCAACCTTCAAAGGAACGTTGGCAGTCTTGTAATAAAACTATGAGGTAAGGCTAACACTAACTCTAATTTCTGTTCTAGCGCAATTCCACTGAAGAATTGTGCTGTTGCTCACATTTAAGCTAAACGTAATTCCAGTAAATCTACGGTTTGCCAGCAAGAGAATGACTCAATCACCTGCTATCCATTCCAACTCCGAAATTGAGCTTGCGGGAGTTCGTCGCCGGAGGCGGCTCCGGCGAAACATTGAGCTTGCAAAACCGCAACACCAGCAGAACGTTGAGGCAATGCCAACGTGGTTGCGCCGCTCAATTGGTAAAGCTAGTGAACTTTCGACAGTACAAAGAATTATCAAGCAAAGACAAATCCATACAATCTGCGAAGAGGGACGTTGTCCTAACCGAGGCGAGTGCTATGCCAAACAGACGGCAACTTTTTTGCTTATGGGACCAACCTGCACTCGGTCTTGCGGCTTTTGTCAAGTAGATAAGGGTCATGCACCCATGCCCTTGGATCTCAAGGAACCGCAAAAGGTAGCGGAGTCAGTACAGTTGTTGGGATTACGTTACGTAGTGCTAACTTCTGTGGCGCGTGACGATCTACCAGATGGAGGGGCTAACTGGTTTGTGACATCAATGTTGGCTATCCGCCAATTGAATGCAGGAACTCAAATTGAGGTGTTGACACCAGATTTTTGGGGTGGTGCAGGTAATGGGATCAACAGCCAACGCCAACGTATTGCGACAGTTACTTATGCCAGACCAGCTTGTTATAACCATAATGTCGAGACAGTGAGGCGTTTACAAGGTCCAGTGCGACGAGGAGCTAAGTACGAACGCTCACTCCAAGTTCTTCGGATAGTTAAAGAGTTAGATGCCACCATCCCCACGAAATCTGGACTGATGTTGGGGCATGGTGAAACCAGAGATGAGGTGATTGAGACAATGGCGGACTTACGAGCAGTGGGTTGTGATCGCCTAACACTAGGTCAGTACATGCGTCCCTCACTAGCTCATCTACCAGTTCAAAAGTATTGGACTCCAGCAGAATTTGACCAGTTGGGAGCAATTGCGCGAGAGATGGGCTTTACTCACGTTCGTTCTGGTCCCCTTGTTCGCAGTTCTTACCATGCAGGAGAAAGCGAGTAGCCCCTTGGCGTAATCATCCAGTCACTGTAGAGGCGGGTACTACTATTGCCAATGAGAACAGTGGTCATCATATCAATAGGAACATCAAGCAACTTTTCTAGTGTGGTAAGGGTGATTTGTTCGTCTTGCCGATAGGCAGAGCGCACGACCGCTACAGGAGTTTTAGGGTTGCGGTGGTTCAGGAAGATGCTTTGTGCAATAGCTAGTTGCTGGGTACGTGTCTGGGATCGCGGATTGTAAATTGCTGTGACAAAATCAGCCGTCGCTGCTGCTGTTAAGCGCTTTTCAATCACTGCCCAAGGTGTCAGCAAGTCACTTAAGCTAATGGCGCAGAAATCGTGCATCAAGGGTGTACCGACGCGAGCCGCAGCAGCTTGCAGAGCGGTAATGCCAGGAAACATCTGAACTTGGGGAGTCTTACCATCCCAGCCTTTAGCCTGGAGTGCTTCCAAGACCAACCCTGCCATACCATAGATCCCACAGTCGCCAGAAGAGACTACCGCCACAGTTAATCCCCACAGAGCTAGATCAATCGCCCGTTGAGCGCGTTGGCGTTCTTGAGTAATTGGCAGCGCTTCCACAATCTGAGGTGGTCGCAGCAAGGGAGCAATAAGTTCGATGTAAAGTGAGTAGCCGACAACAGCATCAGCACGAGATATGGCAGCTCTCGCTGCTGGGGTAATTTGGTCTAACTGTCCTGGTCCAGTGCCAACAAGTAGCAGCTGACCCGTACGACCGATATACTCTTGTTTGGCTTGAGCAATTGCTACCGTCACTGCCCCTGGCTGTCCTTCAGCACGGAAAATTTGTTTAGCTACCTTTAGCGATTCAGGCTGCATCTCACCACCAGCAGCCTGGATTGCTGCTGCTTCTGCAACACTAGGAGTCCCGACCTCAGCATCAACAACAGGCGAAGGATTTGGGACAAACACGGCACGCAGAACATCAGCACTGAAGGTTTGTAAAGGCAAATGGCGATCACGGCAGAGTTCAACCAAGCCCGCTTCATCAGCTTTCAAGTCGATAGTCGCAATTCCGGCGATCGCGTCTTCAGACAACTGGTATTTCAGACAAACTTGCTGAATTGCTGATTCAATCAGTTGCCGCGAGGTTCCCCGCTCACAACCAATGCCTATCCATAGCACCCTTGGATGCCACTGCACTGTAGGAATATTAATGTCAGTCGGGGCTAGGGGTCGATTAGGGCTAATCAAGATCTTAGCTTTAGGTGTAAAAGACTCAGTTGTAGGTTCAAAACCAAAACAATGTCCTTGGGATAGATGATTGCGCCATAGAGTAGAACCTGCTGTCTGTAACACCTGTACAGGTTCACCACGAGCCACAGCCGCACTGACCCCTGTCCAATCTCCCTCACCTCGCCGCCAACCAAAAGGCACACCCAGCAGATCTACGGCTGGAAGTCCCAAATGAGTTGTGGCACTCGTTAGAACAGGTGTAGCACCTGTCAGATGGGCGATTAACTGTGCCAATCGATCGGCTCCTCCCTGATGACCACTGCACAGACTGATGACAAAACGACCCGCCTCATCTATTACCACAACAGCAGGATCGCAAGATTTGTGCTGTAAAAGCGGGGCAATTAGCCGCACCACAGCTCCAACTGCTAAACAGAAGACAAAAGCCCGATGCATATCCCAAAGGTTAGCTACATGGGTTTTGAGAGAACCTGTATAGACCTCTGCCCCTTCAGTATTGGATAAAGATTCTGGCACCCACAGAGTTGTTGTGTAGTACTGACTAAGAAGCTGGAGCTTTTTGGCACCTGTGGGGGTAGTAGCGATTAGAGCAAGCGGCTGAAATTCTTGGAAAAGTGACACAACTAAAATAAATAAGGTAGTACGAGCGCCTTAGATATAGGAGGACTCTGTGCCTCGTCCTCGAATCTAGACTTTATATATGAATTATCTCTACATGGTAGAGGTTACCTATGGGTCCTTTGCGACTTCTGTCCGTTGTTGTCTCAGATTTGTCTTAGAGGAGATAATGTTTACTTATCTGACATTCTCCTCACCTATAGTTCAGCTAAACCTTGGTATCAGTACCAGTTATCTCTGTTCCCTCCCCCAAGGAGAAGTCAAATGACCGCTCTGGCTCTCAATCTAGATGCCATTGTTCAACTGACTGACAATGCCTTCTATGCTCTATGCCGAGCTAACCCAGAAATTAAGTTAGAACGGACTAGTTTTGGAGAACTGGTTGTTATGCCGCCAACGGGGGGAGAAACTGGAAGACGTAATTCAGAATTAACTTTTCAACTTCAAGCTTGGAATCGTGAGTATCAACTGGGAGTTACGTTTGACTCTAGTACTATGTTCCAGCTCCCTAATGGGGCTTATCGTTCCCCTGACGCTGCTTGGGTTATGTTGGAACGGTGGGAAGCTCTCAGTCTTAGAGAACGAGAAGAATTTCCCCCAATCTGTCCAGATTTTGTCGTTGAGCTGCGCTCACCTAGCGACAGCCTGAAAGCACTACAGAACAAGATGCAGGAGTACGTAGACAATGGCGCACGCTTGGGTTGGCTACTCAATCCACAAGAGCAACTTGTAGAGGTTTATCGTCGAGGACAGGAAAAAGAGGTTCTATCATCTCCTACTCACTTATCTGGAGAAGAGGTACTTCCAGGCTTCGTGCTAGATTTGAGAGGAATCTTGTGACGCACCAAGAACTAATAGAGAGAGCTAAAGCTGTACTTGGAGAATTTCAACTTGCTGAGCTTGGATTAACAGCAGGATCTGCAAGCTGTGCATTAATGACAATTAAAGGCACTATTTATACGGGTAGATGTTTGGATTTAGCATGTGGTATTGGATTTTGTGCTAAACATGCGGCAATCGCTGAAATGCTTAAAGCACGCGAAACAGTAATTGATTATATCGTGGCGGTAAGTTCAAAGAGAATTATGATGCTATGCGGAAGACGACGACCGCAGGGGGCCGGACAGTCCGGCCCGACCCTAGGGCTTTCAGCCCTAGGTCGGTTCAGATCCAAAATTTACCTAAGCTTCATAGTATATACCCTAGTCTTGAGAGATGCATATAAAGGTAAAAGATAAATCCCCCTTAAGACGTAAGACAATTGCTTAGTTTACAGCTAGCTTAATTAGGCGCTGTTTTCACAGCGCAAAGAGGAACCCCGAGCGGGAAGGTCGGGGCAGTTCCCACAACAAAAAGCAAAGGCACTCTCTTATGAGTGCCATAATACCAATAATATCATTCTTTCTAGATGTTCTGCTGTAGTGACCACCTTACTCTCCCTAAGAAACTGCCGTTAGAGTCTAACTGATACCGAATCGCCATTGCTTCCCTGTTAAACGATTGAGCATCTGAATCAAAATCGATCCTTACCTTTACGGTGTGTTCGTTATTCGGTTTAGCTTAAATAGGTTTGTTTCTGGGGTCTATCGCGGCAATCAAGTCACTCAAATCGCTCGCGTGATCCTCTTCGTCTTTCAAAATCTCCTCAAAAAGACGACGACTGGTTGGGTCAGCGTTGCCAAAGTAGTGAATCAGCTTGCGATAAACCTCAATCACAATCCGTTCAGCGACTAAATCTTCTTTAATCAGTTCGACTAACTCAATTTGCGCTCCACTACTGCCGTACTCGGTGGCAGAACGATTGGCGATCGTGGCTGGGTTGAAATCTGGATCGCCCCCTAGCTGGTCAATGCGTTCAGCGATCGCCATCATGTGTTCCTGTTCATCTGCCGCATGTTCCGCAAACTCTGCTGCAACTTGAGGAAAGTTAATCCCTTTCGCAATAATTTGATGATGTCGATAGCGCAGAACACATAAGATTTCTGAGGCAAGCGCTTCATTCATCAATTGAAAAACCTGCTCCCGATCGAGGGGATAGTCTTTAGTCACCGCACCCTGCTCGATTGATTGGCGAGCTTCCTGACGAACCTGATTGAGATCGTAAAGTTTATTTTTATTCTCAGCTATACTCATCACTTATTTTCCTTGAGCTACAAACAGTTCTGGCACTTTTGAGAATACCACGCCATCAGATTTTTGAGCCCGAGCGGTACATTAACCTGCAAGCTTCACATTAAACGAGTGAGCGATATTCCGGCTTGCTGTGATTTGAATCAAAGTTTGACGTTTTGCACCAATACCTTGGCGCAGTAGGAACGCAATTACTGGCTTAAGCGCCACAGTATCGATTAGCTTTGTGTGTTTCAAAGTTTGGCGCACTACATGCCTGAAGTAATCCTTGGCGCAGAGCGCCAAACTTTGATTCAAGTCACATATATACAGTCTCCCTAAGTAGATTTGCAAAAAGTTAATCGTTGATAAGTGCAGACGAGATGTAATAGATGCCTCCACTATAGTCAGCCACAAACAGTCCATGTTCGTCTGCAAGCACATCAAGTGGGTTGTTGAAACCACTGGCAACCTGGCTAACCTGTCCTGTTGCTGGATCGACCAAGACAACATCAGCGTATGTGATTGCTTCTTGACCATCAGGTGTTTGCACTAAATTATTCCAACGACTAATAAAGGCTTTGTTGAAAAATTGTGAATCTAGTGTTTTCCCTTTGTAAAAATCAAACCCATCGGCTGAGGCAGAGGGACCTAGACCATCGGGATTATTAGGATCGTAGAGTATATGGAACCTCGGATCGCTAGGGTTGAGGTTATCAAAAGTTGTAGAATATACTCTGTTAGCAGGGTCAAAAAAGCCAGCTGCCGTAGCAATAGGATTACTTCGCCAGTTGCTATTGGCAAAACCATAGTCCCCTTTGTATTTAACTAGGAAAAACTGGTCATAAACATCATCGCTCAGGTCATTGTCAAGCACATCACCAGGATTAGGAATACTTTGACCGTCAGTGGTCGAGTTTGCCCGGTTGTAGTTATTTGTCATCCATAGATTACCGTTAGCATCAAAGGCTAGACCAAAGGGGTTCCTTGCCCCTGAAGAGTGAACAACTAACTTATCCTTAGCCGTTGATGTATAGGGGGCACCGTTGGTGATGAAATCTGTATTGCTGAGCAGATTGCCATTTTCATCCCTTAACTGAGCAGCGTTAGGTATGCTGGGCACCGCTCTTAAGTTTTGAATCCAGGAAATAGAACCACCATAGGAGGATTCGCCTAGCGAATCATAGGGAGGAGTAAATATCTCGTTGTAACCATCAATAGTCCGGGTTCCAATACCAACAAAAAGTTTGTTGCGTCGAATTTTAATATGGTCTACAGCATGGTCTCCTGTAGGAATGCCTTCAACGATATTTACGTTAGTTTCTCCTGATTCTCCCCACACTCCATTGTTATTGTCGTCAGTAAGACGAACAAGATTACCGCCAGAACTGAGATACATAGTTTCATGATCAAAACCAATTCCGAGGGCGTTAATGTTCACCGCCTTTCTCATGTCACTCAGCTCACCAGTCTCTCGGACATAAGTAAAGCTAAGTACACCTTGGCTTACAGTGCTAGCATAGAGGCGGGCATCTGGACCGAAAGCCATCTGGGTAAGCCCACTGGGGTTAGCATCAAAATACGATCCGCTTACCTGCTTAATTTTAAGAAAATTTTGATAATTAGGGGCGATACTGACAGTCGTCTGAGCAGAAGTCGTTTTATCTACAATTCCTACTAAGATTAATGTTCCTAATAAAATAGGTACTATGCTAGCTAACGCTATTGATGGAGACTTGAAGCTTTTAAATAATAGTTTTAAAGGCTTTTTTAAAACAAAAAAAACCTTGCGTCTATGCCTGCTCATATAGACACCAGCACAATTCCTTATAAAATCCAGTATAAGAACAGACAAAACGCTGTTTCTGAAACTAGAGTAATGCCTGAAAGATTTACAAGCTCTCTAATGAAACAAGTTTTAACAAATCTGAGTTCGGCGGTTGGTAGTGTTGCGTCTCAAAAACCTATACTTAAAAAGAGTTGCGGCTTAATTAGAGGTTCTAGGCATTAGACACCCCTGATTCGGCCCGCGATACTTCACGAGTCACGCTAGCCAGAACCTGAGCTAATTCGTGCTGACCACGTAGTTGAGCAACATCAGACAAAGTACTCAGGATTTCTGACCACTGAACTCCTCTAGCTTCCAGTTCTGAGAGCGCAGTTCCCACGAGTTCTCGGGCTGATGCTACGTTTGAAACTGGTTCATTTCTAGCATCGTTGTTAGCGGTATAGTTGATTTCACTCATTGTGCTACCTCTGATACCGTAGGGGCTCTAAAGCTTAAAGGAGTATTCAGTCTAACCTCAATCCCACGGCTAGAATCTAGAGGCTGCTAACTTACTGTCAAGTCACGTAGCTTAACTTTCTTTAAATCACTAGTAACATAGCTAAAAATTCGGTATTATCCACTCTATCTCAGGTCGTAGTTTTAACGCTGAGGAATCCTTACCATTTACAGACAACCTATAAGTATCAAGTTAGTGTAATTAATTGCAAAAATAACCGTTATTGTCGTTGTTAAGCAAGTAGCAATAAATTCACTTGTTATCGTTAATAATTACAAAAATACTCACAATATGTTAAGCCGATCTGTGGTTTGGAATACAGAAAATCTCTGTTAGATGCAGCTTTAGAGACTTAAAAACGGAGCTTCCTAACCTAAATTTTGTTGTTAAACCTAGCAATCATACTTTGAGATGAGCTTCCTACTCTAGACCTAATTCCTTAGAGAGGTGAGAGCCGATGGCAGCGTTTGTTAAACCTATTTCTATGTTTAGGTTTCTAGTAAATCGTTCAGGAGAACACTAATGGTTCATTTTCTTCTGATGCCTCTTGGGTTTATAGCTGCAACAGAATACAGGGAAAAATTTGCAGCATTAGGAAATAGCCATGTTTGATGCATTAGAAAAGCACCTTACACGTCGTAAGCTCCTGAAAACAGCAGGCAAAGGATTGGTAGTAGGCGGCATTACAAGTGCGGCTTTAGTCAGTCCAGCATTAGCCCAAATTTTGGGATCAACCGAAGATCAGTCAGCCCAACGTGCAGTTGCGGAAAGAGCACCAATGCCTCCTGAAAAGAGACTTGGCTGGGCGATTGTTGGTTTAGGTGAATTATCTTTAGGTCAACTCCTACCAGCATTTGGTCAATGTAAGAAGTCAAAGCCAGTGGCGCTTGTTAGTGGTCATCCAGATAAAGCACGACAAGTGGCATCGCTGTACGGGATCAACCCAAAGAATATCTACAATTACCAGAACTACGACTCCATTCGGAATAACGCAGAAGTAGACATTATCTACATTGTCCTGCCCAACAGTATGCACGCTGAATACACTATTCGGGGCGCTCGGGCTGGCAAGCACATCATGTGCGAAAAACCCATGGCTAACACAACTCAAGAGTGTCAGGCAATGATTGATGCTTGCCGCAGGGCTAACCGCAAGCTGATGATTGCCTACCGCGCTCAGTATGAACCGTATAATCAAGCTGCAATACAGATGGTCCGCAGCCAGCGGTTTGGTAAAACCCAGCTCATTGTGGCAGAGATCTCACAAAACATGGATGACCCGAACCAGTGGCGGTTGAAAAAAGCCATAGCTGGTGGAGGTTCCCTGGTAGATATCGGTATTTACTGTCTGAATGCCACTCGCTACCTAACTGGTGAGGAGCCAATAGAAATCAGTGCCATGACCTATAGCACTCCTGGAGATCCTCGCTTCCGGGAGGTTGAGGAAAATATCAACTTTATGCTCCGCTTCCCTAGCGGCGTTCTCGCTAACTGCACGTCAAGCTATAGTGCTAACCGCGTGACGCGGTACCGCGTGCTTGCAGCTGACGGTTGGATTGAACTAGATCCGGCAACAGCCTACAGCGGTATCAGAATGCGGGTTGGGCATAAAGATGATATCGAGCAACCCCATCTGCAAGAGATCAACCAATTCGCCAAAGAGATGGATTACATGTCCGAGTGCGTGATGGCAAATAAACAGCCGATGACGCCAGGTGAAGAGGGTTTGCGAGATATCAGGCTGATTCAGACTATTTACGAAGCAGCTCAGAGCGGTCAAAAAATCAAACTTTAGAAATAGGAGAAATTTCTATGAAAGCAGTTGTATTTCACGGTGTTGGGGACATTCGTCTAGATGACGTACCGGAGCCGAAGATTCAAGAGCCGACTGACGCCATTGTCCGTCTCACCTCCACCGCAATTTGTGGCACCGACTTGCATATGATACGCGGTACATTTGCTGGGATGCAACCAGGGACAATCTTGGGTCATGAGGGCGTGGGCGTGATTGAGGAAGTTGGTCCCAACGTGCGCAATCTCAGGGTGGGCGATCGCGTGGTCATTCCTTCCACCGTTGCCTGTGGCTACTGTTCCTACTGCCGCAGCGGTTACTATTCCCAATGTGACAACGCAAACCCAAACGGACCTGAAGCTGGAACAGTCTTCTTTGGCGGACCGCAACCAACCGGACCTTTAAATGGGCTGCAGGCTGAATTCGCTCGCATCCCTTATGCCAATGTGGGACTTGTCAAGCTACCAGAGGAGGTGACTGACGATCAGGCAATCATGATCTCTGATATTTTCCCGACTGCCTATTTTGGGGCAGAACTAGCCGAGATTACGCCTGGTGATACGGTTGCTATCTTTGGCTGCGGTCCAGTGGGTCAGTTTGCGATCGCTAGTGCCCAGATACTGCAAGCTGGACGCCTACTGGCAATCGATACCATCCCCTCACGACTAGAGATGGCACGGGAACAAGGGGCAGAGGTAATTGATTTTAACGCTGAAGACCCAATTGAAGTGATTAAAAGTCTAACTGGTGGCATTGGTGTAGACCGGGCGATTGACGTTGTTGGAGTAGATGCCAACCGCCCCCATAGTGGTCCGGCGGCCAAGCAGGCGGAGCAGCAAACTCAGGAGTTCCAACAAGAACTACAGCAGATTGCACCCGAAACTAACCCTCAAGGCGACAACTGGCACCCTGGAGATGCACCGTCTCAGGTCTTAACCTGGGCAGTCCAGGGACTGGCGAAAGCTGGTACCCTTTCAATCATTGGAGTTTATCCACCGAAGCATCGCTTCTTCCCCATCGGTATGGCTATGAACAAAAATCTCACGATTAAGATGGGGAATTGTGACCATCGTAAATACATTCCTATGCTTGTAGATATGGTGCAAGGTGGTGCCATCGATCCACTCCAGATTCTCACGCAACTCGGACCCCTAACCTCTGCCATTGATGCGTACAAGGCTTTTGACCAGCGACAGTCAGGCTGGATAAAGGTAGAACTCGTACCTGGGATGTAAGTAAATTGATTCATCTGAGGGGATACTGGCAAAAGCAAGGGATAAAAATTCCCAAGAGTAGCACTTTGGCAGTAAGAGGATGAGGAGAAATTTATGAGTGATACAAGCGTAAAAAAAGTAAACTCTACTTATTCCCCTAAAGGTGAATTGGGTCAGAAGTATCTTGCCTCTGGCAAAACTGTTTCTATGCGTCTTTGGGAAGATGAACAGCCTGGTGAGGCTAAACCGCCAGCCGAGCGTAACTATGAGACTGTTGGTTATGTAATTAAGGGTCGAGCTGAGCTACATCTTCAGGGTCAAATGGTTTTGCTTGAGCCGGGTGATTCCTGGGTTGTACCTAAAGGCTCGTCCCATACTTACAAAATCCTTGAGCCGTTCACAGCAGTTGAGGCAACTAGTCCTCCTGCTCAGGTCCATGGACGAGATGAAGATTAAGGTTTTACGTCAGTCAAAAGCTGAGCGTTTAGCTAATTGCATCAAAAACTACAAAATGCCCGTTTAGGGGGGTGATACTTACATGCTATACAGATAGACGAAGAGAAGTCAGGAGAAGAGAAATTGAAAAAGGTAGAAGCCATTATCCGGCCTTTTAAACTCGATGAGGTCAAAATCGCGTTGGTTAACGCTGGCATCGTCGGTATGACCGTTTCAGAAGTCCGGGGCTTTGGGCGGCAGAAAGGTCAGACTGAACGTTATCGCGGTTCTGAATATACAGTTGAGTTCTTACAGAAGCTCAAGGTGGAAATCGTTGTTGAAGATAGTCAGGTTGATATGGTAGTGGATAAAGTTATTGCCGCTGCTCGGACAGGTGAAATAGGCGATGGCAAAATCTTCATCTCACCTATCGAGCAAGTTGTACGGATTAGAACTGGGGAGAAAAATCTAGAAGCTGTCTAGAGGATTAAAGGGGCTACTCACCGCCCCTTCAGCTGTGGATAATACGCTTCTGATATTCTTGCTCGGTCACGATATCTTGGGTGCTTTCTAGTCGGTCTAAAAACACGATGCCCTCAAGGTGGTCGTACTCATGTTGAAAAATCCTAGCAACGAAATCTGTCAATTCTTGCTTTTGCAACTTGCCATCTCGGTCTGTGTA
This sequence comes from Chroococcidiopsidaceae cyanobacterium CP_BM_ER_R8_30, assembly GCA_019244235.1. Taxonomy (GTDB): domain Bacteria; phylum Cyanobacteriota; class Cyanobacteriia; order Cyanobacteriales; family Chroococcidiopsidaceae; genus JAFAVL01. Next base: position 24,009 of record JAFASY010000039.1, read on the forward strand.
CTCAACCTCAATCGCTTGGTATCTAGGAACTGAGCCTCTAATTCCTGGGATACTCAAACAACCCTCCCAGTCTTTACTCACCTCAGTTGAGTAAGCCAAAAGTTTGGGGTTAATCATAGCAGTCGGTTCCATCACTGGGGCATGCGGATACCTAAGATTTGGACGAGATGCCACAATAAATATGCGATCGCCTTCAGCTACCTGAGGCGCAGCAATGCCAACCCCATTAGCATGACTAACTGTTGCAATTAAGTCATCGACCAGTTTTTGAATTCGCCGATCTTGCACATTTTCAACAGTTTGAGCGGTTGAGCGTAGGACTGGATGACCAAGTTGAATAACTTCCAATATTTCAGCCATAGCAGATTTCTTCCTTAAAATACATTAGTCTAGCCTTCAGGTTGCGTTTGTTGTGGAGGCAGCGGCGCTGTTTTGACTGTTACCTGTAAAGGTTGTCCGTTGCGTTGCACTGCTACTTGTAACTGACTGCCAACTTGATTATTTTCTACGATACGCTGAACTTCCTCAGTTTTGGTCACGGGCTGATTGTTGATTTTTTGAATGACATCGCCTGACTGAAGTCCAGCAAGAGCCGCTGGAGAATCAGCAATGACACGGACAATTACCACTCCTTGGTCTGCTACCACATGAATCTGACCATCAGAAGCATTGTTAATTCTCTGCTTAAGTTCTGGTGTTAGCATTGTCATTTCGATACCCAAGTAGGGATGCTCAACCTTGCCCTTAGTAATTAATTGCTCAGCAATCGTTTGCGCTGTATTGATGGGAATTGCAAATCCTAGTCCTTGAGCTCCGTTAATAATAGCTGTGTTGATCCCAATCACCTGACCATTTGCATTCAGGAGTGGACCACCTGAATTACCAGGGTTAATTGCAGCATCTGTCTGAATAAAGTTCACTGGGTCGTGGGAAACACCAACATCAGCGCTAGAGCGGTTGATTGCACTAATAATACCTGATGTGACAGTATTGTCTAAGCCCAAAGGATTGCCAATTGCGATCGCCCAATCTCCAGGTTGCAACACACTTGAGTCACCCATGATAACAGTTGGCAAATTATTTGACTCGATTTTGACAACAGCAACATCAGCCACTGGGTCCTCTCCTAAAACCTGTCCTTTGAAAGCACGACCATCTTTGAGGGTTACATTGACTGTGCTAACACCGTTAACGACATGGGCATTAGTCAAGATGCGACCATTAGAGGAGATAATAAATCCAGAACCTACACCGCGAACTATTTCTTTAGTGGGTGGTACCGTTTGTCCAAAAAAACGCTGGAAAAATGGGTCATTAAACGCTTCTGGTGCTTGAGTGGTTACCGTTCGGGTAGAATCAATACGAACAACTGCAGGACCAACCTTCTCTACGGCTACGACTATGAAATTAGAATCTACAGTAGGTGGGAGGGAAACGGGACTTGAACTTGGAGTTGGCGTACTGGCAACTTGCGTGGCAGGAGATGGTTGAGCTTGAGGACTACCGCTAGGAGGTGAGGGAGATGAGCAACTACCCAAAACTGCTCCCACCCCAACTAACACCAGAAAGTAAACTGCGTTTCCCTGCTGACCTAGACAGCATAATTTGGTTCTTCTAAGATCGCGGCACATCATCTTCCTACTTCTTAAGTTACAAGTCAAAGTCATTTAGTGGTATAATTTTATGCCAGTGTCCTGGAGTTCAGCGAGCACATCAGGGATAAATGAAGATTATTAGCTGTCGGTGCCGTAGTTGGCAGAACAATTTAGGGCGGAGTTTGCTAAATTGGTTCCTTACCTACATTTCTTATTGTGACAGTTAGCAGCAGAGGTTTAGCAGTGGAAGTTACCCTTGAGAGTCTCTGGAGTCAGGTACTGGAACGCCTACAGCTCCAGTTGAGCCGACCTACCTTTGAGACTTGGATCAAGACTGCTAGTGCCGAGCGACTGGAGAACAATTGCTTAGTGATTTGCACTCCTAACCCTTTTGCTCGAAACTGGCTCCAAAAGTACTACATCAAAACGATTGCAGATGTAGTACAAGATATTCTAACTCATCCAGTCGAAATCCATATTACCGTCGCTCAAGCAGATGGCAGCTCTCGTGACGACGCAGAAGTGTCTTGGCCCCTGCCAGTTCAACCTACCATACCGGACAGTACGCCCCCTAATCGACCTAAGCCTAGTGAGTTAAATCCCAAATATGTATTCTCTCGCTTTGTCGTTGGGTCAAATAGTCGCATGGCTCATGCTGCCTCCCTAGCAGTGGCTGAATCTCCAGGACGGGAATTTAATCCCTTATTTTTGTGTGGTGGTGTGGGTTTAGGTAAGACCCATTTAATGCAAGCAATCGGTCACTATCGTTTGGAGATCCGTCCAGATTCCAAAATATTCTACGTCTCTACTGAACAATTTACTAACGATTTGATTGCCTCGATCCGTAAGGACAGTACACAGAGCTTCCGAGAGCATTACCGAGCAGCAGATGTGTTGTTGGTTGATGACATTCAGTTCATTGAAGGAAAGGAATACACCCAAGAAGAGTTTTTCCACACATTTAACACCCTACATGAAGCAGGCAAGCAAGTCGTTTTAGCTTCTGACCGTCCTCCTAACCAAATTCCCAGACTACAAGAACGTCTGTGTTCTCGCTTTTCTATGGGGTTGATTGCTGATATTCAACCACCAGATCTGGAGACGAGGATGGCAATCTTACAGAAGAAGGCAGAGTATGAAAATATGCGTCTACCTAGGGCAGTGATCGAGTATATTGCTGCCAATTATACCTCCAATATTAGAGAGCTAGAGGGAGCTTTAATCCGAGCTGTTGCCTACATTTCAATTTCGGGTTTGCCTATGACAGTGGAAAATATTGCCCCTGTTCTCAATTCACCAACTGAAAAGATTGAGGCTTCTCCAAATGGAGTGCTTATGGTTATAGCGGATGCCTTTGATGTTTCGATTGAAGACCTTAAGGGGAACAGTAGGCGACGGGAAATTAGCTGGGCACGTCAAATTGGTATGTACTTGATGCGTCAGCACACGGATCTAAGTCTGCCAAGAATTGGTGAGGAATTTGGCGGCAAAGACCACACAACTGTGCTCTATAGCTGTGACAAAATTGCTCAGTTGCGGGCAAGCGATCCAGCCTTAGAGCAAACAATACGGCAGCTGAGCGATCGCCTCCATCTAACAAGTCGCCATCAAAATCAATCCTCTTGAGATGAAAGATGTTGATCTGTTAACCAAGCATACCAAGCTAGATAGGGCAAAGATGAGCTATCTTAATAAAAGAATAAGCGGTGATTAAGAATCAGTTATATTGTGGAAAACCTTCACTTTTTTGTGGAAAACCTTAGAAAAAAACTGTGGATAACTGAATGATTTGAGGGGAAAATCTTTATAGGTATAAATACTGTGTGGAAATCAGCAGCCTTGTTTCCACAGGTTTTCCACAACTGTCTACTTTCAAAAGAATATTCTTTTAAGGAAATTCAAGCTTTTTCCACAGTTTCCACAGCCCCTACTACTACTAGATAAAAATAAATAATATTAGAGTAGTCAATCAAAGGGGACAGGATTCCGGGATTCAGAGAAAGTCAATGGTTTGTAAATAACTGTCTTTTCCTTAAACTCTGAGTTGTTTGTAGATAACTATCTTCCTCTGAATCCTGACCCCTTCTTCGTCAGGGGTGTTAGTATAAACATCTCGCTCCCAACTTGACTCAGGATGAAATTAGTCTGCGCCCAAAGTGAACTCAGTACCCATCTGTCATTGGTAAGCCGTGCAGTGCCTTCACGCCCGACGCACCCAGTTCTGGCTAACGTACTGTTGACCGCTGCTTCACAAACCCAGCAAGTTAGTCTGACAGCCTTTGACTTAAGCTTAGGTATTCGGACTAGCTTCAGTGCGAGGGTGGAGACAGGTGGAGAAATTACGCTTCCGGCTAGGCTTTTGAATGACATTGTCTCTCGTCTTCCTGAAGGGGAAATTACGCTGGATGATGAAGTAGCTGCATCCTCAGCATCAATACACGCCACTATAACCTCTACATCAGGGCGCTACCAGGTTCGGGGTATGGAGGTAGAAGAATTTCCTGAGCTGCCTATTGTGGAGCAGGGTGAGGCGATTTATTTATCTGTAGAAGCCTTAATTGAGGGATTGCGAGGTTCCCTGTTTGCTACCAGTGCAGATGAAGCAAAGCAAATTCTGACGGGACTGCACTTAACTATTGGGCAAGATACCCTAGAGTTTGCAGCTACCGATGGTCATCGACTAGCGGTCGTTCAAACTGCTAACCAAGAAGAAGGGAGTAGGGAAGACATGATTGAAGTTACTGTACCAGCCAAAGCCTTACGAGAACTAGAACGGATGGTAGGGATGCGTCAATCTGCCGAGCCATTAGCGTTGCATTTTGACCAAGGGCAGGTTGTCTTCTCGTTTTCAGATCAATGCCTAACCAGTCGAACACTAGAAGGTCGATACCCCGCCTATCGAGAGCTTATCCCCCGTCAATTTGAGCGACAGATGACCATAGAGCGGAAGCAATTGCTCAGTTCATTGGAACGGATTGCCGTTTTGGCAGATCAGAAAAATATTGTTAGGTTTCACATCGACAGCGATAATCAGGAACTAGCGTTATCTGCTGAAGCTCAAGATGTTGGTAGTGGTAGGGAGTTACTGCCAGCGCAAATTTCTGGAGAGAGTATAGAAGTTGCTTTCAATATTAAATATCTATTAGAAGGAATTAAGGCCCTTTCTACCTCAGAAGTCCAGATGCAGTTAAATACAGCACTAACCCCAGTGATTCTGACACCTCTGGGCGGATTGAAAATGACTTACTTGATTATGCCTGTGCAGATTCGGAACTGATGAATGCAGGAAAAATTGTTGGGGAAGTATCTAACTTTGCAGGAATTTTGCACTTGTACACAGACCTATCGAAACTACGCTGACCAAATCGACCCATATCCTAAAAACTTGGAGGAGACGATCCCATCACTGGAGGTTTTATGTCAGCATATTCTTGACCCTGTGATTGATTACTTTGGTAAGGATCGGTTTCAATTGACCTATGGGTTTTGTTCAAAGGATTTGAAGCGGTTTTTGAGCCAGAAAGATCCAGAGACGGGGATTAAGCATGGGCGGGTTGATCCAAGTTGTGACCAGCATATGGCACATGAGAAGAATCGAAATGGCAAGTATTACTGCGATCACCTCGGTGCTGCCTGTGATTTTCGAATTGTGGGGATGGAGGGCGATCGCCTCGTAGAGTGGATTCTGGAACAGGAATTGCCGTTTGACTCACTGTACTACTATGGGAGCGATCGCCCAATTCACGTCAGCTACAGTTCTCACCCTAGGCAAAATATCTGGGCATTTACAGACAAGGGAGTGCCTACTAGGAAGGGAATTGAGCGATGGATTGAGCAGCTACCTCAAGCATCACGCCTCATTTTTTCGCTTTGCCTGCTTCACTCGGATGGCGGATCGAACTAACTTTACCTTATAGGGATCGGCATCTTTCCGCCACACCACGCGATGCCCCTTTAACTCAGCGCAATGCTCTTCCAAGCACTTTTGCCAGCTACGACAGTCATAAATCGGACGCAAACTATAGACCGAGTGGGAAGAGGCATGAATCGGTTAGATCGCTTAAATGCTTAATATATAGAGGAGAAGGAAGACTTCCCCCAAAGTGGCAATGACTAATGCTAATGATTCAATGCTGACTCAAACGCACCAGCCTCTAAATCTCTATGAGACTGACTTCTACGGCTGGACACAACAAACCGCGAAAGCCCTGCGCGACCGGGACTTTGACTCTGTGGACTGGGACAATGTAATAGAGGAGATTGAAACCTTGGGCAGAAGTGAACGAGCGCAGCTTGTAAATCGCCTGAAGGTCTTGCTGGTGCATCTCCTGAAATGGCAGTATCAGTCACATCGTCGTAGTAGGAGTTGGGAGCTAACGATTAAAGAGCAGCGCTCACAGTTATTGGACTTGCTTGATGAGAATCCCAGCTTGCGTCCCTACCTAGAGGAGGCTGTGAACAAAGCCTACAAGTACGCTATCTACGAGGCAGAACGACAAACGCAACTGCCCTATTCAGATTTCCCCAAGGCGTGCCCCTATCTGGTAGATCAAATAGTTGACCCTGAGTTCCCTTTCAACAAAAACGATGACTAAAGCTAGATCTGAAATCACCTTAAAGTTCAGCGAACTACCCCAAGCTCAGCCAGCTCCCAACAAGAAGGTAGAGATAAAGCTTACTGACCAGAATAGCATTGTCTTCATTGCTCAGCTCAAGCATCACGTCTCCTCACTTTTCCGTCTCGCCTGTTTCACTCGGATGGTGGATTGAACTAACTTCACCTTATAGGGATCGGCATCTTTACGCCACACCACGCGATGTCCCTTTAACTCGGCACAGTGGTCTTCCAGGCACTTCTGCCAGCCATGACAGTCATAAATCAAACGCAAATTATCCAGCAACCCCCAATCCTCTTCTTGTCGGCTCAGCTTGGCGAACTTCTCGTAAAGAGGGTAGTCGGTTGTAACCATTAAATCTTTCTGATGCAATAGGGGTGGATTGTTGTCTGGATCATAATCCCGGTAATGAACGTGCAGATCCCGCAGGTCAATTTCCATGCTCATGTGCAGGACAGGATGGGGATTGGTGTCAAAGCTCGGATAAAACAGGTAAGAGATCTTAGGCTTGCGGAAGTGGAACTTGACGACATTGGCTTCCTGGGGACGACCGATCGTGCGAGAAGCGCAACCTTCATAGAGCCGTAGCAAGGGATCGAGAGCCTCAATTGCAGAAATATGAACCCATAACGAATTTGGTCGCTTCTGCCCAATCGCACTACTCTTACAGAGTTCCTCAACCACATCTAGGTTGCCTAAACTCATCAGCATCAGATCTGCCGCAGCACAGGCTTGCTGATAGCCTCCAAACAGACTTTTGATGTCGTTCTGCACCACGGTTGTCAAGTCCCGCAGTTTTGGACGATGACTGAAGTGGCTCAATGCTAGGTAAACTAGCAGATCTTGACGACGGCGATCGCTAATGGCATCCCACTCCTGCGGGTTTGTCGCTTGTAGGACAATTTGGAATGCCCGTCGCAGATTACCAAATTCGGTGCTGAGTGTCTCAGTTTCAGGGAATTCATCCAGAGTTGGCAGCCGTCCCCGTTCGGTAAAAAATGCCATTAAAGGAGTTAGCAGTTCCTTATAATCTTCAAACCGTTTATTACTGAGTTGAACCTTAGGGACGCTAAAGCGAGATCTAAATCGAGAAGCCCGAAAGTTTTGTGCTTGTGCCTCATCTCGGAAAACAAAGTAGATGCCTAATGCTGCCGGAACCGCATCAACCCCAAGCACTTGGTCGATATAGATCTTCAACTCCTCTTGGTCGTAGTACTTCTGGAAGGTGTTGCGGCTCGTAATTATCCCATCCCCATAAGCAATCTGGCTATTGCCCTGAGCGATTAGAACCTGGGCAGCTACGATTAGTACTTGTTTGGTTAGCTTCCAGGCTTTAATCAATGCCTCGCGTCGCTCTGCCTGAGATTCAATTACATTAATGACGTACCCCAAGTTGACAATATCCGCAGCGATCTGAGGAGAATCTGGGCGATAGTATGGGTCCCAGCCAGAACTCCTATAGCCCAGTTTGGCAACCCGCTCAAGATCACCTCCCTGCCCACAGCCGTAGTCAAAAAATGTCCTGTCCTGATGCAGTAGCCCTGCCTCCAATGCCAGACGCACAGGCTTAGAGAAGTCGTTGCGGCTGATTGCTGCTTTATGGCGGTCGATCTTGACCTGAGTTGACTGAGTGTTGAGGAGCGAGCGGTGAACCAGTGTATGTCCCTGAAACGCGACTTTGAACCGGGCTAGTCGCTCCTCCCAAGCCAAGCGAGTCCCGATCGCTCTTGGATTATCTAGTAGACCTAAAGCCTCTTCCTGCCGGGTTAACGCAGCAAATTGCTGGTAGTGGGGATAATCGGTTGTGACAAAGGTTTCTTTTCGATGAAGGATAAAAGGATTGCCTGCATCCCCATAATCCCGATGATTCACCTCATGGCTTTGCAGGTTAACCTGGATGCTGGACTGAAGCGCGGGGTGAGGGGCATTATCGAATTCTGGATACAGCAGGTAGGAAATACTCGGCTTTTCCAGGTTGAACTTGACCAGCGTGATTTCATCTGGATAGGAAGCTATTTGCCTCGCTTCACTCTCGTAGTTCTGTAGGAGAGGATCTAATGCTTGTAGGGCTGAGACATGAACGTACAGGGCATCCGGCAGCAGCTTACCTACCTGACTACGTTGGCAGGTAGTGGCGATTGCACTAAAGTCATTAAGGCTACAAAACATCAATAAAAGACTTCATCAGCCTGAGTTGCCATTTGAACTCATTATGGATCACCCAGTCTGAGATGCAACGTAAGCTAAAATACCCAAGATTTGGTCAACAGGGGGTAACGAGTATTATTATAAAGTTATACCTAGATTGAGAGTTTCTCCCTTATCCACTGGCGAAATGCTCGTAGTGCAGGACGAGTTCCTACTGTCCGGCTCATTTCTAAAAACTGTGAAATTCCCTCAATGACTGGAAATGTCGGACTGGTTTGAGACTCTATGTACTTACCGTCTTGCAGCACACTAATTTGTAAACTACCTTTCTCATATCGCCAAATCTCTGGCACTTGCAAAGCTTCATAGGCACTCAGTTGAGTTTTCGAGGTGATATCAATCTCCAGTGCTAAATCGGGCGGTGGGTCAACGCTCGAGTCAATCCGCTCTTTACCAATCATTAAAGCGTGATTTTGGATGTAAAAGCAATCATCTGGCTCAATTCCAAACTCCATATCCTCGCGCTTAAAGGTGGTTGAACCCAATGGCTCCCAGTCCTTATCTAGTTCATCTAGCAGCACCTTAAGCAAATCGGCAATAACTACCTTTACTTGCTCATGTTTTGGTAAGGGAGGCACAATCTCTAACGTTCCTCTGTAGTATGCTATTCGGGTCGAGCGTTGCTCTCCTAACTCTGCCAGGATTGCTTCAAATTTCTGCCAACTTATATCGTGCAGTAGCAGTCGGTGTCCTGGGGGAATATCTAATTGCCTAAGCTGAAGTTGCACAGCCATTGTTGTTGCTTGCCCCTGCTACCATTGTTTCCAATTGAAATCTAGTCTATCGCAGCTTTAAGGGAGTCACTTTTGACTGTAAGCTCCCACCTGTAGGGATCGAGCAAGCCATGCTCTGATTCAAGAAATTTATGTATTGAAAATTACAAAGCAATTTAACACCGACCTCATTCCCTAGTTGGGCGATAGATGCAGTAGGAGTTGTTAACCTGTGTTGCTAGTTGGCTGATGCTATCGGCAACTTGTCTGCTCAACCCGTCTTGAGAAAATATGCCTTTCAACTGGGACGGATTTTAAATCCTCCCAGGTCGTTAGATATTTCTTCTGAGCACTCTGTATCCTAAAGGTTGTAAATCTTGCTGACTTCTGAATCCTCACTACCGAGAACAAATCGATTACTCGCTGCATTGCCGTCTTCTGAGTTTCAACGCCTTGTTCCCTACCTAGAGCAAGTTGAGCTTCCACTACAACAAGTTCTTTGCGAAATTGGTGAACCCATCCCATACATCTATTTCCCACAGCGAGGGTTAGCTTCTATGGTCACGACGATGTTAGATGGCTCAACCGTTGAAGTTGGTTTGGCCAGTGCGGAAGGGATGGTGGGTCTGCCTGTCATTCTGGCAGGAGGTAGGACCAATAGAACTCGAGCATCTGTGCAGATAGCGGGCAGTGCTGTACGAATCAAGGCAGAGCTGCTGAAAACCGAATTCAATCGCGCCGAATCGCTACAGAATTTGTTGCTGCGCTACACGCAAGCCTATCTGGTCCACCTTGAGCAAACAGCCGCCTGCAACCGTCTGCACAAGATAGAAAAGCGGCTTGCCCGCTGGCTATTAACAGTTTCTGACCGGATTCAAGCCGATGAGTTTCAGCTAACGCAGGAATACATCGCTCAGATGCTTGGCGTCCGCCGTGCTGGCGTCACAGTAGCTGCTGATACCCTACAGCAGGCAGGTATGCTACGCTACAGCCGTGGTCGAATCACTATTCTGAATCGAACAGAGCTGGAAGCAACTGCATGTGAGTGTTATGCTGTCGTTCGGGACGAGTTTGCTCGGTTGCTAGGTACGGAAAACGATTAGTCTCCCCCTAAATTAGCGCTTAAGTACGCAACCGTACTGAAAAAAAAGCTGAGCTGCTCTACAATCTCCTAAGGACTACGAAATAAGACCATCTTTTCAGCAATCAGAGTATTTGGCTAGTGGAGTCCGTTCGCTTTGTTGTCTTAAACTAACCTGGGCAGGAGTTCTTGGAGGTGCAGTGTCTTCAGGGCAAGGAGAAGTGAAAATGACCAACTTAACCAGTAGAAATAGTGAACCTAGTGATGAGGAAAACTCTGCACTCATGGAAAAACTTTGGGGTGGAAGTTGGAAAAGATTGAATCTCAAACAGAGGCAATTAGTTGGTGAAGTTCTTTGTCATCTCAACCAAACTGATACTAAAGCCGAGGATCAAGATTTTTAGTTCGACAGCTTTGATGGCATGAACATAGATACATTTACCAAACAGCTCCAAGGGATGCACAACCGCTTGGAGCTACTAACGCAAGCCACAGTTGCTACGGTTCAGGAGCAATCAGATTTGCTGCTACCTAGAGTCTTAAAAGAACTGGGGACTGCCTCAGAAGAACTGCAAGTGGCTATAGAGGAGCTGTTACAGCAGACTGAGGCATTGATAACTGCACGAGCTGCGGTGGCAGCTCAACGCCAGCAATACCTTGAGTTGTTCGATAGAGCACCATCCCCTTGCTTAGTAACTGATGAGCTGGGGACAATTCAGGAAGCCAATCAAGCTGCCGCCCAACTCCTCAAGGTTGAGCCACAGTTCTTACTAGGTAAGCCACTGCTCCTTTTTATTGCAAAGGAAGAGCAAGAGCTGTTTCATTGCCAACTACGCTGGCTGCAAAAAACTCTAGAGTCTGAGGAGTTCATCGTACAGCTTTGTCCGCGTGATTGTGAACCCTTGGTTGCAACTGTGGCGGTGACTCCTGTGACTAATGGCGAAGGTAAGCCGACTACTCTATATATATGGGTACGAAACGTAGCTAAACAGAGGCTTGCGGCGGTCGAGCCAGACTCTGACCTATTAGAATACTCCTGGAAAGTGTATGCCAAAGGAGAGCTAATTCCTCTCCCATCCCAAACGATTTGGCAAGTCCGTGAAGGTGTAGTTAAGCTAAGCACAGTGAGCGCTGATGGTTCCCAAGTGTTAGTAGGATTGGCTGGACCTGGGATACCCTTTGGCTCTAGTCTGAGCGTACAACAGACATGTCGAGCTACAGCTCTAACGAAGGTAGAGCTAGTCCGTTTTTCCTTCACACAGCTTGCAACTACCCCGCATCTTGCACAGACCCTCTTACCTCATATTCAGCGACGGCTACAACAGACTGAATCCCTGTTAGCTATAGTTGGAAAGCGACATGTCAAAGACCGATTGTTTTCTCTGTTGCAGCTATTGAAACAAAACTTTGGTCACCCGACACTGCAAGGAGTTCGGCTCTCAATTCGCTTCACGCATCAAGATCTAGCCGATGCCTGCTCTACTACCAGGGTGACAATCACGCGACTGCTTTGCCACTTACAGGAGCAAGGGAAAATTGCCTATGATTCCAAAAAACATATCATTTTCATGCAGGAAATCGATCCCTGAACTGCTCGTACCCTCTCAGGATAGGTGGCAACTTCCAATTCAGAGTGGTAAACTCTGCTCAAAGCATCAGCCGGAGTTCTACTCCGGCTGATGCTTTGAGTAAACTCAATTTCATCTCGTTTACAGCTCTATGACCCCTTCCTCTGAATCCCAACCTGACATTTTTAGCACTAGAAGCAGCGGGATTCTACTCCATCCCACCTCTTTTCCTGGTCGATTTGGTATTGGCGATCTGGGAGCAGCAGCCTACCAGTTTGTCGATTTTCTTGCCGATACCAATCAACAACTTTGGCAAGTCCTGCCTTTAGGACCTATAGCCTTTGGTAACTCTCCCTACATGAGTTACTCAGCTTTGGCAGGTAATCCTCTACTTATTAGCTTGGAGCTATTGCAAGGGGAAGGATTTCTCAAACCTGAAGACTTTGAGCAACTGCCGCAATTCTCCGACGACCGCGTTGAGTATGACCAAGTAACCGCCATCAAAATAGCCTTACTTAAGCAGGCAAGTGACAACTTCAAAAAGATGGCAACGCCTGAACGCAAAGAACAATTTCAGCAGTTCTGTGAGAGTAAAGCTGATTGGTTAGATGACTATGCCCTGTTCATGGCGCTCAAGCATACCCATAACGGAGCTAGTTGGTATACTTGGGAACCAGAGCTTGCCAAGCGACAGCCCGAAGCAATCGATGCCTGTAAGCAACAGTTGTCAGCAGAAATCTTTTTCGAGCAATTCCTACAGTTTGAGTTCTTCCGACAGTGGACTGACTTGCGACAGTATGCTAATTCCAAAGGAATTCGGATTATCGGAGACATTCCTATCTATGTTGCCCACGATAGCGCCGATACCTGGGCGAATCCAGCTAACTTCTGCTTAGATGAAGCGACAGGAGAACCAACACTAATGGCAGGCACTCCCCCAGATGCCTTTAGTGAGACCGGACAATTGTGGGGCAATCCTATTTATAACTGGGACTACCTGCAACAGTCTGGTTTTCACTGGTGGATTCAGCGTTTTCAGGCAATGCTCGATTATGTCGATCTAATTCGCATCGATCATTTCCTAGGATTTGAGGCATATTGGGCGGTTCCTCAAGGTGAGCAGTATGCTACCAATGGAAGTTGGATTAAAGCTCCTGGCAAAGAGTTTTTTGAAGTGCTGCGACAAAAATTAGGGACGTTACCTATCTTGGCGGAAGATTTGGGAACGGTAACTCCTGAAGCAATCGCTCTGCGAGACTATTTTGGGTTTCCGGGGATGAAAGTGCTGCAATTTGCCTTTAACGAAGATTTTAGGTGTCCCTACCTGCCGTTCAACTATCCACCCAACTGCGTAGTTTATACTGGCACCCACGACAATGACACAACTGTTAGCTGGTATGAAAAGTTACCAGAGTATGCTCAAAAGAATGTCTTGACCTATTTAGGCTGCATCAGTCCAGAGGGGTTGCATTGGGACATGATTCGCTTGGCATTTAGCTCAGTCGCTAATCTGGCTATTATTCCGTTGCAAGATATTCTGGGGTTGGGTAGTGAAGCTCGCATGAACTTTCCTGGTCAAGCTGAGGGGAATTGGGAGTGGCGCTATCGAGCTGAAGCGTTGAGCGATGAAATTCGCCATCGTCTTGGACACCTAACTTGGTTTTTGGGTCGGGCTCCGGTCAAGTAGGCGTTGTATTGAGAAAGGTCAATATGATGCCTAGCAATTGTTTCTCAAAGTTGAAGACAGGCGCGATCGCAATATTGAAATACCTTGTGCTTTGTGAGGTGCTCCATTTGATATTCTTCAAAATCACCGGACGACAATAGTGGTCAAACTTTGTGATTAGATCGTGGAAGCCGAGAAGTTTTCCAGGTTCGAGTTCTTGAAAGGCACGGTTCCTATCGTTGGGTGTTAATCCAAATAAGAGAATTGCCTGCTTGTTTGCACCGATCAAGTCACCGTTGAGACCAACAGCTAGCTGGGCAACAGGGCTAGTCTCAAATGCAGTTTGCCAGAATTGGCTCTGGGTTGTTAAGAGTTCGGTTGATTGCTTTTGACTAGATCTGGGAGTGATGGACAAAAGTTCCTCCAGTGCCAAATTTGCCCCTTTGGCATAAATCCGGTGCTTTAGATGAACAGGTGTAAAAATTTCCCTGTGGTAAGTCAACATTTCTGCCTGACCCAGGAACAGAAAGCCAGTGTTTTTGAGGGCAAAGTGCAAACGAGCCAAGATAGATGTTTGAGCTTCTTTATCGAAATACATAAGTACATTACGGCATATCAACAAATCTACCTGAGAGATAGGAGCATCCTGAGTTAAGTTATGCTGACCAAAGAAGATGGTGCGGCGCAATTTTCGGTGAAAAACGTAGCCCTGTTCAGTTTGCTCAAAGTATTTCTCAAGCAAATTTGGAGGAATGCCTGTAATCTCTAGAGTGCTGTAAGTCCCTTGTCTAGCCTGTTGCAATGCAGCTTCATCTGCATCGGTGGCGTAGCATTGAACTCGTTCGAGGCAGAATTCGATGCCTAATGCTTCTGCTAGTAAGAGCAGGAGACTATAGATTTCTTGCCCGGTTGCACAACCCGCACTCCAAACTCGAATCCGCTCATCAGGCTGCTTGTTGGCAACAATCTTGGGAATGATGATGGTAGCTAGATAAGCCCAAGCGTCGCACTCTCGGAAAAAGCTGGTGAAGTTAATCAGAACGTCATCTAAGAGGGCATGGCACTCTTCAGGATGACCTTGCAAATACCGTAAGTAATTCTGATAGGTATCCATCTGGATAGTCTGCATCCGGTGCCTAAACCGCCGCATTAAGGTCGAGCGTTTATAGCCTGTCAAGTCACACCCGCGCTTGTGCTTGAGGTAGTCCAACAAGGCTTCAAATTCGGGATTAGCTTCGTTTAGGCTCATAGTAGATTGGGAACTGAGATTTGAGAGGTTGGAGGTTTGACCCAATCATTAGTTAGTGGTTTTTAGCAGCGGTAGTTTGACGATAAAGGTTGCCCCGGCAATTCAGTTTTAAGTTAGTCCTACGAATCATGCTTCTACCCTAGAAGCCTGTCCAGCCAGTTGAGCTACCATCTCAATCCACTCAGTCGGTTGAGCCAGCTTGTGCAGATGTGCCTCAAATCCAGCACTCAGAGCCTTTTCTCGGTCCTCGTCCAGATAAGCTGTAATTGCGGCTGCAGGAATACGCTTTCTCTGGCTAGATTCCCAAGCTCGGATTTGTCGAATCAAGCTGTAGCCATCTCCATTGGGCATCCGAATGTCGCTTAGTAACACATCGGGATGAAATTCTTCCAATGCCTCCAACGCTGCAGCTGCATTTGCTACTGCCATCACACGAATGCCGCATGACTGGAAAACGGCTGTGATGAACTCACGCACATCAGCTTCGTCATCAACGACAAGCACATGCAATCCATCGAGGGATTGAGGTAACTGTGGCATCAGCATTAGTCCTTCTGCTCGAATTTCTTCCAGATTTTGTTGCTGGGGGAGTTGAGCAACTCTCTGCTGATATTGGCTGATGTCGTACACTCCAATCCGCAGAGCTTCAATTAAACCAGACTGGTTGCAACTAAGCGCCACATGCAACTGAGCAACGAATGGCTCTCTTTTTCGTGGACACAGGCTGAACTCCCAAATCTGCACCTCATTAGTTTGTGAGAGTTGGCTTAGCCTGATGCGAAAGGCTCGACGAGTGTCTTCTGCCACAAGTACTGCAAAGGGTTTACCTACCAGCAAGGGCTGTGGCACGTTCAGCAATTGAGCGATCGCTTGGTTCGCTTCCAGGATTATGCCATTGGCATCGGTGACTAAGTAGGCAAACGGAGCAGCGTGAAATAAATCGTAATAGCGTTGATGTTCTGCGGTGAGCCGCTGATTCTGCTTGAGCAGCGTTTCCTCAACAATCTCGGCTGTCTCCAAACTCGTTTGCATCTCCTCATAGAGCACGTGCAAATCTTCAAGCGCAGCGGCAATTTTCTGCCAATCTTTCACGTCTTCCCTTGGCAATGTTGCAATTCGCCGCCAAATCTCTTGAGAATAGGCTCTAAGCTGTTCGTCACCCATAATTCCTGCCTAATGATGTCGCCTATCCACTGGCTCCATACCTGGTATTTATTCTACTTATTTGCCGCTCTGTGAGAGCGACATGAAAATTATAGAATTTGACTCCAGTTTGTTGAGAGATAACAGGAGTCATCGCTAAAGTGAATATACATCACACTCCACACTTTGCTCATGACGCGACGTATTATAGACATCCTGCGCCTTGGTCAGCCTGATGAGGCAGTAACAATCAAGGGTTGGGTTCGCACGAAACGGGAATTAAAGGGGTTTGCTTTTATTGAAGTCAACGATGGCTCATCTCTTGCCAGCCTGCAAGTCGTACTGAATCCAGAACTGGAAAACTATGACTTACTGCTGAAGCAATTGAATACAGGTGCTTCGGTGGAAGTATCTGGGGTGCTGGTGCCTTCTCTTGGTAAAGAGCAACGAATTGAATTAAAGGCTGAGATACTACAGGTTTACGGAGAAGCAGATCCACAAAACTACCCGCTACAGAAGAAACGCCATTCGTTCGAGTTTCTGCGAACAATTGGACATTTGCGCTCCCGTACTAATAGCTTTGGTGCTGTGTTTCGAGTGCGCAATGCCTGCGCCACCGCTATCCATCAGTTCTTCCAAGAACGGGGCTTTTTGTGGATTCATACCCCAATCATTACCAGAAATGATTGTGAAGGGGCGGGGGAACTATTCACTGTGACAAGCCTGAATTTAAAGCAAGTCCCACGGACGGCTTCCCAAGAAGTCGATTATAGTCAGGACTTTTTCGGTGGACCAGCGTATCTTACTGTTAGTGGTCAGTTGGAAGCCGAAGTCATGGCGATGGCTTTCAGCAATGTCTACACCTTCGGTCCCACCTTCCGGGCAGAGAACTCCAATACCTCTCGGCACTTAGCAGAATTTTGGATGGTAGAGCCAGAAATGGCATTCTGTGACCTCCAAGGTAATATGGATCTAGCTGAAGCCTTCTTGAAGCATGTCTTTGGATTTGTGTTGGAGACATGCCCGGAAGATATGCAGTTTTTTAACCAGCGAATTGATAACTCCGTTTTAGCAACTGCTGAAAATATTATCAACAATCAGTTCGAGCGCATCACCTATACAGAAGTGATCGCTCTATTAGAAAAAGCCGACTGCTCTTTTGAGTATCCTGTTAGCTGGGGCTTGGATTTACAATCTGAACACGAGCGCTATCTGGCTGAGCAGCTATTTAAAAAGCCAGTTATTGTTACCGACTACCCAGTTGGTATCAAAGCTTTTTATATGCGCCTAAATGATGACGAAAAGACGGTCCGAGCCATGGATGTCCTTGCCCCCAAAATTGGCGAAATTATTGGCGGTTCTCAACGGGAAGAACGACTAGAAGTTCTAGAACGGCGGATGCAAAGTCAAGGACTGAACCCAGAAGATTTGTGGTGGTATCTGGATTTGCGTCGCTATGGCACAGTCCCCCATGCTGGCTTTGGACTGGGTTTTGAGCGATTAGTACAGTTTATGACAGGAATGGGAAATATTCGCGATGTGATCCCATTTCCCCGCACTCCGTTGAGTGCTGAGTTTTAAGTTGTCTCTCCCTTTTACCTAAAACTTTGGACCTACATTCCAACGATTCTCCAGTACAGCCTCAGAGTAGACAGGCAAAAAAGAGTGTAGCTGCACACTGAATTCAATTGCATTTTTCCCCTTCCCTCTGTAAAATTCAACATTATAAACGTAAAGCCCGGTATCTCGACTGATTAACTGCACTTTAAGAGGAGAGTCTTTCATAGGATTGTGGGAAAGTATTATCAAGCTTCGGCTGATGTCTTACCGTCTTCACACTTGTACTGAAAGAAATCCTGAAATGTAAGGAGGCTACCTATGGTGATTCAAAGAAATGACAACCTTCAAACCGATTCGATTGACTCTTTGGGAGATCAAAGACCGACCCAGACACGGCTAAAGATCCGTATTCCCAAAGCTTTTCATGAAGAACCAATTATTTCGCGGCTGGTTTCTCAATACGGTGTCACTGTCAACATCACAGCAGCACTGTTGAGTGCTAATGCGCGAGATGATGGTTGGTTTGACTTGGAATTACGAGGCACAACCCTCCAGATCCAAAGCGCTCTCATCTACCTAGATGAACTCAATTTAGAAACTTGGGGTCAGTCTAACGCGGAAGAAGATGGCTGGTAACTATGCCATGTGATTCTCAATTGCCCAACGCGCTAGCTCAGTGCGATTATTCAACTGAGTTTTACCCAGCATATTAGACACATGGCTCTCTACTGTACGTTGACTGACATTCAGTTCAGCAGCAATTTCACGGTTAGCTAGACCTCTAGCAACAAATTGGACAACTTTTAGCTCGGTCGTGGTCAGGTGGACATCAAAATGCACCCGATCGCTAATCCTTGGTCCATTGTTGGTTCGATCGTTATCGCGCTGAATCAGATCTATGGTTCGTCTCAGAGTCGATTCTACCTGTGCTACTAATTCTTCTGGCTCAAACGGTTTTACCATATAGACATCTGCCCCAGTATTCAATCCCTTGATCCGGTCTTGGCTTTGACCCTTAGCGGAAAGGAAAAGGACGGGAACTAAGTTGGTGCGCTCGTCTTCTCTAACTTGCTTGACGAAGGTGTAGCCGTCCATCTCTGGCATCATTACGTCACAGATAATCATGTTTGGGACATCATGAGCTAACACTTCTAGGGCTTCCCGACCGTTTTCAGCAGTGATAACCTCATATCCACGGAATTCTAAGTAATCCTTAACGAGTAATATGAGGTTAGGGTCGTCATCAATCAGCAGCAGTCTTTTTTGATCTCTTACGCTGGGTTCTTTCATACCTTTGTTACTCATCATGTGTGGGGATAACGGAATTTTTTAATAGTCTTTAGTGACATCATTTGCTGAATACTTGCATTCTACCGAATCCACTGTCAGCTACTCTGAATTAGAAAAGCTGTTGCTACTTGTAAAGAGAAACAACAGTCATAATACTGAGTCTTAAATAATGCCTAATGCCCTATTATACATTTTTTTTCGAGATAGGCCCTTCATAAAGGAAATAACTTATGAGCTGCTGTTCATCGCTTGGATAAGCTGTCGGGCAAAAAATCCATTCTGTCTAGCAGTACTAGATGAGTTCTCACCGGGAGATTTCTTGTCAACGGCTTAGGTTTTTTTAACGAAATATATAATGTCCTACATAGCGTTATGCTCAAGCTCTTAACTCAATGTGGCAGGCTCTGGTAAAGGATGGGTTAAGAAGGCGTATTCTGCCACAACTTGATTATTAATGAGATGCTCCTGGATGATCCGCTCGATAACTTCAGGAGTTGCTTCACGATACCAAACACCTTCTGGATAGACAATTAAAATTGGTCCCTTAGTGCAGATTCGCAAACAGTTGGCTTTAGTGCGGAAGATACAGCTTTGGCGAACGTCTGTTGGTTTATCGAGTGTTAACTGTTTCAGACGCTTTTTCAAGTAATTCCAAGATTCTAGACTAGCTTCCTTTGAGCAGCATTGGGGTAGAGTCTGGTCAGCACAAATAAAAACATGCCGCTGAATGTAAGGTATTCCCAGAGCTTGCACGCCAGTTGCCAAAGCGTCTTTGTCCTGGGGTTGCAAAGTTTCAGGAATTTCAGCACTAGGCTGGGTAGATGTATTGTCAGTCATCGTCTTGAATGTATGAGGACACCACAATTATATGTAGTCAGCCCCCATTACCCCACTGCCCCTAATCCCCACAAAGTGGGGACCCCGAGTTCCCCATCACCCCCATTGTTCGGAAAGCCGTACACACAATTTAGTTGCCATCGCTGACGGCTTTCAGCTAAATTAGCACTCAGGAGTTGAGAGTGCTAACTCTGGAGAAATTTGTATGGCAGCATTATCTCTGAGCGTTTCTACAGTCAAGCCGTTAGGCGATCGCGTTTTCGTTAAAGTCAGTGCGTCCGAGGAAAAAACCGCTGGTGGTCTCTATTTACCAGAGACTGCGAAAGAAAAACCCCAAGTTGGGGAGGTAGTAGCCGTTGGTCCCGGTAAGCGGAATGATGACGGTTCGCGGCAAGAACTGGAAGTAAAAGTAGGAGACAAAGTCCTCTACTCTAAGTACGCAGGTACAGATGTCAAACTTGGCACAGACGAATATGTCTTGCTTTCAGAGAAAGATATTCTTGCCTCTGTTGCATAGAACAAAAAAGCCTGTAGTTGAACTCTAGCTTTAACTTTCATCTTTGGTTTCTTAGTTTCTTTACCAATTGGACTCGATAAATATGGCTAAGCGCATTATCTACAACGAGAATGCTCGTCGTGCCCTAGAGAAGGGCATGGATATCCTGGCTGAATCTGTAGCAGTGACTTTGGGACCGAAGGGTCGGAATGTCGTGCTAGAGAAGAAGTTTGGCGCACCTCAAATTGTGAATGATGGGGTGACGATTGCCAAAGAGATTGAATTGGAAGACCACGTGGAGAACACAGGCGTTTCCTTAATTCGTCAAGCCGCTTCCAAAACCAATGATGCTGCTGGTGATGGTACCACAACAGCAACAGTTCTGGCACACGCAATGGTGAAAGAAGGTTTGCGGAACGTAGCAGCAGGTGCCAACGCTATTTCTCTCAAGCGCGGTGTCGATAAAGCAACTCACTTTCTGGTGGAAAGGATTGCTGAACACGCTCGTCAGGTGGAAGATTCCAAGTCAATCGCTCAAGTTGGCGCAATCTCTGCTGGTAACGACGATGAAGTCGGTCAAATGATTGCCGACGCGATGGAGAAGGTGGGTAAAGAAGGTGTAATTTCCCTAGAAGAAGGGAAGTCAATGACCACCGAACTGGAGATCACCGAGGGGATGCGCTTTGATAAGGGCTATATCTCTCCCTACTTTGCTACTGACGCTGAGCGGATGGAAGCAGTGCTGGAGGAGCCTTATATCCTGCTAACTGATAAGAAGATTGCTCTCGTACAGGATCTCGTACCAGTACTAGAACAAGTGGCTCGTTCTGGTAAGCCTTTGGTCATCATTGCAGAAGACATTGAGAAAGAGGCTCTAGCAACCCTAGTAGTCAACCGATTGCGGGGTGTGCTGAACGTAGCAGCAGTTAAGGCTCCTGGGTTTGGCGATCGCCGTAAAGCTATGCTAGAGGACATTGCCATTCTGACTGGTGGTCAAGTCATCACTGAAGATGCGGGCCTGAAGCTAGAAAGCACTAAGCTAGACATGCTGGGTAAAGCACGTCGCCTCACCATTACCAAGGACAATACAACGATTGTTGCTGAGGGCAATGAACAGGCAGTGAAAGTTCGTTGCGACCAGATTCGACGTCAAATGGATGAGACCGACTCTTCCTACGACAAAGAGAAGCTGCAAGAGCGGCTAGCAAAACTGGCTGGTGGCGTTGCCGTAGTCAAAGTAGGCGCTGCTACTGAGACAGAAATGAAAGACCGTAAACTGCGGTTAGAAGACGCGATTAACGCAACTAAGGCAGCTGTTGAGGAAGGCATCGTCCCTGGTGGTGGTACTACCCTGGCGCATTTAGCTCCGCAGTTAGAGACTTGGGCAAATGATAACGTCAAGGGTGAAGAGTTGATTGGTGCTATGATTGTTGCCCGTTCTCTTGCAGCTCCGCTGAAGCGGATTGCAGAGAATGCTGGTCAAAATGGTGCTGTCATTGCAGAACGAGTTAAAGAGAAGGACTTCAACGTCGGCTTTAACGCAGCAACGAATGAGTTCGTTGATATGTTCGATGCTGGTATTGTTGACCCTGCTAAAGTGACACGTTCAGCTCTGCAAAATGCAGCTTCAATCGCTGGTATGGTTCTGACGACTGAATGCATCGTGGTCGATAAGCCTGAGCCGAAGGATAATGCTCCAGCCGCTGGTGGCGCTGGCATGGGCGGTGACTTCGATTACTAATCGCGTTCATTAGCGATTAGATAAAGTAGAGGGCAATTCAAGATTGCCCTCTATTTTTTTAGCCAATGTAACAAGAGGCAGGAGATCGGAAAGAGAGAATGCCAGCTTCTCCTCTCCCCTACACCCCACACCCTACCACGGACGACACGGGGGCGAGGCTCCCTCGCCCCAACGTCCTCTCCTACACCCTGTTCTTGACTAGCCTGAGGAATTAATCGGAATTTGTACTTCACTGCGCTTGAGCGCATCCGGGATAAAAGGCGAGTCATAGAAAAAGCGGCGGGGTGGACCAGTAACTTTATAACTAGGATGCTGGATTAACCACGAGCGCAACAGACTGAGATTTTGCTGATAGCTGTTATAACTATATGGACCCTGAATACCGATACTAACAACTGTCATTGGGGCATGGTCTTCTACCTTAATTCCTGGAGCAATTTGCTTTGGATGAACCTCTGCGTTGCGATAAAGGAACGATACTTCTGCTTGACCGCGCTCATTAGGCTTACCGCTACCACTTTCCTGCAAAGTTATAAATGGATAGCGAGTTTCCACTGGAGCAGTCATAGCAATATCGTTTGAGCTAATGTGGCGATATAAAGGTTCAAAAGCTACACTTGTTGCTTCACTAAGCTCACCATTATATGTAAACGTGCCAGAGCGGTAGGCAGGATAGTGCTTAACTTCTACTTTTCCAACCGCTGAGGGTGGCGGGAAACCTTCTGGCAAAGGGGCAGACATGGCTCTGTATACTCCAATTAGAACGATAGGAATCGCTAGGATTCCGAGCAGCAGCAGGAAGTTTTGAAACTTCATCATCCCTCTGTTTTGCAACACGATCCAGATATCTTAATCATAGATATAGATACTGATAAAGAGATTGAAAATTATGTCGCATCCATCCAGTACCTCCCCCAAAACCTTTCAAGTTGATACTTTATCAGTACAGGTTTACAATTTGGCAACCGAAATGGCACTTGCCTCGGCACAACTCGCACAAAACTATTTGCAGGAGATTCTCAGCCAACAGGCTAAAGCTACGATCATTTTGGCAACTGGCAACTCACAAATCAAATTTCTTGAAGCTTTGATCGCCTTGGGGGGAGTAGATTGGTCACGAGTTACCTTTTTCCATCTAGATGAATATCTGGGAATTGACGCTAATCATGCCGCTAGTTTCCGTCACTACTTAAGCGAACGGGTTGAGAAGCGAGTGAATCCGGCAATATTTCACTATATAGAAGGTGATGCGCTACAACCGTTGGATGAATGTGAGCGTTACGCTAAACTTTTGCAGATGCAACCAATAGACCTCTGTTGCCTTGGTATTGGAGAGAACGGACACCTGGCTTTTAACGAGCCATCTGTCGCGGCATTCGATGACCCTCGCAGCGTGAAACTGGTGAAACTAGAATTAGCAACACGTGAGCAACAGGTGAACGAAGGTCATTTCCCTGGGCTTGAAGCTGTTCCCCAATATGCCTTTACGCTAACGCTCTCAATGCTTTGCACCGCTAAGAAAATCATTTGCTTAGCGCCAGAAAAACGCAAGGCAAAGGTGTTGTTTGAAATGCTGCGGGGGGTAAGCTACAGAGCAATTCCAGCTTCAGTCCTCCGGACGCAAGCTCAAGCAACGTTGTTTCTAGATGCCGATGCGGCTAGCCTCCTTTGATTTTTACAACAAAATACCAATGGCAATTTTACCTCTAGAACTGGTCGATCAAAGCTGCTATCCTATAGAGAAACACCCCGTCTTTGGTGAAGAAAATGCTGAGGGGAAGGTTGTAGAACATCTTAAGAGTTTGACTGCTCTCGGTCAACAGCTGATGAAACCTTGTTGTTGGCACTGAGATGCTAATTACTTTTTGGTATTTGTAATAGACCCGCAACTTCGCTCTAAAAAAAGATATTGAGGTAGTTTTAGTTGCGCTTTTAATCCCCTCGATTTATGTTGTAATAGGGATATGATTATTGCATAAGGATTAGGCAATGGCAGAAACTGCAACTTCCCCATTAACAGGAAAAGCACTTCTTCAAAAGGTAAAGGGCAGCGACTTGCCCCGGAGAGACCTAGCAAAAGAGTGCGGCTATTACACAGAGACCAAGTCAGGTGCTAAGAGGGTCAACCTGAGTGAATTCTATAATGCTGTACTGGCAGCAAAGGGCGTAGAGCTAGAACCAGAGGGAACAAAAGATGGACGAGGAAGAGAGGCTAGCTATCGGGTTAGTGTCCACAAAAATGGCTCGATTGTCATTGGTGCTAATTACACTCAATCAATGGGACTACAGCCAGGAGATGAGTTTGAAATTAAACTCGGCTATAAACACATTCGTCTGATTCAGAGCGATAGTGATAGAACTGAAGAGGTTTAGCAAGAAAGCTCATTTCCTGCTAGGGATGGGATAGATTGCCAATAACTTTAGGTGGCTGGAGGAGGCTTCTCTTAAAGACCTTTAAGAGAGTAGTGATGGGTGATTAGGCTAGAAGGAACAAAAAACTCCTAATAAGAAAACTTTAGACGAAGTGTCTGGATACCCATCATGCAGGCTGAATATTATTTATTCTCTCAGCCCAGCCACTGTGGATGTTGAGCTGTGCTGTCAAAGTGGCTGGTGGTCTTGAAGAGTTCATATTGACCGTTAGCAGCCGCTGTAGCAGTTCGCTCTAGTAATGCCGCAACTTGTTCTTCACTCAACGGCTTAAACGTTCGCACGACCTCAAAGGCTTGGTTGAGGATTGGCATGCTATCAATGCCTGTAATTACCGTTGAAGTCGGCAAATTCATCGAGTAGTGCAGGCATTCGATTGCTGTAACAGTGTTACTTTTTAGGATGAACTGACTGCCTATAGATTTCATCCCTAGCACGCCGATTTGATTCTTAACTAATACTGGCAGAACTAGATGCTGGAAACTGCGAAAGTGGGCATCCATAACATTAAGCGGCATCTGCACCGTATCAAACCGGAAGTTATGTTTGGCAGCGATTTCCAGCATCCTAAGATGCACCAAGGGATCTTTGTGTCCAGTAAAGCCAATATAACGAACCTTGCCTGACTTTTGGGCATCTAAAAAAGCTTCGATTGCACCGCCAGGAGCAAAGATCCGGTCTGGATCTTCTAAGCGAATGACTTCATGAAATTGCAGGAGGTCTACATGATCTGTTTGTAAACGCTGTAGAGATTGATCTATCTGCTGGGCAGCAGCTTCCTGAGTGCGACCATCTATCTTGGTCATCAAAAAGACCTTTTGGCGATAGCCGCCCTGCAGGGCTTTACCCATCCGAATTTCACTGTCACCGTTGTTATAATCCCAGCTATTGTCCATGAAATTGATGCCGCCATCAATGGCGCTGCGGATAATTCTGATGCTCTCCTGCTCGTCTTTCTGCGTACCAATGTGGAAACCACCTAAGCCAAGGACAGAAACTTTTTCACCTGTACGCCCCAGTGTTTTGTAGAGCATCTCGCCACTTCTCGTTAAGTTGTGAGAGGTTGCCGCAGAAGGTGCTGCTTGATGAGAGCTGTTCGCAGCCCTAGATGGCTTGATGAAACTTTCTACAGTTGCTAATCCAGCAGCTACTAGACCTGAAATTGAAGCTGTTTTCAGAAAATTTCGTCTGTTGAAATCCATCACTTATCTCTCAAGATGTTAGAACTTAATCTACAGCTTGACACTAAGCAAGGTCAGGAGTGATCGCCTCCCACTTTAGGCATAGCCACAGCAGTAAGTTCAATTTCCTTGTTGACGTCGACGAAGCATCATATCGTTGCTCCCGGAGGTTCCTACGAGTGAGAACGTTGACCAGCTTGGGGTAGATGAATTCTAGGTCCTGTGGTTTGGGAATGACTCTGCAAGGTGAATAAGAAAGCTAAACCCAAAAGCCCTAGCAGCACAAGCAAGGCTTGGCGGCGCTTTAACCAGTTTTTTGTAGCAAATGCTAAGTTACCAGAAACACGGCGCTGCTCTGCCTCAATCTGGCGAGAATTTTGATAGAGAGTACACTCCCTAGCGTAGGGACGTTGAGGAAATGTACAAGTGTCATCTGCATGGTAAGTACAGCTCTGGCACAAAGATTCTTCCCCTGTCGCATGATGCAAAGGAATACCAGGGTGACCGTAAGCCTTTAGAGGCGTGCGGCAATAAGGACAGGTAACTGCTTGAGCGTCAACAGTTTGATGGCAATGGGGACAGGAGGCAGTATCCAACAATCTGTAGAAAGTATAACTACCTCGATCTTACCCAACTAGCTTTTTGCTAGCAATGCAGGTCCTCCTACATGGGCTAAGAGTATTTACGGACTTGATACTCATCCGACTCAGACACACAGTAAGTGTTTC
Organism: Chroococcidiopsidaceae cyanobacterium CP_BM_ER_R8_30; assembly: GCA_019244235.1. GTDB lineage: Bacteria > Cyanobacteriota > Cyanobacteriia > Cyanobacteriales > Chroococcidiopsidaceae > JAFAVL01. Next base: position 50,111 of record JAFASY010000039.1, read on the forward strand.
CCATCTGTTGCGCAAACTTTTTTTCAGTCGCATCTAGCAGCCTCTGGGGAATCGCACTCTGTTGTTCGTGGCTTTCCCACTGAATAACTAGAATAACCTCCGTGGTATTGTTGGGATTGATCCACACCTCTTTACCAAGGAAACCAGAGCAGCTAGCGAGAACAGTTGTCCAAATCTCTGCAGCCTTCTGAATGAATTTCTCCCGTAGTTCAGGGACCACTTTAAACTTTAAAAACTCTATAATCACGCTGGTTACTCTTTTGGTTTGGCAAAACCGTACGCATGACATCAAATTTGCCAGAATAGAATTGTAAGCTATGGCAATCTTGCTTTAAGCATAGCTAGTTCTTTGTTGAACTTCCCTTAAGTCACAGGAAGACCGCATGGACAGCAACAACTGGATGAAGCAGCTATTGATGCTCGGTATTGGCACAACATCTTTGGCCGCCGAGAAAATCCGGGAGGTAAGCGATGAATGGGTGAAGGATGGCAAGCTCAATCCTGAGCAGGCAAAGGCGTTTATGGATGATATGATGCAGCAGCTCAAGTCAGAGCAAGGCGGCTTTGAAAGTCAGCTACAGCGGCAGATGCGGAATATGCTGCAAGATCTGGGTGTTCCTCGCCAATCAGAGATGGATGAGCTACGGGGTCGCATTGACCGTTTAGAGCGGCAGGTGCGTGACTTAGAAAACAAACTCTGGCGGCGTTGATGTCGCCGAAAAATTGCGGTCGAGATTGAACTCACGACCTAGTGTACAATTGATGCCTGAACTCAAAGGCCAGCCGGAGTGGAACCCCGGCTACTGCTTTCTTGCCAGCTCAACCTCACAAAGCTTGTAGAGCCCTATGGTTCGCTCTTGATCTGTGAAGCGAGTAGTTCTTCCCTAGGCTTGGCAATGGGGAAGGACACAACAACTCATTAGGGAGGAATAATTTTGAGGAGAATTTTGATTAAATTGGGATTCATGCTGTGTGTCCTAGTTTTGGTGTTAGCCCAAGTCGGGGGTCAACATAACTCATCACTTGCAGACCAACTGCATGAGACTACACTAGCAGAGCTGTTCGTGCCAAAGAGCAGTTATGCGAGTGATAACAATAACCTAATTGCGAGCAATAACATGTCTGATGCTAATAATGTCGTGACGACGCCTTCTGGACTTAAGTACATTGACCTCAAAGAAGGCACTGGGGCAACTCCCAAAACTGGTCAGACAGTTGTAGTCCACTACATCGGCACTTTGGAAGATGGCACCAAGTTTGATAGCTCTCGCGATCGCGGTCAGCCTTTCTCATTCAAACTTGGTGTTGGACAGGTGATCAAAGGCTGGGATGAAGGGATCAGCACTATGAAAGTTGGTGGGCGTCGTCAGTTAATTATTCCGCCGGAGCTAGGCTACGGTGCTCGGGGAGCTGGTGGTGTGATTCCACC
>JAFASY010000176.1 GCA_019244235.1 Chroococcidiopsidaceae cyanobacterium CP_BM_ER_R8_30
CACTGTAGACTGTGGCACGATTTTGTCCTTGTCTTGGCTTAATCCTAAGGAACTACGAGAATTCAACTTAAGTCTTTGGCCTCTAGTTGTTGAAATCCTTTACCAAATGTTCCCCAGACCTAATCGGAATGTTCAGCCGCCAAACCACGAGAATTTCTGGGTTGAAGCTATAAAGACTCTTGGGCTGAGCTTATTTCTAGCCTTTGGCATTCGTGCTGGTGTAGCACAGTCGTTTTATATTCCTTCCGGCTCAATGGAGCCGACGTTACAGATCAATGACCGCTTGATGGTTGACAAAGTGAGCTATCACTTCACTTCCCCACACCGGGGGGACATCGTAGTATTTTGGACTACTCAACCAACACCCCATAGTTGTCCGCCATCCTATCTCAAGCCCAAGTCCTGGTCTCCAGACTCCGGACACTGATGTCGAGCAGTTATCAACAAGGTACCCTGCAAGCTCTGCTGAGATTGTTCTTGGAGGGTCAAGGCAGAACGCACTAAGACCAAATCAATCAGTGCACTGAGCCGATTTTTGAATGAGTATGAGAGGAAATAAAAATGAATGATAGTGACAGAACTTTTTGAACCTAGGAAAGCCACATCCTCTAGCTTTAAATGCCTCACATGTGTTGTATAGTCGCTTGACTACTAAGTCTTCTGTTCTGGACATGCTTCAAGCAAATACGGGTGGCCACAGTTGGGATACCGATAGTTCCCATTCAGATAACAACGCCGGAATCGTAAGTTTGTCGTTCTCTCCTAGCACGTGGAACTCAGTGCTACTGTTATAAACAGTAACAGTATGTTCATCCGGATCGATGAGCAGTCCTATCTTCACTCCCATATCTAGTAATCGTCTAAGCTTCTCTTGCCGTGATGCCAATTGGTCAAAGGCTGATTTAATCTCTACTACTAGGTCGGGTACTAATTCGGGATATGTCCTTGGGACTCGCTTCAGGCGTTCTCGTGTAAAGAAAGAGATTAAAGGAGTAACTATATCTCCGTTAGGCAACTGAAATCCAGCTCCGGCACCAACTATATGCCCAAGCTGACGAGGCTCTACCCAGGAAAACAAAAGTGCGCAAAAGCGAGCACTGATTTCGCCAGAGGTAAAGTCGTTGGGAGAATTGCCCAAATCTTCCCCACCGCTCTTAATTCCAACGGAACTGCTGGTTACTGTTTGTATAGGTGTAGGTCCCAAGATGATTTCTTTGAGCACTTGTTGCCGAAGCTCTTGCAGGTCTACCCCAAGGGTTTGAAGCACTCGAACTGCTACCCCATCCGTTACCTGAAGCAATCCTAGCAGGAGATGCTCTGTGCCAACGTAGTTATGACCCAGCCTTCGAGCTTCTTCTATCGCGTTGTCCAGGACAAGCTTAGCTTTGTGAGTAAAGGGAGACTCCACGCCTTTGACTCCAGCGCCACGCCCGATAATTTTTTCGACTTCAATCCTGACAGCGTCTAGATTTACCCCCGCCGATTTGAGTACCTTAGCAGCAACGCCACTATCTTCTACAATCAGTCCCACCAAAAGCTGCTCAGTCCCGACAAATTGATGCCCCAAACGACTACCTTCCTCTTGGGCAAGAACTATCACCTGCTTTGCCTTGGCAGTGAATCTTTCAAACATAGGCTTTTCCTCAGAGGAGAAAATTGTTTCAATCGGACAGCGAAACAGTTGGCCAATTTTGAAGGCGAGGGGTAGGCTTGGGTCATATTTTCCAACTTCAAGGGCGTTGACCGTTTGACGGCTCACACCTAGATGTGCTGCCAAGTCCGCCTGTGACCAGTTGCGTTCAGCTCGGAGAATGCGTAAACGGTTTTCCATGGCTTCAAGCTTCATTCATCTGCATAGCTTCTCCCCTGCCTCACTATCTAATGTAAAGTCTTTTAGATAAACTGTCAAGTAAACTTTACTTGTAGGAGAGCTAATTATGGCTGATGCTGCATGACTTTATGACTTGGAGTCAACACAAAGCCACATCTCACTCCAACTTCTTCAGCCGCTCGATTTCCCGCTGTAACTCCTCAATCTGCTGTCTCAGGTTTCCTACCTCATCACTAGGTGTCTGAGCTGTAACATCAACTGCTCCTGTCGCGGCTCCCGAACGCTGATAATTTCCCTGTCGAATCTGGCGATATTCCTCAGAATTTGACCATTCTTGCAGATATGTCAGACGTTCCACTGTAAATGGATGAGTGAGAAATACACCTTGGGAAAGATTATTGTAGAGTATGAATTTATACACTTGGCTGAGATTATCTTGGTCGAGATTTTGATAACTTTCTGACTGGCGGATAAATTCTTCCAAGCTGCACTCGTTAGCATACCGCGTACTCCCGCCAGCCAGCTTCATCATGCAATGCATCACACTATCTAAGTCATCACTCACCAAGAGAGAAGCCCGATCGGCAGACAACTCCGCCTTACGTTGCCATTCGTAAAAGGCATAGATTAAACCACTGCTAACAATGTTGCCTAAGCCAAATGTTCTTTCCCCAATGTAACTAGCGGTGCTAATAGCCCACATTGCCATTTGTATCAGAATTGTGTGACCGCACTTGAGGTGTCCTAATTCATGCGCGATCACTGTGCGGATCTCCGCCTCATTGAGCAAGTCTAGAAGAGCAGTATTTAAAACCATATAGGGTAGCTCCTGCCCAAGGGCATAGGCATTAACTAGAGGAGCTTGGGAGACAAACAAAGTTGGTTCTGGGGAAATATCTAAATCGCGGACACATTCCCGAAAAATTTGGTAAATACTGGAATACTGGCGCGGTCCCACCTGGATACTATTACCCATGAGATAGACCAACTGTGGTCGCTCGTAGACAAACTTCACAAACTGACGGGCAATCAGATCGAAGCCTGGTAAGCTACGTAAAGCTTGCTCGGCTTGCCGATCGAGGGGATGTCTGAAGGCTTCGCTAGATATTCCTGTATAGGTCGGCATAGTGGAGGTGGGGGGAGTTGGGGTCTAAATGCTACCATATGCATCTTGGGTGCTGACATCACGATTGAGAGGCTAACTTGCTAGTTTCAGGAGCTGTAGACGGGTGATTGAAGTAGAAGTCCACGACTCACTGCATAGCTTTCTGCGATCGCAGGATGAGGCAGCTTGGCCACATCATTTGACGATGGCACGTTTGGTCGCTCGCGCCTTAAGGCTAGGGCGCGGAGCCTTAATTCAGGTAGGGGCAGCTTGTGGCTACCAGGGACATTATCGCCTGAGCTATTTGGCACCTGCACTGTTATGGTCCAAGCCAACAATTATAGTGGCTCCGATTGAGGTGCAACAGCGCCTTAAGACAGTAGAAATTCCCCGATTACAGGAGTGGTTCCAAACTCATAAAGCGATCCGGACTGGAGAACGATGGCCGAGTCACGACTTTCAGGGACTGTTACTCACCTCCCCTGAAGCCTGGTTAGCAGCTCAGTTAGCCAGGCGCGAGGAATTTCCTCCTGGTATTCCCACCATAATTGATGGCGTAGATGACCTAGAAGACTGGGCGCGGACTCAACTGACTGCTAGTATTCAACCTAGCGATTGGGAAGAACTCATGCTGGCTCGTCCCAGCCAGATAGAGACGATTCGAGAGGCACGAGTAAGACTAACTCGATTAGTTTTCCAGCATCCGGTTAATCCTTATGAGTGTTACCTAATTGAGTCAAAAGAGCAAAATATTCTGCGTCGTCTCTATGCAACACTACAAGCTCCAGAGGGTAGTAATAGTCTCTCAGATCTGCCTCCAGCTTGGAGAGATTTTGAGCAACGGCTGCGAGCAGAGACTCAACGGTTCGCTCCTAGCAGCTCCGGCGACGCGCTCACGCAAGCTCAAATCTTCTGGGCAACTGTTGCTCGTCGCCAAGGTTTGTTTACTTTATCTAGCGCTCCAGCAGAAGTGGCTTCGGCGTTATCGCCAATCTGGTCCAAGCAACCTGTTGTGTTAATCGGTAGTACCTTAGATCGAGAAGCTGAGGCTCCGATTTACCGAGGAAATGTGGGCTTGAGTGACTTGACGAAGTCAACGCAGCTCCCGGAGGAAGCCTCCGGGAGAACGTTGACTTGTCTCAAGTTCTCAGCCGATCGCCAGAACGATTTGATTCAACTTTATTTACCAGATCAGTTGCCGCTGCCCAATACGCCCGAATTTCAAGCTGCCTGCTTTCAGAAAGTCCATTCACTGCTGTGCCTAAGTGCCACTGCTCCAGGTTTAACAGTGCTTTTGGTAGGTGATGTGCCGCTCAAAGCTCAGATTGGTGCCACTCTTGCTGCGGAGTTTGGTTCACGGGTGCAGGTGGAGAAAACCTGTTTGGAGGAAAATGGTATCCTCGTGAGTGGATGGGAGTTCTGGCGGCAGCATCAAGCAGTTCTGCCAGCTCCACTACTCTTAGTCATAGCAACACTTCCTCTGCCTTCGTTAGAAAACCCCTTGGTATCTGGGCGGGTGAATTACTATAAGCAGTCTCGCCAGGACTGGTTCCGCCTATATCTCTTGCCAGAGGCTTTGAGTGAATTAGCTCGAGCCGTTGCGCCGATGCGGGAACACCAAGGTGTGGTTGCCCTGCTTGACAGCCGGGTACTTCACCGTAGCTACGGCTCTCAAGTCCTTGCTGCTCTGAGCCCTCTGGCTCGCCTTAGCTATCTAGATAATAGTGTATTTGCCCAACCTAACGGCTAGAATAGTAGATGTCATTGGGGCAGAAATAAACTGCATTAGAATCATGGGCGAAGCAAAGCGTCGTAAAGATGCACTCAAAGAAAAATACGGTCAAGAAGCTCGGCTCTTCCCCTGGCTTCCCATTAACAAAAGCCGAGCACAGCAGTTAACCGGCTGGGCTAATCGTGGTGCTTGGATTGGCATTGGTCTGTTGGTCGCTTCCTGGTTGACTATTAGGTTTATCGGTCCAGCATTCGGTCTTTGGCAGGTTAATTAAAATGAAAATGATCACTGTGATACTTCAAGAGTGGTGATTATTTAGTTAGGCTATTAGTTAAGTCATTCGTGTCGCAGTTAGGGGGAGCTGTTGGGGAGATTCTGAAAAAAATATAAAATATCGTCTACAATCGTTAGTAGTGGTGTTCGGAGGACAAATATGTTTCTGAGATTAGCAGAACAACACCGGCAATTCGTCCAAGACCTGGTGATGAACCTCCAAGCCTTGGCCATTGTTCTGGAGCGGCGAGGCTACCCAGCATCCTGCTATACATGTGGTGGTCAAATGAACAGTGCTTCATTCATGGTCAGCCTAGGTGACAGTCACTTGATTCGATTTCTAGTGTCCGACTATGGTATTACCTGGACAGAGATGCGGGATGACCGTGAACTGATGAAGTTAGAGGGGGCAGAGGCAATTAGCCAGTTGCAGGAACTCGCTAATCTCGTTAAGTATGCTGTCCCGCCCTCTGAGTCACCAACAGTACTTACCAAGCGGATGTAAGCTTGCCCCCACCTAGAAGCGCGGGGGCATTCGCTTTGCCACAATTCTACTCTACTAGCTCGGTGAAATTTACGGCTTGCTTACTCTTCGCTGCCGCTGCTGCCCTCTAACTCTAGTTCTTGAGCTTCTTCATCGCTGATTGCTGTGACAGAGTTAGCAGAGACAACAGCGCCCATTTCCAGCTTTTGCCGTACCTGTTGCTGGATTTCCTGAGCAACTGTGGGATTCTCTTCCAGATACCTAATCGCGTTGTCTCGGCCTTGGGAAATATTATCACCGTTGTAGCTATACCAAGCTCCCTTACGGCTAATGACACCAGTTTCTTCTGCTAGGTCAACAACACAACCTAGAGTGGAAACACCCTTACCAAAAATGATATCGAACTCGGCGACACGGAAAGGGGGAGCAACCTTGTTTTTCGCAACTTTAACTTTGACACGGTTACCAAATTCTTCTGTACCTTTCTTCAGGGTTTGAATTCGGCGAATATCTAATCGCACCGAAGCATAGAACTTCAGGGCATTGCCACCAGTTGTGGTCTCTGGATTACCATAGGTAACGCCAATCTTCTGCCGCAGTTGATTAATAAAAATAACTGTACAGCCAGACTTACCAATATTACCTGTGATTTTCCGCAGGGCTTGGCTCATCAACCGAGCTTGAAGACCAACATGAGCATCTCCCATCTCGCCTTCAATCTCAGCTCGAGGAACAAGTGCTGCTACTGAGTCAATGACTACAATATCAACAGCAGCAGAGCGTACTAGCTGATCCACAATTTCTAGCGCGGCTTCACCAGTATCAGGTTGGGAAACTAGCAGGTTATCAATGTCAACACCCAATGCAGCAGCATAGGTAGGGTCTAAAGCGTGTTCAGCATCAACGTAAGCAGCGATACCGCCATCTTTCTGAACTTCCGCTACTGCATGTAGTGCTACAGTTGTCTTACCTGAGCTTTCTGGACCATAGATTTCAATGACCCGCCCTTTAGGTAAACCGCCACCTAGAGCCAAATCTAAGGTAAGCGCTCCACTGGAGATCGTCTCAACCTTCATGCGGGTGGCATCACCTAGACGCATGATTGCTCCTTTGCCAAAGTTGCGCTCGATCTGGTTGAGCACGAGACTTAGAGCTTTTTGCTTGCCATTAACATCAGTAGTTTGAGTAGCCATTCGTGACTCTAGGTTTAGGAGGTTTGCAAGGAGTGGAGTTGGGGAAATCTGTAAGCAGATATTCTATTCTAGCTAGATTTAGTCTGCTTTGAAACTGTTCTAAGGTTTCATGAGACTGGGAAAGTAAGAGTTGGGTGATAATACAATGCAATTACCTACAGTATAAACCCATTCCACCCTTAGTCAAATTATATACCAACGCTACTAGTAGTTTCAACTATGTAATAGTTGGTGACAAAATACTGAGTTCGGCGATGTTATCCCATCTAATTCCAGAAACAGCATTATCAGTGGCTGGGCTGACAGCCTACATCCAGGCATTGCTGGAGCAGGATGACCAACTCAGCCAAGTTTGGGTGTTGGGAGAAGTCATCAGTAGTAATCAGCATCGTAGTGGGCTATTTTTCACGCTCCAAGATCCAGATGCCAAAGCCGTCATCAGTTGTGTGGTGTGGAATAGTCAGTTGCACAAACTTGTGCAGCAGCCACTGCGGGGGGAGCAGTTAATTGTTTTAGGTAGTATTCGCCTCTATCCCCAGCGAGGACAGTACCAGCTAAATGTCTGGCAAGCACTTCCAGCCGGAGAAGGATTGAGAGCTTGGCGCTATCAGCAACTGCGCAACCGCTTGGAGTTAGAAGGGCTGTTTGCTCTAGAACGCAAGCGCTCTCTCCCATCTCATCCTCAAATCATTGCTGTTGTCACCTCATCCGCCGCCGCTGCTTGGGGTGATATTCAGAAGACACTTAGTAGACGTTATCCAGGTCTAAATGTTCTGCTTTCCCCCGCACTTGTACAAGGAGAGCAAGCACCAGCATCAATTGTGGCAGCAATTGAGCGGGTGGAGCAAGACGGTCGTGCTGAAGTGCTACTTCTGTCCCGAGGAGGTGGAGCAGTAGAGGAACTAGCTTGCTTTAATGACGAACGGGTCGTGCGAGCCGTTGCTAATTGTTCTATCCCAGTAATTACTGGCATTGGTCATCAACGAGATGAGTCTTTGACCGATCTCGTTGCTGATTGGTGTGCCCATACACCTACAGCAGCGGCGGATCTTGCTGTACCAGAACTGGCTGAGCTTTATGTCCAGCATCAGGAGCGGATTGCAACTTTAGAAGCAGTGGTAAATCTACACTTGGTAACAGCTTTACAAGAGCTGCGAACGTATAGCCAGCGCTTACGACGGCTGCGATTAGATCAGCAAATTCAAGCCCAAGTGCAGTCTTTGAACTGGAAGCGCGATCGTTTGATGCACCTTACGGCACAGCAATTACAGCAAGCTTCTCAACATTGCGATCTGTTGCGTCAGAAACTAGCGGCTCTCGATCCCCAAGCCGTCCTCAAACGTGGCTATGCTGTAGTACGGCAAGAAAATGGTGCGATCGCTCGTTCTGCTTCAGAGTTAGAACCAGGGCAGGAGATGTCAGTTCAGATGGAGCAAGGTCGGGTTAAAGTCAAGGTTACGGAGATTTTAGATTGATGACTGATTACATCGGTCCCTCTAGTTCTCACCCAGCGAGTACATCACCTCAAGAAAAATGGAATTACGCAGAAGCTGTTGCCGAAGTGGAAACTATCATCGCTCGTATTGAAACAGGTGAGTTGGAACTGGAAGAAGTATTCGACCAATTTGAGCAAGCTGTCGAGCATTTGCGCCAATGCGAAACTTTTTTGCAAAGAAAACAACAGCAGATGGGCTTATTGATTGAAACTCTTAGGGAGGAAGGGTGAGGAGGTGGGGTAAAGTTATATCGCAGCTTTCAAAATCTCTGAGTAGTGTGTGATTCAAATATTGTCTTGACAGTTCAAAAGTTCAATTTGTGAAGAGAGTAGAAGCATGAAGGACTCTGGTTCGCCCCAACCCGCGGACGATGGTGCCGCGTTTCAAACCCTGGTTCGACGGGTATTAGCACCCCAAATCCCTGATGTACCTGCACGGCAAGATTTGCAACTCCTGGTTAGACAGCTTCCCCCTCACTTACCGGTGGACCTGCCACTACCAGACAATGTAGATGTGGTCGGTAGCGTGGTGCGCGGTCAGTTGAGCACTGAAATCGTACTCGACGCTCAACAGTCTGCCGAACAGGTGTTTGCCTTTTACCAACAGCGTTTGACGGCGATGGGCTGGAGGGAATGGCAACATCCTCAAAGAGCTGGAGGCTTCATACCGTCTGTGGGTTTAACAGGCATCCGCTTCCAGCGTGGCTCTCTTGAGCCGTCATTGCAGGTGAGTACATACCCGCTTCTAAACGGCTTGACGGACGTACGCCTCTTTCTGCAATCTCACCGGGGTCTTGCCAATGCAGTTCGGCCCAGCAGGTCAGTGTCTGAGTTTGCTAGTACTAGTACTAGCATAACCGTACCACCTAGATCAGTGTCTGGGTCCACTACCCAATTGGCTGGGCATCTACCCAGTTCGCCTTTACCTCGATTAGAGGCTCCGCCCTCAGCTTGGCAGTCTGGTAGCGGCGGCGGGGGCAGCTCTGATAGCTTTTACTCTACTGCCACACTGATAACAGATTTGAATAGCCTGACTCTAGTGGGGCACTACGGAACTCAGATGGAAGGGGCTGGCTGGATACGTCAAAGTCAGGGGCAGAGTGGCCCAGTGACATGGAGTACATGGACCCTCGATCAGCAAGGTCAGAGTTGGCATGGGCTACTACAGACAATGGAGTTACCTGAGATGCCGCAGCGACGCGTGGTGTATGTGCGGGCAGACTACTCACCTTAAACCGACATTCTCTAAGCAATACTGCCCCGCTTCCGGGCTTCTTTATAAGAAGTTCCCACGTTTCTCAGTCCTGCCTTAATCATTTGTTGTTCAAGTAGGGCGAAGAACCGAGCCCGATCGCCCCCCCGTACAACTGCTTGGTTATGAGCCTCAGCTAGGGAGACTGGATAGCCATAGCCTTTCTGCACCTGAGCTAACATTAAGCCGAGGGATTGATCCAGAAGTGCGGAGTCTTCAGCAACCCAGGCAGGAAAATCAATGCGAGCAATTTCTGTCCCAACATGGACATAGCAGAAGTAGATGGTGTGGGAGCCATACAGATCGAGAATCCGAGCAGAACTCCTAAAGAGGGCGCTGCGTTGTCCTGGTTGCAGTTGGGTGATCCAGAGGACAGTATCTTTTAAAGGGTCGAATACATGGCAAGGCGTTTTCTCTGCTTGATTAGGACAGTAGGTGACACAATCAGGATTGGGGTGGGGACAGGCTTGGAGGCGTAAAAAGTTGAGAGCTTCGCCACTGCGAGAGGCGCTGAGATAGCCCATGACTGGAATACCAGAATTTTGCAGCTGGCTCCAAGCATCGAGAATCGGAGGTAAGATGCGATCACGCGCCTCGGCAGGCAGCTGCTCTAAAAACCAGTAGGTCAAAGAGCCATCAACCATTGCCAAGGTCGGCACTTGGCTTTGAAGGGCACTGCCGAGTTCTGCTAAGATGGTTGCCTCCGATGCTGTGCGCCGATAGCCCATCCATTCCTCAGTACGAATCCCCCACTGCCGAGATATGTAGAGGTCTTCGGGACGATAAAATACCTCTGGCAAGCTATCCAGCAACGGTTGCCGATTCTGTCCATAGTGCAACACCACCCGACCTACGTTGAGTAGATAGCAATAGGCAATTTCATGATGGTTAGGGGCAATTTGGGAACCATCAGTGGCAATGACGGTATGAACTGTTGGGGCGACTGGGAGGTCAATGCAAGTATTGAGTGGCTCAACTGGGACTGCGGCGATAAATAACAGGCGATCGCGCCATTTCTGCTGTCGCTGCACTAACTCTGCCTGTTGTGCCTGAGCTTTTGCTAGTAACTGTTGAGCTAACTCCAAACGCTGACGACTTGCCTCCACCTCCATCGTCATGTGTTGGCTGATACCCTGCATTACCTTTGCTAGTTTCGTTAGATCGAGCATTGCTTTATAGCCAGCCAGAAAACTCTTGGGCAAACTGGGAGAGTGATAATAGATGAATTCGCGCTGTCTGCCGGACAGCTTCCCTCTCCTTTTGGGTGTTATATCCCCAGTCTGCTAAGAAGAGCTGCACTGCGTCAAGGTCTGGTTGCTGCTGCACCACTTGCAGTGTTTTCAACCGATCTTCCACAAACCACAGGCTAAGCGCTACCTCACTATAAGCAGCGATCAATTCCCGCAGAACTTGGGGTTTTGGACGCTGGGACTCTTTGCCAATAATCGACTCGGCAGGCATTTGAACGCCTTGCTGCTGCAAGAGTTGCTGAACGAAGCGTCCTTCTTTTGTCGTGATGATCATCGGCTTAACCGAGCTTTGCAGGAGTGATCGCAGTCTTTCTACCACACCTGGATAGAAGCGGTGCAGACTTAACCAGCCTGCCAAATCAGTAGCAATCCACTCATCCCTAACCCGATCTAGTTTCTGGCTAATGTCTGCTGCTGCTAGATGCGTTTCCCTCAAGATCTGGTGAGAGATAGTATTCCAGTCCTGCTCAATTTTCGCTGGCGTTATATCTGATAGCATTGCTTTGATCAGAATTGGCATTTCCCATCCTGTTTCAATCACTGGGCGTAGCCGATAAAAGCTTTCAGCTAAGTTAGAGGATGGTGTTTGATTGGATGGTAGCCAGATTTGACAGTAAGTCCGCCAAGCCGTCTGGAAATATTCAATCAGCCCATCGCAAATCACACCGTCAAAATCGAGGGCTAGAACTGTAGGAGAATTTTCTGCCATCTCTTTAGGGCTTTAGTCTAGACTCCATCATGGTACATGAGCTTGACAAGAATAGGGTGTGGGGTACCCCCTACACCCTGTTATGGAAAGATAATATTGCTAACCTTTAGCTGAGTGGATATGGAATCTGATACTTAAATAAAATCAGGAGACAAATTAAAGCCATGAAACACGTTGTTACCATTCTAGGAAGCATCGCTCTTCTTACGGGAGTGACACCTGCTATCTATGCTCAAACGAACTTGCCCACAACGCCAAAAAAAGGTGAAAATATTTATCAACAGGCGGAAGATAAGCTTAAGAGCGGAGACTACCTGGGAGCGGTAGCAGCTTATAACCAAGTTTTGCAGCTTGACAATAATGATGCTGATGCCTATGTCAACCGAGGGATTGCTCGCTTTCAGTTAGGGGATAAACGGGGAGCAATTGAGGACTTCACTCAAGCTATACACATAAATCCTGCGAATGCAGCAGCCTATAATCAGCGAGGCGGTGTATACCTGATTATGGGAGACAAGCACAAAGCAAAGGCAGATTTCCAGCAAGCTACAAAGATTCTCAACGGCCAGGGGAATACATCAGACTCTCAACAGCCGCCAAACCCTGATGCACCTCCTGCTCCTCAGTAGTTGAGGACTGGCTACAGCATTGAGCTTTAGGATTTTACGGGAAGTATGGGTGTTTTTCAACTGGGGCGCTAGGATTCGAACCTAGGGATGGCGGGACCAAAACCCGCTGCCTTACCGCTTGGCTACGCCCCAACGTTTATAGCTCATTTATTTTAGCAGTGAGCCATATTGAAATGTCAAGCAAAAAAGAAGAGAACAGCTTTCTGCTTACAACGAAGATGCTGAAAACCCTGTAACTTTAGTCTGAGGAGTCTCAAGCTGGATAAATCCGCAGCCGCCGATTGGGTTCTTCACCGAAGCTACTGGACTTGAGGCGGTAATGTTCAACGAGTTCGTGTTGC
>JAFASY010000071.1 GCA_019244235.1 Chroococcidiopsidaceae cyanobacterium CP_BM_ER_R8_30
CATCGAATTCAGCACCTTCAAGCACAGGATAGAGTATAACTTTTAGATTAGTTCCATTCTTAAGCTGGTTTTTTTGTCTGTATTTTGTCTAAATCAAGAGCTGTTGCGATCACAGCGCGTAACTCCTTCTCCTTGAAAGGTTTAAGCAGGTATAGCGAGGATTGCGTCACCTCCGTATGCTGTGAAATTTCCTTGTCAGTGTAGCCTGTCAGATAAATGACCGGGATATTGAAACGAGACTGAATCTGCTTTGCCGTTTCTACCCCATCCATCTTGCCTTTTAACCTGATGTCCATCAGTACCAAGTCTGGAGAAATCTCTGTAGCTTTACTTAAAGCTTCTTCTCCAGAAGAGGCGGTAGTGGGTACAACATGTCCAATTCTTATAAGCCGCTTTTGTAAGTCCTTGGCGACAATGCTTTCATCTTCAACCACCAAAATTTTTGCGGTTTTCATGTGCTTAACTGTTTTCCGGATGGTTGGAAAGCTTTAAAGTAGAATTTATCCTTAGAGTATAATCTGAATCTAGTGAAGCAATCTCTTTCTGAAGAAGCAGGTTTAGAACAGCAGGAGGAGTACGAGAAAACTCGTACTAGAGTACACAGTTAAAAAGCTACTCTTTTACAACCGTATATCTACTGAACCTTTGGAGGAATTCTGCTTGCCCTCGGTATTATCTCAATACATACACGGTTATGATGCTCAACCAGAACGGTTATGCTGGAGAGCAGGGTTGCTGTTAGCAATACGCGAGATTGGCATGAACCTCAATCTGCCCAGTCAAGCCCCAGCTTTGTCTATGGAGTTTTCCCTCAGCGCTAGAACATTTAACGTTCCCGTTACGCACAATTGCGTTTGACATAATTTAGGAGAATGAAAATCAAAAAAATTTTGGTAGTTGAGGATGAAAGCATTGTTGCAAAGGATCTACAAACGAGGCTCAGAAAACTTGGGTACGATGTTTCTAATGTTGTCAGTTCTGGAGAAGAAGCAATTAGTAAAGCCGCAGAAATTTCTCCAGATTTAGTGTTAATGGATATTCGAATAAAAGGTAACATGGACGGGGTGGAAGCTGCTAGAGAAATCCGCGCTCGTTTCGGTTTTCCAGTTATCTATCTAACCGCCAATATTGACGATAATACATTAGCTAGAGCCAAGCAAACCGAACCTTCTAGCTATCTCCTCAAACCTTTCAAGGAGAGAGAGCTATATATTGCTATTGAGATAGCTCTTGACAGATACATAAGAGAAAGGCAGCTAAAAGAGAACGAAAAGCTACTAGATGCTTTACTTAAAAATACAAACTATGGCGTAATTGCTAGCGATGTTGAAGAATTAATTACATTTATGAATCCTGTTGCAGAACAACTAACAGGATGGAATCAGGTAGAGGCGGCGGGAAAAAACCTGACAGAAGTTTTCAACATTGTCCATGAGGAGACTCGTACTCTAGTCGAAAGTCCTGTGACCCAAGCTCTGCAGTCGGGTCTTACAGTTGGTTTACCAGAAAAGACAGTACTTATTACTAGAGCCGGGATAGTCATACCTATTGATGACAGTGCTGCACCGATCAGAGATAGTTTGGGCAATATCACAGGTGCAGTTTTGGTGTTTAAAGAGATTACAGAACGCAAGCGCTTAGTTTCCCACCCCAGGCCGTATCTGCCTGAGTTCCCTAGCCTCTAACCTCTAACTCCTGACTCCTGACCCCTTTGAATGACCGTCTGGCGCTTGAGGATGACCATATCATTGCCCACAACTGGACTCCGAGCTAGCAATATCCCTTGGGGATCAGTAATTTCTAGGTGGCTAAAATCCAGTTCCTTAGCTCGCTCTAGCATCCTGGCAGCTAGCTTATCTTGCTGAGATTGTTTAAGGTTGTACCAATCATCACCAACTTTAATAACTAGGCTGCTACCCCGAAAATTGGCTTGAATTGACTGAATCAGTCCATTTGCATATTGGTCAGTAATTTCAGTCACTTGATTTTGAATTGACGCAATTAGGCTCTGCTCTGGTGTCAGTTCTAAGGTGGGAGAGGAAGATGGCACTGGCTCTGATGGTAGCGGTACAACTTCGATTGGTTGTGGCTCTGCAGGTGCAGTTAACTCTGGTAGAGGGGTGAGCTCAGCAGTAGGGACTGAAGTTGCTGGTGGAACTTTAGGTGCGGTTAGCTCTGGTGAAGGGGTGAGTTCAGCAGTAGGGACTGAAGTTGCTGGTGGAACATTGGCTACCTCGGTTGGCTTCTCAGACAGCAGGGCTGATGTTGTCCAGACAGCGAGTACAGCAATTGCTGCAATGATGGCAGTCAAACCCGTATCTGACAGTTTGGCAGACAGGTTTTCTGGTAGGAGAGAGCGGAGCTTCGCTAATGCACCGCTCCACCCTAGCTGCAATTTATTCCAGAAACCAGAAGTTTCCCTCGCAGTAGCTGGTGGTTCTGCCTCCAGTTTTATCAGTATCCCTTCTAAGAGCTGAATTGTTCCGCGTAAGGCTTTGATACTCTGAGCGCGCAAAAATGTTTGGGCTCTGCTATTGGTTGACTGGGCAGTCTGCTCTTGGCTTGTTTCCGACTTATTGGCTCCTGGTTCGGGAGCAGGCGGTGGTTGTGAGTTTGGCTGATCCTGTGACATTAAATCTTCCTGAAGGGCAGCAAATCCAACAAAACTACGATAGATTCTTACGAGGGCTGCCTCTTCAGACCTAATCTATCATTTTACGTCTGCTCCCCAGCTACCAATCGGTTCGCGTTCGTTTGTCATTTGCTAAATTTATGAGAACTAAGATTTATGAACTTCAAACGTCGCCAGTTTTTAGTTTTAAGTAGCTTTGGTGTTCTTGGTTTAGCTGGTTTAGGAAAGCTCCTCCAAAAACAGAGTACCCAAAAGGCAGCTGTTAAAACACCCTCCAATCCGGTTGTGATGCCAGCAACAGCACGGACAACAACATCAACCCCAATTCTGCGCTTTGTCTCTGTAGCAGATACAGGTACAGGAGACAGGGGTCAGTATGCTGTAGCTAAAGCAATGACTCGTTATCACAGTCAAAATCCCTTTGACTTAGTCATATTGGCAGGTGACAACATCTATAACAATGGCGAAATTGAGAAAATTGATGCAGTGTTTGAGCGTCCCTATCAGCCTTTACTCCAGCAAGGAGTTAAGTTTCATGCGTGTTTGGGGAACCACGACATTCGCAATGCAAATGGGGAACATCAACTTCAGTATGCTAACTTCAACATGCAAGGGCGCTACTATACATTTCGGCGCGATCCAGTACAATTTTTTGCCTTGGATACTAACGTCAATGCTGACTGGAAAGCTCAGCTACCTTGGTTAGAACAAGAATTGAGCCGCAGTGATGCCCCTTGGAAAATCGTATTTGCTCATCACCCAGTCTACACGTCGGGTCTGTATGGAGTGAATCAGGTGTTTATTAAACATCTAACGCCTCTATTTCAAAAGTACCGTGTTCAACTTTATATCAACGGTCACGACCATGACTATGAGCGCACTCACCCAATTAACGGTACAACTTACGTGATCTGCGGGGCAGGAGCAGCAACGCGTCCAGTATTTCGCTCAGAGTGGACAGCCCATTCTGCCAGTCGGCTGAGTTTTGCAGCTTATGAAGTGTATAGCGATCGCATAGTACTCCATGGCATCAACACTGATAACCACATTTTTGACCAAGGTGTTATCCCTGTACAATCAGCCTAACTCGTTGCTACAGTCAATAAGTTTCCATCTGCCATTGTTAGGTGGCACATATCATAATAGTAGTAGACAACTTTAAGGAGTGTGTTCACTCTTTGCCGGTGGAAGGCAGAGCGACACGGTTTTCCAAATGTCTTCATTAGATTCAGCTAGGGAATTTATCAAACAAAGCCTAAAGCAGCCATGGAATAGGGGTCTTAAGACAATTGGACTTGGCTTGATTATTCCCATTGGTTTAACTGTATACCTAGGCTTTGTGACTGCAAGAGAGTTTAGGATCGCACATTTGCAGCAAATTATTCAGAATGATAGCGGGCAGGTTAATAAGGCAGCAAAAATCTCCGCTCTTCAAAAACTGTTAAAAACTGGTGCTAGTCTTCGCCATGTTGATCTCCAGGGCGACAACCTTAGTGGGGTTGATCTCAGTGGGGCTAACCTTAAGGGGACTAACTTCAAAGGGACTAACTTCAAACGAGCCAACCTTTCCAGAGCTGACCTGAGCCGAGCCAACCTTTCCAGAGCTGACCTGAGTGGGGCTGACCTGAGTGGCGCTAGTCTTATTGATGCCAACCTCAGTGGAACTGACCTCAAGAGTACTAACCTCAAAGGCATCAATCTTAAAGGAGCTAACCTTAATGGGGTCAACTTTAGTGGAGCTAACCTCACTGAAATCAACCTCAGCATGGCTAGGCTTAATATGGCTAAATTGACAAAAGCTAGCCTTTACAGAGCCGATCTTATCGGTGCTAATTTGAGTCGGGCTGACCTCAGTGGGGCTAATCTTGTCCTGGCTGACCTTAGTGGAGCTAATCTGAGTGGAGCTGACTTTATGGGAGCCAATCTAAGTGGAACCCGTCTCAACGAAGCTAACTTTAGTAAGGCAAACCTTAAAGGAGCTAACCTTTACAAAGCTCACCTTATAGGGGCACATTTTGATTCAGCTGTCCTGGGTTGTTATAATACAGGTACTCTAGAAGAGTCTTGCACTAATCTTATGCATACCTTAAATCTGACTCCAGATCAAATTAAATCTGCTCAAAACTGGAGGCAAGCAAGATATAGTAGAAAGCTGCGTAGAGAGCTGGGCTTAAAGTGAATCTTAACTACCATCTTCGGTAGCCCCATCGATGGTAGCCCCATCCGTGATGCCATCCTCCAAATAGGAAGTCGAAATTAAAAGCAGGATTAGGATAGTTATAGATAACAGGAGGGGATACAACGTAAGGATAGTAGACCACAGAAGGAGGGCTTACGCCATTGTAGCCGCTCTCGTCACACTTTTGAGTTATACTTTGGTCAACTGTTGGTCCGTTATAAGGACGATTAAAATAACCATCTTCGAAACCACGAGCAAATTCACCTCCTTCCTCCTGAGGTTTATAACCCACTCCGTCCCGAAAGCGTTGTTCCCCTGCTTGATAGCCAGCTGCATAAGCATTTGGGTAGTTGGCTGAGTTCCTAGACACCTGCTTGTCGGTAACAGGATGACAGTAAACTTCATCAGCCCTAGCAGCTTGGGAGAAAAGTAAAGGCATTGATATAGTGGCTAAGCTCAATAAAGCAATAGAAACTATTTTCTTCACGATCTTTAACCTCCTCGAACCTAACAAGTGTACTGATTACTTGTTAAGCTGCATCTTCAAATTCCCTATATATTCCTGAAGTCAGTGATTAAGTTTTAATCATTTAGCTATCAAAACTATCATAGCACTAGTATCGTTAAAGCCACTTTATCAGCTTTTACTTCTGTATTGGAAGTTAAGTCTTTTGAAGGATGCGCTTTAGTTCAGTATAGATATGAGTTCAATTCATCACTGCTAATACAGCTTTTGGTAACAACTTATCCTTAAACCACACAATTCTAGCTGGGACATCACTTACCTTCACTCCCACCTTTTCTAGATTCAGCCGCTCAGAAATTGCCAAAATCAAATTATCGCAACCAGCACGGCGCACCTGTGAGAATTTCTTCTGCAAGTATTCTGGTCTCCAGTAGCCAACAATCTCTAGTAAAAATGTGCGTCCTTCTGGATGTACTAGGCGAAAATCTGGAATCATGACACTACCAGGAATGGGAATCAGATCAACTTCTCGCTCTAGTATCCAATCTGTATTCAATGAATCCCAACGGTCAGCAAAAGATGCCTCTAGCATACTGTCATAAGGTTTGCCCGCAGGATAGTGTGAGACCAAATCACAATCTGAATTCAAGCTGAAGCGTCCGGTTTTCCAGGTATTTGTGAAGGTATCGCGAGTTTGTAGAGTAGCACTAAGACTCCATTTAGTTACATGCAATAGAGCAGGGATAAGCTTAGCAATTGCCAGACCATAACGCGTGCTAGGACTAAACAGACTTGTCGGACCATCTATAGTAATAGTGAAACCATGATCGGCATCACCCTCTATGTAAGCCATTAGTTGAAACAGCTTGAGATAGCGAAACAAAAGCTTATACTCACCAGGAACATTGCGATGAGCATTCAGAGTGAGTTGGCTAGCACGATAAAACACACCTTGCACTTGTGACAAATTATAACGATGCAGTAACTCTTCCGGTGTCGGAGCATCAAACTGCATCAGAATGCGATTTTCAGCTAAATCTGCATAAAGCCCTATCCGAATCTGCTCTGGCAAAACCTCCCTCTCTAGTTCATGTGAGAGCGAGAGCGCTAAAGTACTAAGCACAGCAGTACTATGCAAAGAACTAGGAGCAGATTGAGCAGCAAGAGCAAACACTCGTTCCCGCAGCAACTGAGGTTCTAAAGGACTTACAACCTCAAATTCACAACAACTACTACGGAGAATATGAGCCAGTCCCCGATAAGAGCGATAGTCAGGACTATCACCTTCCAACTCTTGCAACTGGCAATCCAGTGCTCCCTGAGTCCCACCTTGCGCTGCCTGAAAGCAAGCAATTAATTCAATTGCCATATCTAGATTCTTCCGATCAAGCTGTAGCCGTTTCGGAACGATTGTTTCACCATTTTGGCGATGCATTAGGAGATCGGTAGGCAACATGAGATTTCAGTTTTGTCCACAGGGTTATTTAATTACTCTGTATGCTCTTGGTGTTGTGTGTTCATCACTGTAATAAGTTCTCCCCTCCCCCGATGGATGTTGAAATTGTTCGACCAGAATGTTTTCCCAACCCTGGTTTTGGCTAGAGGCAATGGGCGGGCGGGTACATTCAATCTGCTGAGTGATGGGAGTTTTCATGCCGCAAACCCAATGCGTCTTGCTCTGATTGTATTCACTCCAGTAGCTTTTTCGGAACTACTTGCAAATCGAGCGCAAGATTTTGATAGTGGCACAAGAATGAGATAGTTAGATAAGAATCGGTTTCCTATGCTGGAAGGGTCATGGTTCAAACAGAGCGATCGCACATCTGGTTCATTAAGTCACAGATTGAAACGTAACCCGAATCAAAGCTTTATGGCAATCCCTCATTCCTCACTTTTCATATTGAAGCTACTTGCAGCAATCGGATGCGGGCTAGTCGCGGGAGTTTTCTTCGCCTTCTTAACCTTCGTGATGAATGCCCTTGCCCGACTTCAGCCAAAGGATGGCATTGCCGCTATGCAATCTTATCAACGTCTCAGCAATTAATCCGTTGTTCATGCTGGTACTCTTCGGAACGGCTGCGGCTTGCCTCTTTCTAGCGGCTTCCTCACTATTAAAGTGGCATCAACCTGGTGCTGCCTACTTGCTCATCGGCAGTCTGCTCTACCTTGTAGGCACCATTCTGGTGACCGAAAAAATGGCTCTCAAGCCTTGTCCTTCCAGGGCGACTTTGTATTTGTGAATAAATTACTAAATGCTTACTCATTATGCTACATTGTTTAAATGATTACAGTAAACTACGAGTACAAACTCAAACCAAGCACGCAACAAATTAAAACTTTTGAGACCTGGCTTGATGTCTGTAAGCAAGTTCACAACTTTGCTCTGCGTGAACGGAAAGATTGGGTGAATTCTCGCAAGTCTGCTGTTAATTCATGCAGTCTAGTTTCTGAATATATCCTCCCGGCGGATACGCCCAGACCAACATATTACAGTCAATGTAAAGCTTTAACTGTAGCTAAAAAGCTCTATCCAGAGCTACAGCTACCACATATTCACGTTCTACAGCAAACTCTTAGACAGCTAGAAGCTGCCTTTGTAGCCATGTGGGAACGCGGATATGGGTTTCCTAGATTCAAAAAACAAATGCGCTCTTTCGTCTATCCAGACGTGAAGCAGAATGCAGTTGCTCATGGTCGAGTTAAATTGCCTAAGATTGGTTGGGTGAGAATGAGAATGTCTCGTCCACTGCCCGAAGGGTTTACCCTAAAGCAAATGAGGGTAGTCAAGAGAGCATCTGGATTTTTTGTCATGCTGACTTATCAGTTAGGCGCAGCCATACCAGATGTACCTTTCTCAGGGTATCCACTCGGAGTAGATATTGGGCTAGACAAATATTTAGCGACTTCTGATGGAGAATTAGTTTCTAGACCTCCCTTCTTTAGCGCACTTCACCGCGAGTTGAAATTACTGCAACGAAGATTAAAGCACAAGCAAAAGGGTTCTAGTAATTGGCTAAAGCTCCAGACAAAGATAGCTAGAGTTCATCAGAAAATTCATGACACCCGCAAAGACTGGCATTTCAAATTGGCTCATCGCTTATGTGACAGAGCCCAAGCAATATTTATAGAAGATATCAACTTCAAAGCTTGGGCCAAGGGTTTATTTGGAAAGCATACACTTGATGCTGCTTACGGACAGTTCTTTAATATCTTGTCTTACATCTGCTGGAAAAGAGGGGTATTCTTCCTCAAGGTCGATAAAGACTACACAAGTCAAACTTGCCCAAGTTGTCAAACAATAACGGGCCGAAAAGATTTGAGTGAGAGAATACATCGATGTCAGAATTGTGGATATACCACGAATAGAGATGTAGCGGCAGCACAAGTGATAGTTCAGCGGGGAATCTCTGCTGTCGGACAGCCAGTGGAGTCTCAAAATGCTTCTGGAGGAGTTCTGTCGGGGGTCAGTGGTAACACTGGTCTAGATAAGATCCAGTGAGAGAAGAATCCCCACGCCTTTAGGCTGGGGAGTGTCAATGCGTTCTAGCTGCTAGCTGTGAATCAAATGCTACAAAATCTTTAGATAATAAGATTAAAATCCTTCTGCCTAGTAATAGAGTCTGATTATGGTCGATCAAGCCGATATCACACGTTATTTAGAAAACTGGCAGGATGAAATTGAGAGTGCCTTTCTCTACCGTGCCCTAGCCAAAGCCGAACCCCAGTCGGCCCTGGCAGAGGTCTATCGCAGATTAGCAATAACAGAGGAAACCCATGCCCAGTTCTGGGAAGAGAAGCTACGGCAGGTTGGGCGACGACCTCCCCGACGACGAATCGGCTGGCGCACGCGGTTTTTAGCACTGTTGGCAAAGCGTTTTGGTCCTCAGTTTGTTCTGCCGACGATTAACGCGATGGAGCAGGTTGACAGCCATAGCTACGACGCGCAGGCCGATACTCATCATACTCAGCTTCCAGTCCAGGAACGTTCACACGCACGGCTGCTTGAGGCGATTACTAGTTCGTCCAGTACTGGGTTAGAGGGCGGAACGTTGGCTCAAATTGAGGGACGCCACCGCACAGCAGGCGGTAACACCCTGCGGGCAGCAGTCCTTGGGGCTAACGATGGACTACTGTCAAATCTCAGTCTGGTCATGGGAGTGGCAGGGGCTAACATCAACGGTAGGTCAATTTTAGTTACGGGTTTCGCCGGATTGCTAGCCGGAGCTTGCTCAATGGCTCTAGGAGAGTGGCTCTCGGTTCAAAGTTCCCGCGAACTTTACGAGCGGCAGATCCGCATTGAAAAGCGGGAAGTAGAAGAGGTGCCAGATGAGGAAGAAGAAGAGCTAGCTTTAATTTATGAGGCTAAGGGACTACCAGCAGCACAGGCACGGACTTTAGCAGCACGGATGATGTCAAATCAGACCACTGCTTTGGACACTTTGACCCGCGAAGAGTTGGGGATTGATCCAGAGGAACTGGGTGGCTCAGCCTGGGCAGCAGGAGCCACCTCTTTTTTTCTCTTCTCGCTTGGTGCCATTGTGCCTGTAGTGCCATTTACGTTTTTGAGTGGAGCTATTGCGGTGGGCGTCAGCCTGCTTTTAAGTGGGTTGGCACTGTTCCTGATTGGTGCAGGCATCACTCTCTTGACTGGGCGGAGTGTGCTCTATTCTGGAACTCGGCAGGTGCTCTTCGGTTTAGCGGCTGCCGGGATCACGTTTGGCGTTGGACGATTGCTGGGAGTCTCTCTTAGTGGCTGAAGTTACCCTCTTGGGCTTTTATGCGACCTGACTGTACGGCAGTGACTAGGGCTTGATAGTCACACTTAACCTGATGAGCATAGGTTGCAGCAAAGTCGGCTACAGCCCGATCAAATGTATCGCTTTGACCAAGATAACCGCCAATCGTTGCTGGCTCTCCAGTACGAGCGTGAGATCGAGCTAGTGCACAAGCACAAATCTCAGCGTAGTCAGTTAAACCCCTGACTGACATTCCCTTCAGCTTGATGGCGCTTTTCATATCCCGTAGCTGACGGAAATAGAAGTCTTGACCCCGATCGTTGCTCGTCCAGCCTAGAAAGATATCACTAACTGCTTGCATTAGGCGCTGCCCTGCAACAATCCGTTCCCCCTGACTGGAATAAGTGCTCTCTTCCGCATATGGCTCTAGCACTGAGGCTTTAGCTTCCTTAAACTGGAGCAACAACGGGTCCTCGTCATCGGCAAGGAGGAGTGCTACCCCGCAATGAGTTCCCACGCTGCCCACCCCAACCACTTTCATCGCTACATCCACAAGACGGTAGCGGTCGAGTAAAAATTGTCGGTCATTCTGAAGGGTATCGCGGTATTGCTCGAACAAAACCCCGATCTCTTGCAAGTACTGTTCATGGTTAGGTAGGTGGTAAATCCATGGTGGATGCTCAATGAAGCGCCTCTGACCATCGCGCTCCTGCGTCAGTTGCTGAAATGCTTGCTCTAAAGTGCGGCTAAATGCCTTCGTCGCCATCCGCGCCCAGAGTTGTCGCGTCTCCTTATCAGGGGCATGTTCGAGCAACATCCCTGCATCTAGCCGTGCGTACCAAACCTCCAAAGCCCGCATCTGCCCGTACTCGGTCAGAGCTAGCCGATAGGCTCGAGCAGCTGCCAGTGCTGCTTCATAACAATCCTGATCCGAAAGGCGAATGTCCCTGCCAGCAACGATGATGCTTGTTACTAATCGCTTGACATCCCACTCCCAAGCAGCAGGCAGGGTTTCATCAAAATCATTCAGATCGAAGATCAGATGCCGCTCTGGGGAGGCAAAGCCACCAAAGTTAAGTAGGTGGCAATCACCACATGCCTGCACCTGAATACCTGTGGTGGGTGTAGTTGCTAGATCGGCTGCCATAATCATCGCTGCTCCCCGCAGGAAAGCAAAGGGGGATTGCAGCATCCGACTATAGCGAATGGGAATTAGCTCTGGAATTCGTCCTTGGTTGGATGCCTCTAACAGGTCGATTGGATCGGGGCGATCATAGGTGGGACACCACTCACTATGGGCTGAGCGGGGCACAATCTGACGCAATGCTTTGCCAGCTTCCCATCGCTCAGATGCAGATAAACGCTTAGCCATATTCTTGCTCGATGATTCGCCATCTCACAGCACTAACTCCTGATTCCAAGCTCAAACGACTCACAACTTGCTCCATCAAGGCATCCTTGCGGTCTTGCGTCACTAAATCAGCTTGAACTTCGACTTGTGCGGAAGTCTCCAAATCCTGACTTTGCAAAGAACGCAACCTCATTGCACTGGTGCTGAGACTTTGGAGCAGCAGGGCACGAACATGAGCTTCATCCTGACTGCGGCAGACCACTGAGCAGCGATAGCAGAACTCTAGCTCGGTACCTTTGAGGGGTTGCTGGTTGATCCGGTAACCCAATGGTCGCAGGAGGATATTTGCGATTAAAACGACCACTGTGACAATAAACGCCTGTAAGAGAAACCCAGAGCCAGCTAACGCCCCCACTGCGGCAGCACACCAGAGCGTAGCTGCCGTATTCAATCCCCTGACGCTGGCTCCTTCCCGCAGGATCACTCCCCCTCCGAGGAACCCTACTCCGGAGACTACATAAGCTGGAATCTGAGTAGCATTAGCTCCTGGAATCATGACTCCTAGCATCACAAAGGAAGCGGCTCCACAGGCTACCAGAGTGTTGGTGCGCAAGCCCGCCAGACGTTGCCGCCACTGACGTTCCAACCCAATTGCGGCTCCCAGCAGGAATGCTATTCCCAACCGAAGTACGAAGTCTATCCCCGTCACGCCTCGCCTCCTGGGCTGAACTGCACTTGTTAACTACTTATCGCCTACCGTGTTACCACATCCTCCAAAGCATCATAATCTATGCCAAAGGACTTCTAACTAATAGTGTCAGTTGGCAAAACTTTACCTAAGTAAACCAATCAGCTTGCGGCTAGCGGTTAAGCATTGAGCTTCTTAGCCACCAATTGGTTAGTCAATTTAGGATCTGCCCTTCCCCCTGTTTCTTTAATCACCTTTCCTACGAAGAAGCCCAGTAGCTTGGTTTTGCCTTGACGATATTGTTCTAGCTCTTTGGGATTTGCTGCCAAGACTTGATCGATGATGCCTTCCAAAGCACTAACGTCAGAAATTTGAATCAGTCCCTTGCTCTCAACCAATTCCTTAGGAGAACCGCCCTCAGTCAGTAGCTCTGGCAGAATATCCTTGGCGATTTTGCCGCTGATTGTGCCGTTGTCAATTAGAGTGATGAGTTCAGCCAGCATCAAGGGTAAAAGAGCAATTTGAGTGATGCTGAGCTTTTGATTGTTCAAATGGGCAGCAATATCACCCATGATCCAATTAGCCGCTTGCTTTGGATGTGCTAAGCTAGTGATCGCTGCTTCAAAATACTCTGCCACTAATTTGTCATCGGTTAACACGCGAGCGTCGTAGGCAGATAGCCCCAACTCATTTTCATAACGTTGCCGTTTCTGGGCTGGCAGTTCTGGTAGCTCAGAACGCCACTGTTCTAGTTGCTGCGCCGATACTTTAATAGGAGCCAAGTCTGGTTCTGGGAAATAGCGGTAGTCACTGGAGCCTTCCTTAACCCGCATACTAATAGTGCGCTGGCTACCCTCTTCCCACAGCCGAGTCTCCATCACAATCCGTTCCCCAGCTTCTATGGCAGCCACTTGCCGTTCAATTTCGTACTCGATCGCCTTTTGAATAGCGCTGAACGAGTTCATGTTTTTGATTTCGACTTTGGTGCCAAATTCCTGCTGTCCCACAGGGCGCACTGAGATGTTGACATCGCAGCGGAGGGAGCCTTCTTGCATATTGCCGTTGCTGACACCCAGATAGAGTAATATCCGTCGCAGTTCTTGGGCATATTCAGCTGCCTCTTGCCCGGAACGCATGTCAGGCTCAGAGACAATCTCAACGAGTGGCACCCCAGTCCGATTGAAGTCTACTAGAGAGTAGGTAGAGCCAGAGAGGCGATCGCTACCAGCATGAACTAGCTTTCCTGCATCTTCCTCCATATGCAGGCGCGTAATGCCAATTCGCTTCCGTCTTGGGTTGCCCTCAGCATCAATTAGCTCAATTTCCAGCCATCCATGTTCAGCAATCGGCAGATCGTATTGAGATATTTGATAATTCTTGGGTAGATCGGGATAGAAATACTGCTTACGGTCAAATTTACTAAAAGGGGCAATCTCACAGTTAAGAGCTAGACCAGCCTTAACAGCATATTCCAGCACCTTCTGGTTCAGAACAGGTAGCACCCCAGGCATCCCCATACAGATTGGGCAGACATTCTGATTTGGAGTAACGCCAAATTCTGTGGAACAATTACAAAAAACCTTAGAGTCGGTGTTTAGCTGGCAGTGAGTTTCTAACCCAATCACAGCTTCATACTGCGTTTTAACTAGTTCAGCAGTGGTCATGAATTATAGATTGTAGCTAAGTTACAATG
Source organism: Chroococcidiopsidaceae cyanobacterium CP_BM_ER_R8_30 (assembly GCA_019244235.1). Taxonomy (GTDB): domain Bacteria; phylum Cyanobacteriota; class Cyanobacteriia; order Cyanobacteriales; family Chroococcidiopsidaceae; genus JAFAVL01. The sequence goes on from JAFASY010000071.1 coordinate 13,746, forward strand.
TACTTCTATTCTAGCTCTATCTCCCCTGCCTCTTGTGAAGAGCTTTTCTTTGTGGCATTGCACAATCAAGTCATGATTTATGCAGGCAGAGGTACAGTCCAATACTTTAGTACCCAGAGAGATATCACGAAAACACCTGCTTCACATGGATTTGATACGCTTACATCAATAGTCATTAGAGCAGCTTAATGTAGCCTCCATCTACTGCCTGCTCTCTCTTCTGAAGATTTTTTTACAAACTCTCTCTTAGTTCATATTCAGTACCGTTTTAATAGTATTCAGTAATTCTGACGTTGTGTAGGGCTTAGACAAAAATGCTTTGACACAAGGACCATGAACATAAGCCAATTTTTGGTTAGAAGCAAGACCACTAAAGGCAATAATTTTGCAGAGCGGGTTGAGTGTTTGCAATGTACGGATAGTAGTTGAACTGTCAAGCTCTGGCATCATCATATCGAGCAAGACGAGACGAATTTCGGCTTGTTGCTCAGCATATATAGAAATTGCCTCAATTCCATTACTGGCAGTTAAGGCTCTATAGTTGTATGTTTCTAGCGTTGTTTTAGTAATCTCATTAATTAAAACTTCATCATCAACCACGAGGATCAATTCCTCATTGCCTAGAGGGACATCAATGTTTTGAGCTTGCCGTAAGTCGCTTTCCTCTATAGCTGGCAAGCACACTTGAAATCTTGTTCCTCTTCCGACCTCGCTGTACACGTTCACAAATCCATCATGGCTTTTGATGATGCCAAATACTGTGGAAAGACCCAATCCTGTACCCTGACCCGGCTCTTTAGTTGTAAAGAAGGGTTCAAAAATTCTGTCTAAAATCTCAGGTGGCATTCCAATTCCTGTATCCGCTACTGTAATAACAATATAGGGACCTGCAGAAGCATCAGAATGTATCCGAGCATAGTTTTCATCAATAAACAGATTTTCAGCAGAGAGCGTTAGAGTTCCCCCATGAGGCATCGCATCATGAGCATTAACCACTAGGTTCATGAGAACTTGATGTAGTTGTGTGGCATCCGCATAGACAGTCCATAAATTTGGCAATATGTCCATGTATAATTCAATGGATTTAGGAAATGTCTCTTGGACAATATGCCGAATTTCCTCAATTAAATGCCTGACTTGAAGAATCGTGCGCGAACCTTCCATTCCCCGTGCGAATGACAGCACTTGCTTGATTAAAGCTGTCCCCCGCTTAGCGCTTGCTTCTAGTGCTGTTAGTAACAATTGCTGCTTTTCATTATTAAGTTGGGTTTTTTGTAGCAGTTGAGCAGACGCTAGAACAGGTGTCAGAATATTGTTTAGGTCATGGGCAATGCCACTAGCAAGCGTGCCAATGCTCTCCAGTCGTTGAACACGGAGAAACTGGACTTCTAGTTGTTTTTTCTGTGTAATATCGGTATTGACTGTCAGGATTGATTTAGGCTGCCCATCTTCGTCACACACTAGGGTCCAACGGCTAGCAACAACAATCTCCTTGCCCTCTTTTGTGACTTGATGTAACTCACCCTGCCACTCACCAGTTTGGCAGAAACTTGGCAGCGGTTGCAATTCAGATAAGGTCTGACGATATAAAAGCTCGTCAGCCTTCTGACCGATGACTTCTTCTGCCTGCCATCCGTACAGCCGTTCAGCTCCTTTATTCCAAAAACAAATCCAGCTATCTAGGTCGAGAACGAGAATAGCATCTGTGGCAATATCGAGCAGAGCCGCTTGTTCGCGGATTTTCTGTTCCGAGCGCTGCCGCTCCTCTAGCTCATGTTCTAAGCGCTGATTTTGTTGTTGCAGTTTTTTAGTCAGGCGCCGCAGGTTCAAGTGCAGCTTCACCCGAGCTAAAACCTCTTCCGGTTCAAGCGGCTTAGTGATGTAGTCTACCGCACCAAGATTCAGCCCTTTAACTTTATCCACTGGCTCGGAAAGTGCGGTCATGAAAATGATGGGAATATCTTGAGTTGCTGCATCAGCTTTTAAAGCGTAGCAAGTTTCAAAACCGTCAATTCCCGGCATCAACACGTCCAACAGAATCAAGTCGGGTAGAGCATACTTACTTTTCAAGATAGCGCTTTCCCCATCCTGAGCGACTAAAACTCTAAAACCAAAATCCGCTAAAAAATCGAAGAGAATCTTTAAGTTGGCGGGAGTATCATCGACGATTAAGATTGTGCCTTGTGCCATCGTTTCGTCGCTCATTCACAGCTCCCTATATTGTTTGACAAACTCCAGGATTTGTTTTTCCTCGAAGCCTCTAGCTAATTGCCGCAAATGAGTGGCAAAGGGTACGAATTTGGGATCTAACAGTTCTAGTCGTTGGGTTTGATCAACGATACCTTTGATGTCTCCCATCATCGCTAGAGTAAACAAGGTGGCGATTTCCGCTGCTGGTGGGGGTATAAGTGAGCCCATCGGTGGCAACCCGGAGTGGGGAGTAAAAAGTACTCCGGTTGCTACTTGTTTGTCGTCTTCCTCCCTTCTAGCAGCTCCAGAGGAAACAGCATCTTCGTAAATCCATTCTAGCTTTAAATGCAGCTGTAGCTGTTCAAACAGCTCTGCAGCGCGGATTGGCTTAGGGACAAAACCATCGCAACCTGCTTCACAGCTTGTCTGTTGAGCCGCATCAAAAACGCTAGCGGAGATAGCAATCACTACCACGGTGGCTCCGTGCGACTTCCGAATGCAACGAGTAAACTCAAACCCATCCAGCACCGGCATCACCAAATCAATTAAGATAGCATTTGGTTGAAATTCATGCACTTTGTTGAGACCGTCTCTGCCGTCTACTGCTGCCACAGCTTCAAACCCTAAAGGCTGTAACAGGTTGAGTAAGACAGAGCGATTTACCTGTTTGTCGTCTACCACCAGAATTTTTCGCCTAGTGCCTTTGTATCCAATAATTCGGCGTTCGTTGCTGGGAAGAATCACTTCAATCGATTGAGCCACTTCCGGCAAATCCAAATCCATCCAGAAAACGCTTCCTTGACCTAATCTGCTCTTTACTTGCAATTCGCCACCCATCATTTGGACTAATTGACGACTAATTGCCAGTCCTAATCCAGTGCCCTCACTTTTGGGATGGCGATCGCTTACCTGTTGAAACGGCAAAAATATTGCTTCTAATTGTTCCGATGCAATACCGATGCCTGTATCTTCGACTTGAAACCGCAGTTTTTCATTGTACTTACCTACTTGAAAAACTACACTACCCTTGTGAGTGAACTTGACGGCGTTGCTCAGTAAATTCAGCAAGACTTGGCGTAACCTTTTCTCATCAGTATGGACAACTTTTGGTATCGAGATATTCGGCTCATATCTCAACGAAATTCCCTTTTGTTGCGCACGAATAGTGCAGATATCAACAATACTATTAAGAAAAGCTGGAAACTGAAAATCGTTAGGACGAAGCTCCATTTTCTCAGCTTCGATTTTAGAAAGATCTAGAACATCGTTAATCAACGTCAGCAGATGTTCACCACACTGATGAATGATCTCCAGTCCATCTTTTTGCTGCTCTGTCAAGCTTTTGTCTTTCTTCAGAATTTGAGCATAACCCATAATCCCATTGAGCGGAGTTCGCAATTCGTGACTCATATTAGCTAAAAATTGACTTTTAGCATGGTTAGCGCTTTCAGCGGCGGCTTCAGCTCGTTGGCGCTCCTGGACTTCCTGTTGCAGTAGCGAATTCTTGGCTTGTAATTCCTGCGTTCGCTCTTCGACCTTTGCTTTTAAAGTCCGACTGTATTCTGCTAGTTCCTCATGAGAAGCGCTCAAGCTAACATTAGCTGATGCTAAATTTTTATAGAGCCGCGCATTTTCAATTGAGATTGCTGCTTGAGAAGATAACAGTTGTAAGACCTCCACTCTCTCTGGAGTAAAGGCGGCAGTAGTCAAATTATTTTCTAAATACAGCAGACCAATAAGTTGACCTTGACGAACAATTGGTGTACAGAGGACGGATTTTGGTTTGTGGTTGATGATATAAATATCGGTGGCAAAGATTTCTGCTTGTGTAGCATCCTCAAGTACAACAGTTTCTTCGGTTCTCACTACATAATTAAGAATTGATTGCGGTAGCTGCTGAGTTTTGACTGGAAGTGATTGCTGTAGGATAATTTTGTCTTCATTCACTTTTCCTGATGCTTCTATCAGTAATTTATCGGCTTCTACTAACATCAAAAACCCAATCTCTGCGCCAGCTTCTGCCAGCACGATTTGCATGAGCTTAGAGAGCAACTCACTCAAAACAATCTCGCCAGAGAGGGCTTGGGATGCTTTAATCACAGCAGCTAGATCCAATCCTTGCAAACTGCTACCCTTCGAGTTACTTTCTGTGCTAACCTTGGCGCTGGGAGTTTCATGCTCCAACGTTTGAGGTACGAACGCTGGATAGCTTTGCGTCAATTCTCTAACTTTTGCTGCTGCTCCCCACCGAACATAACCATAAAATGCATCGGTCAAATAAACTCGGGCGACCTTTTCTTTTCCACAGGAGAGATAAAATTTGGCTGTCAATTCGTTTGCTAATGCTTCTTCTTGGATATATCCATGCTCCCTTGCTAGGGCAATTGCCCGGTCATAGCAATCAATTGCTTGCCAGTATTGACCTAATACCCGCGCTTTTTCTGCCTCTACCAGTTCGTACTTATGCTGAAAATTCATTGGACCATAATCTGCCCATTTTCGCATCTTTTCTTGGTTATTCATTACTCTAATCAAGAGCTGTTCTTGTTGTGAGTATGGTGCTGAGGGATATACTGATAGTTGTGCCAAAGAATCGTAGAAATTAAACATTGGTACAGTTAGCAACCCTCTTACCCCGTCTAAATACTGCTCAGCTTTGGTGGCATTCTCCACAGCTTGAGTAAACTCACCAAATAGGTAACACAGAATTAATTTATTGAGAAATATGTAGTGAATAGCCGTTCGTTCATTTAGTTGAATGTGAAATGGCAAGAATTGCTCTTCATTGTAAGCCTCACCAATTAAACAGCAAGGATTTTCAGCCAATCCTATTAAATTCAATACTGCCTGATGAAATATTTGATGCCACTTTAAAGCAGTTTGTTGATCAATTTGAGTAATCGCCTTACTATAACTAGCCATTTCTCGTTCGAGGCTTTTTAGTTCCCAACCACTCCAATATAAATATTGGCATTTATGACTTGCTGAGTAGCCAGCATGTGCTAAATCTCCATTTTCTAACCCACTGGAGTAAGCATCTTCTAAAAGTTGTAAGGTTTCTCTAACGTGATGTTTCCAATGTAATATGAAAGTGGCAATTTTAAATAATGTTTGACTTTTAACCTCACGAGCACCTAAACGCTCTAATACATTAATAGCCAGCTCCCCAAATTTATAAGCAGTTTCAATATCCTGTAATAAACCGCTGAAAACCACTCCATAATCAGCAAAGGCGCTAGCTGAAAAAGGAGTATTTCCATATTTAATAGATAAATTTACTTCCTGGCAAGCCATCAGAATAAATAGTGCAGGTGCAGATTGATAAGCAGCAGGAACTAAACTTACTATGAGCCGAAGGGCTGCTAACTTGTTCGCATCTGTCATCGATGGCAGATTAATTAAATCTTCTATTTCTTTTTCTAATAAATTTGCTGTTGTTTCCTCAATAGCATGTTGAATATCTAACGAGGATGGCGATTCTATGAGTTTCACTCCCAGTATTTCTAGAACTTGTAGTCCGAGCTTCACTGCTTCGAGTAGTTTTCTTTGCAACTCAAAAGTTTTAAATTTTACCTCATAAATTTTTACTTTATCCAACTGTGTTTTTGCTTGTTGCAGCACTACCTTAGACAGTTGCTCCATGTACTCAAATTCCCTGCTAAGAAACGCCCCCTCCACTGCTTCCTGATATAAAGCTAATGTTAGTTTATATTGCTCATGCCAGCTGCTAGCTGGTAATAAACTTAAACCCACCTTCAGATAACCGCTAGCCAACTCATATGCCGTCGCTGCTTTTGCTTTCTGACCGGCAATAAGGTTAAGTTCAGCTAGCTCATATTTTTCTGATTCTAAAGTAAGTAAGTCAGCGCCATAATTCAGTTGACTTACCAAAGCAAAGATATTTTCTTGGCGTTCGGCAATCGGAGTATTTCTCAGTAGTAATCGACCGATTTTTAGATGAGTTGCTTGTTTTTCTGAATCAGGAATCAGAGAATAAGCAGCTTGTTGTACTCGGTCATGCAAAAACCTGTAGCTGACTTGTAATGTCTCAACTCCAGAAGTATCTGGGGCTTTGAGGTCAAATACGAGGGGAATTTTATAAGCGTCAGATAGGGGCAAAATCAAACCTGCCTGTAATGCCTTCCATAAATCCTGCGCCGTTGCTGATTGAGCTTGTTCAACAATAATAGCTAAAACATCTAAGGTAAATTTGTCGCCAATGCAGGCAGCTAACTTTAAAACATTCTGCGTCTTTGGTGACAGCCTTTGAATTTCGCTAACCATTAGTTCAACAACATTTTCAGTGATCTCAACTTCTTGGAGCTGCTCAATGTCCCACTGCCAGCGACCTTGACTAAAATTAAATGACAGCAAATGATTTTGATGTAAGGATTTGAGTAGTTGAGTTAAAAAGAAAGGATTGCCTTGGGTTTTCTGGAACAATAAATCAGCCAGAGATTTGGCTTTAATAGCGCTTGTGCCAAGAGTATCAGCAATTAGTTGATTAACGTGAATGATATCCAAAGAGCGCAGAAAAATGCGATTTACAGTTACTCCAGCTTGTTGCATCTTCTCTAAAGTATGCATTAATGGATGAGTGGCAGTCACCTCATTGTCCCGATAAGTGCCAATCAGCAACAAACATTGGTTATCTGGAGCCTGTACAGTTAGCTCAATTAGTTTCAAAGAAGGTATATCTGCCCACTGTAAGTCATCGAGAAACACAACCAGCGGATGTTCAAGTTGGCTAAATACGTGGATGAATTGTTGAAATACCCAATGAAATCGGTTTTGTGACTCGGACAAGCCCAATTGCGGCACTGCTGGCTGCGGACCAATTATCCGTTCTACGTCGGGAATAACATCAATAATGACTTGACCATTAGTACCTAGGGCTGCTAAAAGTTTTGATTTCCAGACTGCTAATTTATCAGCGCTTTCGGTTAACAACTGTTGCATCAATTCCTGAAAAGCTTGGATGAAAGCGGCATAAGGCGTATTCCGCTTCAGTTGATCGAACTTACCGGAAATAAAATAACCCCGATGTTGCACAACAGGTTGATGAATTTCATTCACTAGAGAGGATTTACCACTTCCCGAGTAACCGCTTACCAGTATGATTTCGGTTCCCCCTTGGCTGACTTGCTCAAACACCTCTATTAAAGTGGCGACTTCTGCTTCCCGACCGTAAAGTTTAGCTAGGATGAGAAATTGGCTAGAGCTATCCATCTCTCCAGCTTTAAAGTGGGAAATCTTCCCAGCAGATTGTAACTGAAATAGACAAGCCTCGAGTTCTGCCTTAAGCCCTAAAGCGCTTTGGTAGCGGTCTTCTGCCATCTTGGCTAAGAGTTTCATGACGATATCCGAAATGGCTACGGGAATCTCGGGTTTGACTGCGCTTAGCGGCGTTGGGACTTTGGCAATATGACAGTGGATTAATTCTAAGGGATCGGCAGCTGTAAAGGGCAGCTGTCCCGTTAACATCTCGTAAAAGGTAACACCTAAAGAGTAAAAATCAGTGCGGTAGTCTACAGAGCGGTTCATCCTACCAGTTTGCTCTGGTGATATGTAGGCAAGAGTGCCCGCAAGTAAATCCGGGTAGCTGACGGTTCTGTCTTGCATTGAAAGGCGTGATGCCATGCTCAAATCGATGATTTGAATTCGACCTGTCTTGGGATTAAGTAGGAAATTTTGTAGTTGGATATCTTGATGAATAATATGATTTTCATGCAAAGCTGCGAGCGTAGCAGCCATTTGAATGGCAATTTGGAGAAACTCTTGCAAGTTCAAGTTTTGAGTAGTAATAAATTGCTTTAGAGATTCGCCACCTAAATCCGATAATATCAAGGCTAAGCCATTGGAGTAGTTTGACAAAGCGAGTGGTTTAACAATTCCTTCTATATTTAAAGATTGTAAAATCTCATATTCATGTTTTAATTGTGTTAGCTCTGCAAGAGTAGGATAATCAGCTTTGAGAGTTTTAATGAGCACCGAGCTTTGTTCTAGCTTTCTCCAGGCACGATAGAGAAGAATGTTAGCTCCTTCCTGAATAACTTCCATACGGCTGTAGCCAGCAATTGTAATGCTCACTTTTTCTACTCGCTTTAAGTGAAGTTGATCTTATATTAAGCTATTAGCCTCTGTAATATGTTCTCTTCTAGAGCAACTATGCCTTAGCCTTACCGCAAACTCGCTCAACATTTTCAATATATTGAGGTCGCCAAACTCTTGGTTTATCTGGAGATTGTTTCATTGCTTAAACCACTAAGAAGCGGCCTTTTTGGTTGCTATACCAACAATTTGAGGGCTAACAACAGGCACAGGAGCACGAAATTGTTGGTAGTCCACAGTCTCAAAACCAGCAGTTTCTAGGGCGCTCCCAGTTTCACGATCCGGGTGGCATCCGTCACCAATCACCTGCCAAATAGGTCTAATTCCACTCTGGATTTTTCTCAACCAAGTGCCTTGGGGAGCGGCAACATGTTCCAGAAACAGAAAACGTCCCCCAGGTTTGAGTACCCGCAATATTTCCTGCAATGTTCTAGGAAGATCAGGTACTGAACACAATACGAGAGTACTCACAATGGTATCAATGCTGTTATCCTCAGCCTCTAGCCGTTCAGCAGTGCCTGTGCGGAGGTCAATACTCAAACCGAGCCGTTCTGCTTCTTTTTGGAGATATGGGTGTATGAACGGGTTCGGCTCGATCCCTATCCAGTGAATATCGTGCGGGTAGTATGACAAATTAGGTCCACTTCCAGGACCGATCTCCAAAACATTTCCATGAAGGTTAGAAAATAAGGCTTGCTTGCGTTCAGCTACAGCCTCCTCGTAAGCGGTGCTGCATGTAGCCATCATCCAGGCAAATAGGCGTTTACCGCAGTTTGAGAAGGGCGATTTTATAGGCTGTTTGAGTGTCATGTAACAGTCATTTCTAAGGCGAACCGCCAAGACGCCAAGAGCGAAGCGAAGCGCGAAGCGCGTTAGAGCGCCAAGAGAAGAAGTAGAGGTTTTTAAGGGATGATTTGGGAAGTGTTCTAACTCATTAAGCATGAAGATTTGCTTGTTCTTGCAACCATGGATCGACGGGCTGTCCATCTTTACGACGCAGCTCAATCTCAATGGCAATTATGTTATCTGAACCAGGTGGAGCGGGTTTTTGGTGGAAAATAATGTCGTAGTCTGCGGGATCTTGATTCCGCTCTCGCAGCCAATCTTGCACTTTCATTGTAGCGAAGAATGACTGACCTTGTTCATACATGCGGGTGATTTGCATTTGTAGGGTGTAGGGATTTAAGCGACCCATATTTCACTCCTTTTATCTAGGGTTGTCTAATCGTCAAGCTGCGCTCAGAGCTGATTGCAGTTGAGTCCGAGCCGTCTCTAAAGCTGTTGGCAACTGACTGGGATCACGTCCACCAGCTTGAGCTAGATTGGGACGTCCGCCGCCACCACCGCCGCAGAGTTTAGCGATTTCTCCAATAAACTTGCCAGCAGCTAATCCTTTTTTGTTAACTGCTGGGCTAAAAGCTGCTACAAGAGCGACTTTTGCAGCTTCGGGGGCTGAGCCTAGTACCACAGCACCGTTACCCAGTTTTTGCAGTAGCCGTTCAGCTGCTGTTTTCAAAGATTCTGGATCGACGTCTTCTAGTTGAGCAACTAAGACTTTGTATTCACCTACTGATGCAGCTGTTCTAAGTAACTGGTCAGATTTCGCTAGAGCAAGTTGGGCTTTGAGAGTTTCCAGTTGCTTTTGAGTGGTTCTGACTTCGTTCTGAAGGCT